>CAYOIU010000258.1:0-6162 GCA_964404085.1 uncultured Desulfobacteraceae bacterium | reverse complement strand
GGGGCTGGCCTGGCTGTCCTCAAAGGGGTCATCCTGACCTATCTGGTGATTGTTCTGCTCACCTTTTTCTTGCCCGCAAAGACACCCCTGATCGCCCGATCCAAGCTGGCACCTTTCATCGTATCTTCCTATCAGTCCATGGCAGGGTTTGTCTCCAAGGGGGCCTACGCAAGCTGGAAAAGAAACTGGCATGGTGGACAGGAAAAGGCAAAGAACATCTCCTCGAAACCCTCTAAAAAGAGTAATTAGGAATTAATCAGAATGGATCAGGTCAGATTGGGTAAGGCCGTAAATGCGCTTGTTGAGCTGGTGAGACGACTCAGGGGCCCGGGTGGTTGTCCATGGGATGCTGCGCAAACCGCCGAGAGTGTCCGAATGTACCTTCTTGAGGAGGCCTATGAAGTGCTGGATGCCATCGAGAGGGGCGAACCTGACGAAGTGCGCTCAGAATTGGGTGATCTCCTGTTTCAGGTTGTTTTTGTCGCGTATCTCGCGGAAGAAGAGGGCCGCTTTGATTTCGTTGAAGTCGTTGAGAAGATAATGGAAAAAATGATCCACCGCCATCCCCATGTTTTCGGAGATGTGAAGGTGAGAAATGCTGAAGAAGTGGCGGTCAATTGGGCAACGATAAAGAAGACTGAAAAGGGTCATGCGCAGGATAGAGGATCTTTTCTGCGACACGTTACGGCCAATCTGCCGGCACTTCAACGGGCTCACCGCCTGGGTGAAAGGGCATCCAAGGCCGGTTTTGACTGGCCGGACAGGGAATCCGTATGGGAAAAGGTCCAGGAAGAGATTGATGAACTCCAGGATGCCATGGGCGGAAACAAACCGGCGAAGGTGGAAGAGGAACTTGGGGATCTGCTTTTTTCCCTCGTAAACCTTGCCCGACACTGGGGGCTGAACGCTGAAGACCTCATGAGGAAGACCAATGCCAAATTTGTCCGCAGGTTTGAGCGCATGGAAAAGGCGTTGACCTCCTCCGGAAAAGACCTTAACGCATCCACACTGAGAGAAATGGACCGGGTCTGGAACAAGATCAAGAACGGGACGGGGTAGGGTGTCTTGGCCCGCGAAAAGGTATCGTCAGTTATGAGGAGGATTTCAGGATGGGTCTTGTTGATCCTCCTTTTTTTCCTTGTTTTTTCAAGTCTTCAGGTCCTGTTTCTGCATTTCATGAATCCCCCCCTGACGATGACCAGGATCTTCGGTCGGATAACGGATCGCAGGCCTCTAGGATCAGACAGGTCTGACGGGACATGGAAGGCCCTGGAAGATATCTCCCCAAACTTGAGAAGGGCCGTGCTGGCCGGCGAGGACCAGCGTTTTTTGTACCACCATGGCTTCGATTTCGTCGAGATTTCTCATGCTATTAAGGATATCATCCGAAAAGGAAGTAAGAGAGGTGCAAGTACCATTACCATGCAGGTGGCCAGAACGGTGTTCCTGTGGCCCGCGAGAAGCTGGCTGAGAAAGGTACTGGAGGCCCATTACACTTTCCTCCTGGAAATGTTTCTCAGCAAAAAGCGGATTTTCGAAATCTATCTGAACACGGTGGATTGGGGCGTGGGCATCCGGGGGGCAGAAGCGGCTTCCAGGAGGTATTTTACCACCTCATCATCAGGCCTTTCTCCGGATCAGGCGGCCCTTCTGGCCGCCGTCTTGCCCGGGCCGCACAAATGGTCGGTGAAGCGACCCAATTCTCAGGTGAGGCAAAGACAGATGAGGATACTGAGGGACATGAAAAAGATGCCGTTGGTTGGGGTTCGCTAGGTTGAACCCGTTGAACCCGTTTTTCAGCAATGGTCTCTCCGATTTGCAGTTAGGAAAGGTTTTAAACCGGGAAACCGGCTAACGGGCAAACCGGTCATTTGCCGGAAAATTAGAGTTAATCAGAAAATGTGGTCCAGAATCCTTTACAGAATACGCAGTATCAGTCTCATATGGAAACTCCTGATTCCATTCCTGACTTTTGCCTTCATAGGAACCACCTCCCTGGTATACCTCGGATTGAATTCACAAAAGACGCTCATAGCGGAGGAAAACACCAGGGAAATGAACAAGCTCTACCGGCTCTTTTGCTATGACATCAAACAGAAAGGAATGGAAGTTCTTGGGATGGCATCTGTCATTGCCGAGGACCGTGAAGTCAAGAAGTTCATGGCCGATCGCAAAAGGGAAGACCTTGATGCATACAGCGCACCGATTTTCCGGGTCCTGAAGGAGAGGTTCGGAGTCGAACAGTTTCACTTCCACATCCCACCCGGAAGATCTTTCCTTCGCCTTCACCGGGAGAGCAAACAAGGCGAGATGATGGCCTACCGAAGAACCATCATGGAGGCCATGAAGACCGGCAGCGGTGTTTCAGGTCTGGAGTGGGGGCGAACCGGGTTGGGGATAAGGGGAGTCGCCCCTATCTTCCGAGGGGGCAGGCTTCTTGGAAGTGTGGAAATCGGCCACCCTTTTGACACGCAATTCCTGGGGGATCTGAAAAGAGAGTGGGGAGCAGATTTCGCCATCTATGAAAAGCGTGGAAAGGGTGATTATGTCCCCCTGGCCGGTACTGCCAGAAAGTGTATGAATGGCTTCACAGCCCGATACCTCCAAGGTTTGAAGGGCCCGGAGCCGAGAATTTTTGTGGCACCGGAGGGGTGTTCGGATCGCGCCATCCTGCTGGGTCCTCTTAAGGATTATTATGGCGACGTGGTGGCGGTGGTGCTCATATCCGTGGACAGGTCGGGCATTGTCAAGCGTCTGCAGGAAAGACGAAACCTGATGCTTTTCATCGCACTGTCAGGCATTTTTGTCTCTTTTGGCCTCACATGGTTGGTGGCGGTCCGGTTTGTCAAACCCATAAGGGAAATCGTCATTGAGGCGCGTGAAATAGCGAGTGAAGGGAGGGAAAGCCGGTTGAAAGCCAGGCCTGATGACGAGGTGGGTGATTTGACCAGATCTTTGAATGCGATGCTGGGGGCCTTGAAAGAGAGAAGAATAAAGATCGAGGAATACGCAAAAAACCTTGAAGGGAAGGTCAGGGACCGAACAGCTGATCTCGTGACCTCGGAGGAGCGGTATCGAACATTTGTAGAAACGGTTCCCCTGATTGTTTATCGCCTTTTGAACGATGGAACCACCGAATTCATCAACCCCTACTTCACTGAAAAACTAGGCTATACGGCTGAGGAGGTGGTGGGAGACAGGGATTTCTGGCGTGAGAAAATCTGCGGTGAAGGGGACGCAAAAGAAAAAGAGATTCTAAAGGCGTGCTGGGGAAAGAGCGGGGAATACAGGAAAGAGAGAGTGGTGTTTACCAAGGACGGTCAACCGCTCACTTTCATTGATCAAGTGATACCGTTCGTTAACAACGGTGGTATGATACGCTGGATTGACGGGATCATGATGGATATCACGCAACTCAAGGCCTACCAGGAGAGAGCACTTCAAACCGAAGAGATCAAGGTCATCAGCGAAATATCTGCGAGACTTGCCCATGAGATTCGTAACCCTCTTACCACTGCAGGCGGATTTGCACTAAGGATCCTGAAAAATCTGCCCGAGGGAGATCCCAATCGCGCATCGTGTGATATTATCGTTCAAGAAGTGGCAAGGCTGGAAGACATCCTTCGGATAATTCTCAGTTCGATTGAGCCCATAACCCTGCGGGTTGACAACGTAAACATGGGTTCGTTGCTGGATGGGATTCTGGAAAAGTATTCCGAGGAACTCTCATCCAAGGGTGTTCGGCTGGAGACGTCCATTCCTCAGACAATGACCCAAATCCGGGGGGATGAGGAACTGCTGTCAAAGGCCATTGAAAACCTAATAGGTTATGCCACCCTTACTGCGTCCGAAAACGGTGAAT
Organism: uncultured Desulfobacteraceae bacterium; assembly: GCA_964404085.1. Lineage (GTDB taxonomy): Bacteria > Desulfobacterota > DSM-4660 > Desulfatiglandales > Desulfatiglandaceae > CAYUCJ01. The sequence continues at coordinate 2,300 of CAYOIU010000258.1, read as the reverse complement.
TCCACGTTTCCCTTGAGGGGGAAAAGGAAAGGGTGTTCATACATATTTCCTACACTGTGGAAGGCCTGTCGGACGAAGATCTCGATCAGTTCTTTTTGCCGCGGCTGCCGCACAAACTTCCATCAAAGGCCCTTGATTTGCCCCTCTCAAAGATTATCATTTACAAGCATGGTGGGAAAATAGATGTGGCAAGGAAAGACAAAAACATGATAAGCGTAGGGTTGGAACTGCCCATCCGCTGGTCGGGATTTCGAATTTAGCCGCCTGGTCTAGGGGGCCGTTGCGCTGATCTTTTCGGAATCTGCCGGCAATGTCAGCGTGTTTCCTCCCACGGGGACTTTTTCAAAAGCGCTGTATGCTGGACAGTCCTCCACCAAAGGACACCTTTCACGGCAAACCAGAACGTTCATGCGTGGGGCACTTCTCTTGTTCGGACAGACGATATAGTCGGCCATACTCTGCTCCAAGGGATAAAAGTTATATTTAATTATAGCTCAATTATTAACTTTGATAACAAAAAGAATTTCATATGTCAATCAATTAATGTAAAATATAACTATTTTTTGACTTTTCTTTCAGGAAGAAATGAAATCCAGGTCCTCCGGGACTGGCTTTTTTACGACACGGACGCAAAAGGAATACCGTATGATCAGATTCATTGGACTGAACAGCCTCATTATCATTCATACCATTCTTTTTTGTCTTTGGGCAGGTGTCATGACACTGTTCGGTTTCAGTGGGAGGAGTATCCATTTCCGCGTGGCAGTGCCATGGGCACGTGTGATTCTGTGGCTTTCAGGCACAAAGGTGGACGTGAAGGGAAGAGAAAGCGTGGATCCCGAGATTCCACGTATCTATATGACGAATCATCAGAGTTATTTTGACATATGGGGGCTGCTGGCCTTCCTCCCCGTGGACTTTAAGTTTATTTTGAAGCAGGAACTCATGAAAATACCCCTCTTGGGTTTTGCCATGAGACGAGCCGGCTACATCGGGATAGAAAGAAAGGATCCGAGGAAGGCCGTTCATAGTCTGCGAATAGCAGCGGAGAGGATAAAAAACGGGGCCTCCGTGTTGATTTTTCCGGAGGGAACACGCAGTATCGACGGGCACCTCCAAGAGTTCAAACGTGGGGGCTTTAAACTGGCCCTGAAGTCCGGATGCGATATTGTTCCCGTGGTGGTGAAAGGGAGTATGCACATTATGCCAAAGGGCAGTTTCAGGATAAGAAAGGGGAACTTTGCGCTTTCCATTGGGAACCCGATTCCTGTGGGGGAGTACGCGGCAAATGAAATGAGCGCCCTCATGGCGCGGGTAAGGGATGAAATGTTGAAGGAACTGGAGGCACAGGAGTGAAGCTACTGAAAAACGAAGAAAGGCTGAGGGCCTTTTGTAGGGAGATCGCCACGACCCTCGTGGTCCTGGCGTCTATTTGGGGAAGCCTTCTGCTGCCTCACGTTGCGGAGGCCTACGTCATGCCCTCCGAACAGCTGCTTGGTTTTGTGGCTGATAATTTCAAGAAGTTCAAGACAATCTCGATACTTCAATCGACCCGCCTGATGAGCTCACAGGAGAACGAACCGGCCATAACCTTTGAAGAAAAAATCTGGGTTCAGCCTCCACGATTTTACCGAGATCAGATCGTCACGGAAATCGAAGAAGGAGGGATGTCCCTTGAGGAAATCCAGGCTTCCCGCTTTGACATTGATTCGGGGTATCGACAGCTGATGGCTGCCAACAGCCGGCAGAGTTTGTCGGAGCGACTGGCGGCGTGGGGAATTGATCAGTCCGTGGTTTCCCTGACCCGGCTTGACGGAGAGGTGGCTTATGTCATCGGGGACCACAAAGACAAAACCATGCCCACGCTCCTGATAGAAAAAGAGAGATTCCTGCCCATTCTGCTGCGATACCGGGCCTTGGAAAGACCGGGTACTGAACTGGTTACCATCCGTTTTCACGATTTCAGGAAAGTGAGCGGGGGATGGTACCCTTACAGGATCGACTGTTTTCTGGGCGGAGAACTGATCGAAAGATATTTCCTGCTTGAGGCCAAATTCAATGTTCCTCTTCCCTCTGAGCTGTTCGGCGGCGGGAAAACAAATCCGGAATCGGACTCCAGGGACCAATCCGGCGTATCAGGTCAATAATCAACGGACAAAAGGAGCCTCTAAACGAAGACCTGCCTGAGAATAGCTGTTTCCCTTCCTGTCAAGGGGACCTACACCTACGAGATCCCAGATAACTTGTCATCAGAGGTCCGTGTCGGACTGCGGGTGCTGGTCCCTTTCGGAAATCGACAA
>CAYOIU010000257.1:0-6166 GCA_964404085.1 uncultured Desulfobacteraceae bacterium | reverse complement strand
TTTTCCTTCATAGATTACGGCAATCCGATCACTCAAAGAAAATACCTCGTCGAGATCCTCTGATATCAACAAGATGCCGGCACCCCTTTCTCTTTCCTGTAGAAGCCTCTGGTGAATGTACTCCATGGCTCCCACGTCAAGGCCCCGGGTGGGCTGGGAGGCGATGACAACCGCCGGGTTCCCCGCCAGTTCTCTGGCCAGCATCACCTTTTGAAGGTTTCCGCCCGACAGGCTTTTGGTGACGGCATCCCGACCGGCGGTCGCAATGCTGTAAGCACCTATCAGGTCATCGGTGTATTGGTGAATTTTTTTCGATTTCAATAAACCATAGGCCTGAAACGCGGCAGACCCATGATCCTCCAGTATCATGTTCTCCTCGACGGAAAGGTCCATCAGAAGGCCCGTGTCTATCCGGTCCTCGGGTATTCTTGCCATGTTCAATCGGATCGCCGATAAAGGGCTTCCGAATTTGAGGGGAGAGTTGTTCAGTTTGATGGCTCCCTGGATGGGGTTTCGCATTCCAAAAAGCACTTCGGAAAGTTCCCGCTGGCCGTTTCCGGAAATCCCGGCCAGGCCTAGAATCTCATTTTGTCTGACCACAAGGTTGAGATTTTTTATGGTCGGCAGTTTCTTGTCGTTCAGGACATCAAGATTTTGGATTTCCAGCACCGGACGCCCGGGTTCCAGTTGTTTCTTTTGGGTGCTCTCAGCCAGATCCCTTCCCACCATAAGATTTGCCAGTTCTTTGGCGCTGGTTTGAGAGGTATGTCTTTCGGCCACGACCCGACCGCCCCGCAAGACCACGATACGGTCTGAAACATCCATCACCTCATTTAATTTGTGAGAGATAAATACAACGGATCGTCCCTCGCTTACGAGCGACTTCAGGGTCTTAAAGAGGTCGTCGGTTTCCGTTGGGGCTAAAACGGCCGTCGGTTCATCCATGATGAGGATATCCACGTTCCGGTAAAGGGCCTTTAGAATCTCGACTTTCTGTTGTTCACCTATCGACAGGGTCCACACGCGGGCGTCGGGATCGATTTGAAGCCCGAACCGTTGTTCAAGGTCGAGCAGTTTTCGACGGGCCGTTTTCAAATCGAGAAAAAGAGATCTGCCTGAGTCTGTACCGATAATGATGTTTTCAAGCACCGTTTGCGTGGGGACCAGCGCAAAGTGCTGATGAATCATACCCACACCGCGGGCGATGGCATCTTTGGGTGAGGAGAGATCAGCTTTTTTCCCCTTTATGAAAATTTCACCCTCATCGCAGGCGTAATACCCGAAGAGGATATTCATCAACGTGGTTTTCCCGGCGCCATTTTCACCCAGCAAAGAGCAGATTTCCCCGGGGTAGAGGTTGAAGTTAACCTTGTCGTTGGCCGTAACGTCCAAAAAATATTTGGTAATCGACGACATCTGAACCATTGGCTGTCGGGTCTCAGTCATTGGGCGCCTCAATTGAGTAGTGAACTCAATTTATCTTTGATCCGCTGAAAGTAGTGTGTGGATTGCCTGCCCGCCATGTCATGCCCCTTGCAGGAAGCGGGCGGGGGTGGTGATCGGGTTGTCCGGGCCGCCACTGTGCCAACCGAATGAGGCGGGCACAGTGGCCTCTCACGTGCGAAGTATGAGCACCCGCCCTAGGAACAGCGGATGAAGGACCAAGGACATTGAGCATCCCTCGATTGCTGCTTTAATCCGAGGCCGGCTTCTGCTCATCCACCGGGACGTGGTAGGTCCCGTTTATGATCTTCTGTTGCAGATCCCGGACCATTTTCAAGGCATCCGCCGGGAGGGTTTTTTCAAAAGAATGAAAAGGGGCAAGCCGGGCGCCGCCTTTGGCCATCATGGACCATTCCCTCAGATCCATGGCCACCCAGGCTTTTTTCTTTACCATTTCAATGGCGAACTTAATGGTGGGATACATATCCCATACAGGCGAGGTAATCACCACCGAGGGCGCGAGAGCATTCTGATCGGACATGTTGCCGAAGGTAAGAATGCCTTTTTCTTTGGCAGCTTCAAAGACACCAAACCGTTCAGCATAAATCAGGTCTGCACCGGCTTCAATCTGGGCAATGGCCGCTTCCTTGGCTTTGGGGGGATCAAACCAGCCGCCGATATAGGATATTTTGACCTTGACTTTGGGATTGACTTTGAGGGCACCTGCCTTGAACGCGTTTACCAACCGGTTGACCTCCCCGATAGGGATCGCCGCAACCACACCGAGCACATTGCTCTTGGTCATCTTGCCGGCAATGATGCCACAGAGATACGCAGGTTCTTGAATCCAGTTGTCAAAGACGGAAAAATTGGGGGCCACCGGCCCGAACTCCGAGCCAAAAGCAAAAGCAGTCTTTGGATAATCTTTGGCCACCCTTCGGGCCGGTTCTTCACCCGCCAGAAAGGCATCGCCGACGATCAGGTCAAATCCTCTTTCAGCGTATTCCCGCAGAACTTTTTCGAAATCCGCAGCAGCTATTTTTTCGGTGAACTCATATTGGATATCGCTCATTTCCTTCTTGGCTTTCAGGCAGGCCTGGTGGATGGCACCATCCCACGGCTCTTCGATGGCGGTTTGAAAAATGGCGGCAATCTTAAATGTCTTGGCATGACTGGCAGAAACGCCAAATGAAATGAAGAAAAAAACAAACATGCTAACCAGTGCGACTTTTTTCATAGGACGGCCTCCTTTAGTGATAAAATATGATAAGATAAGAAGTGGAGTGATGGTGATAGGACTTGCTTTTTCGAGAAAAAACTTTAGGAAAACTTCCCTTATGTGTCAAGGAAAATCATTGAATCTGGCAAGGATACTGTCTGAATCGGCTGGGAAGTTCGGCCCGAAAACGGCCATTGTTTTTGAGGGTCGCTCCCATTCTTTTATGAGCATTGACCGCAGTATTGCAAAATATGCCTTCCTGCTCAAGCAGATGAGCATTGGAAAAGGCGATCGGGTTGCGATTATGCTTCCCAAGGGTATGGAATTCCTGATTGTCCACCTGGCGAACCTTGCCGTCGGCGCCATGACCGTGCCTCTGAATCCCTCTTACACCGCTGAAGAGATTTCCTATTTCCTTTCCAATTCAGGGGCCTCACTCCTGATTACGGACCGGGAGCGATTCACAAAGATTGATGGAAATCTCGAAAGCATGATGCACATCAAGACCCTTCTCGCGGACGGTGACGGTCCGGACGGATTACCCTCCCTTTTGACAAGCGTAGCGAAAATGGAAGACAGGGACCATCGGGACTATCCCGCCGGAGGTGATGACGGCGCAATGATTTGCTATACCTCCGGGACCACCGGCAGGTCCAAGGGGGCCGTGATCACCCATCGAAATCTGGTTTCCAACATGCTGGCATTGAAAGAGGCCTGGGCTTGGACCGATGAGGACAGGTTACTCCATGTGCTGCCGCTCTTTCATGTGCATGGGCTGGTCGTGGCCATGCATGGCGCCCTGCATGCCGGTTCCACTGTGGTCATGCAGGGGAAATTCGATCCCGTAAAGGCACTAAAGAGTTTCGAGAAGGATAAGATCACCCTGTTCATGGCCGTACCTACTATCTACCACCGCCTCCTGAACCATTGGGATACTGTGAGGCCGGATATGGCCTCTGTGCGGCTCTTCATAAGCGGATCCGCCCCGCTCTCGGAGCATCTTTTCAGGAAATTCGAAGGGATCACCGGTTTCCGGATACTGGAACGCTACGGGATGACCGAGGCCCAGATGATTACATCCAACCCATTGGATCCTGCTCGAAGGGTCCCCGGGAGTGTTGGTTATCCTCTGCCGGGAGTCTCCGTGAAAATCATATCCCCCGAAAGAAAGACCGTGAAGGCAGGGGAGATCGGAGAAGTCTGGGTAAAAGGCGATAATGTGTTCAAGGGGTACTGGAACATGGAGGAAAAGACGGCCGAATGCCTTGAGAATGGGTGGCTGGCCTCCGGTGACCTGGGGTACCAGGCCCTGGATGATGACCTTCGGCTTTACTTGGTAGGGCGGAGCAAAGAACTCATTATCTCAGGAGGTTATAACGTCTACCCGAAAGAAGTGGAGTCCACGCTGGAAAGGCATGAAGCAGTGGAAGAGGCTGCGGTTTTCGGGTTGTCCGATGAGGATTTCGGAGAACGGGTCGTGGCTGCCGTGGTGTTGAAGACGGGGAAGCATAGAGAAAAACCCGGGGATCTCATAACCTTTGTGCGGCAGAACCTGACAGGGTACAAGTGCCCCAAACAGGTCTTTTTTCTTGATTCACTGCCGAAAAACGCCATGGGAAAGGTCCGGAAAGAAGAACTTCGAAGATCTTTCTCAGACTGAATTTGCCACAGTTTTTGCCTCGACGTAATTTTGACGACTTTGAAAAAGGAGCGCATTATTAGCGATAATTTGTCTCACCAAGGCTCCCTAGTCGTAATTTGCGCGGGTCACTTCATCTGCCATGGTAGGCTCTATGCGTGGCTTCCACGCGGGGTCTTCCCATGTTCCAAGATACGTGTGCATATCAAGATACTTCTTGGGAATAGGATGTGTGCCCACAACAACTTTGACCCCATAGCGTTTTTCAAGGAAGGTTTTGAATGTATCGATATGGGGACAAGGTGGATAACCAACGACCAGGCCGGTAGCCAGGTGAATAACCTCTGCGCCATTTTTCACCATCTCTTCGCCCGCATATTCGATGTTGCCGCCAGGGCACCCATCGCAAGAGGTGTAACCAACCAACTCCATTTCGTTGTCGCCGTATATGCTGAAGGCGCCTTCCTTGTTCTTCATCGCGCGGAAACACTTCCCGCCCGCACAGCGGCGGTAGCGATCGCAGATAATGATTCCAATCTTCGTTTTTGAACTCATTTCAACTCCTTTCAATTTGGGATAGACGTTCCATACTGTCCAGCCTGCGGCACAAGGGGTTCATGTCTACCGTCATTTTATCATGGTGAGCCGCCTTACCCCTTTTATTTGTCTGAAATTCGCTCCCTGGCCTACGCAGTCGAGCGCCTTTTGAGGATTCACTACTCTCGTACCTGATATAGCATCCAGCCCGTAGTCAAACAAAACAGGGGAGAGTGGGGCCGTATCGCCCAGAATGATCACATACGACCTTCGATTGCAAAGACCGAGCAGGTGTTCGATAGTATGGTTCGTGAAGGCGGTACCTGTTATGGCCACAACATCTGCAAGGGGGATCAGATTGTCTGCTTCATCTTCACAAACATCGTCTTCTCTCGGATTTTTTTCAATGACCCAGAGTTTTTTTGCGTGCTCACGAATCCGGGGTATGAACGGAAAGTGGCCTACGATAGCGATGTTCCTGCCCCGGCCTTTTTCCAGGATCAGTTCGGCTGCATTCAACTCAAGACAGGTGTCCTCATCTATTTCGAGAAGGGAATTGATGGTAGCCATGCCGATGGCCGCCTCGAGAATGCTCTCGGAATAGGCCAGGGAGGTCAGTTCTTGGGTGGATTTCTGAAGCAGGAGACCGGGTTCATTGACCAGTGGGGGTGTCTGGCGTAAGGCATCCCTTGGCAGGGTTGCGGCAAGCCCGCAGTATCTGGTCAAGACACCTGTGTGAAAGACCCCCTGACGTATATCTTTCACGGTATCATCAAAATCCAATGTTGCTACCAAATCATCAAGAATCTTCATGTGGGATATCTCCGCGTTTCAATATGATACTCCCTTCCTCAATCCCAATATCTTTTGCAATGACAGGACACTTGGTTTTCAAAAGGAAAAAGATGGGACGGATCTCATTGGAAAGGGCCTCATAGTTGCCCTGCCCTTTACTAATAATGCATTCCGCATTATTGTAAACTTCCATAAACTCCGCGCTGCACGTCTCCAGAATAGTCCCGGGCCTATACGCTTTTACCTTTTCCTATTCTGGTGCATCATGTAATTGTGCAGGGATTCCTGCACGGCCTCCACACCGAGAAACGCGCAGTGTCGGTCTTTCTCCGGCAGCCCGCCAAGAATTTCCAGAATGGTTTCTCCTGTAATGTCTATCAGTTCATCCGGTGTCTTCCCCATGGCAAGCTCAGCGGCAAATGAGCCGCAGATGGTGCTTGATCCGCATCCATCAGTAAGGAATGTGGCCTGCTTGACTCTGCCTTTTTCAAATTTCAGAAAGATTTCCATCGTGTCACCGCATGGACCAGTGA
>CAYOIU010000256.1:0-6185 GCA_964404085.1 uncultured Desulfobacteraceae bacterium | reverse complement strand
GGCATCGTCAAGCTCCCGAAGAATCACCTCGAGGACATGATCATAGCGGGGGGTTACAACATCTACCCGCGGGAGATAGATGAAATTCTTTTCGAACACCCGAAGATCCTGGAGGCATGTGCTGTCGGGATACCTGACCAATACCGCGGAGAGACGGTGAAAGCATTCATCGTCGTTAAACCGGGAGAAAGGCTTACCGGAGAAGAGGTCATATCCTACTGCAGGGAAAAGCTGGCCGCTTACAAGGTCCCGAAGCTGTTGGAATTAATGGACGAACTGCCGAAGAGCGCAATCGGGAAGGTACTGCGGAAAGAACTGCGGAAAATGGAGCTGGAAAGGATCAGCGGGGATGCTGGGTAACATCTGCATCCGTGAGATTTGGCCGCCGGCCCTACGGAACAGGAGGGAAAGGAATGGAAAAATATGATGTCATCGTCATCGGGGCCGGAAACGGCGGTCTTACCGCATCAGTCGCCCTTGCCCGGAAAGGTCTGAAAGTCCTCCTTCTCGAACGGCATAACATCCCCGGTGGGTGCGCCACGAGTTTTTGCCGGGGCCGTTTCGAGTTCGAGGTGGCCCTGCACCAGTTGAGCGGCATGGGCACCGTGGAAAGGCCCGGGCCTCTCCGCATGAGCCTGGGCGAGCTCGGTCTCCTGGAAGACCTGGAATTCGTGGAGATACCCGATCTCTACAATGTGCTCATGCCGGACGGCTTCAAGATCTCGTTCAAACCGCAAAGGCAGCAGGTCGTCTCCGAGCTCCGGGAGAAGTTCCCCCGGGAAAAGGAGGCCATCGAGCGGTTCTTCGATCTTGCCTACGGATACGCGAACCAGATGCTGGCCGCCTTCTTTTTCAAAGACCCAGCCCCTTCCCGTGAGAAATACCCCGTGCTGTACGAATATGCATTCAAGCCCGCCAACCAGGTCCTGGATGATCTCTTTTCCGATCCCCTCCTGAAGGCGGTCCTCTCGGTCTACTGGGGCTATCTCGGGTTGCCCCCCACCCGCCTCTCTTTCGCCTACCTTGCCATGCTGTTTTTCGTGTACATCGAATTCAAGCCGTTCCACATCAAGGGAGGCTCCCAGGCCCTGTCCAACGCCCTTGTCAACCGCTTTCTCTCCCACGGCGGCACGGGCCGTTTCAATTGCGGTGTGAAGAAGATCCTGGTCAAGAACAATAGGGTACAGGGGGTCACCACCGCGGACGGGGAGGACATAGAAGCCGGGTATGTGGTCTCCAACATCTCCCCCATAGCCACCTATTACCAGCTCATGGACCCGGAGACGCTTCCCGTCACCCTGTTGCGGGAGATGGGCGGACGGCAGATCAGCCCCTCGGCCTTCAGCATGTTCATGGGATTTGACTGCGAGCCGGACCACCTGGGGATCACCGACACCACGAACTTCATCCTCAGCAATACGGATGCCGACGACAGCGTCCTCCGGCGCATGCAGCAGGTGCACATAGACGATGAGCCGATTGTTTTGAGCTGTTACGACGTGGCGGACCCCGGTTTTTCCCCGCCCGGCACGTGCCAGGTCAACATCGTCACCCTGAAATACGGCGAGCCCTGGCTGCGCATACCGCCGACCCGGTATCATCGGACAAAATTCGCCTGTGCCGAACAGATGCTGCGCAGGGTGGAGGCCGTCTATCCCGGGGTGAGAGCCCATATTGAAGAGATCGAGGTGGCCACGCCCCTGACCCATATGCGGTACCTGGGGCATCCCTCCGGGGCGATTTACGGGTTCGAACAACACACCAAGGACTCCATGTTTTTTCAACCCGGCCGATATTCTCCCGTCAAGGGTCTCTTCTTCGCCGGCGGATGGGTGGGGGACTGCGGGTTCCAACCCACCCTGCAGGCAGGGATACAGGCGGCCAGATCCGTCATAAAAGAACATATCGCAAGCTAGGGGGAAACCATGAAAAAGGAGATCTTTCGGGAATTCGACGGCTACGATCAACTGCTCCAAGAAATCGAAGTGGGCAGGAAATACTGGAAGAATTTCGCGTCTGACGCGGCTTCCACACAGAGGCATATCGACCTCCTGCACCCGGCCCGCATGATGCTGCGCGTCTCGGACATCATCGAGGAGACCGCCGACACCGGGACCCTCAGACTGGTCCCTGAAAACGCCTATCTCCCGCCCTTCCTGGCGGGGCAGTATGTGGCCCTGCTCCTCGAGATCGGAAACATACGTACCACCAGGCCGTACACCATTTCGTCGCCGCCGAATCAGATTGGATACTATGACATCACCGTGAAAAGGGTGGAAGGCGGACTTGCCTCCGGATACCTCCTTGATGACGTGGAAAGGGGGGCCTGGATAGAGAGTTCAGGGCCTGCGGGCAATTTTTATTATAATCCTCTTTTCCACGATAAGACCATGGTGTGCATCGCCGGCGGGAGCGGCATCACGCCTTTCATGAGCATGATCCGGGAAATCACCGAGTGTGGACTGGAGCGGGAGGTCTTCCTCTTCTACGGCAACCGGAACCTTGATGACGTCATCTTTCATGGGACGCTCACGGATATTTCGCTGCGGTTCCAGAATATTCATTACATCCCGGTTGTGGAGGACGCGCCGGAAGGGTACAATGGCGCGACGGGTCTCATCACCGGCCGCCTCATCCGGGATACCCTCGGAGATCCCGAGGGGAAGACGTATTATCTCTGCGGCCCGAAGGGATTGTATGATTTCTGTATCCCGGAGCTCGAAGGGCTGGGCATTCCGTCGAGAAAAATAAGGAAAGAGGTCTACGGTCCGCCGGCGGATATCTGCACGTCTACCGGCTGGCCTGAAGGCATCAGCGGAAAGGACACCTTCCCGGTCCGGGTGAACGACGGGAGCACGCTTCACGCGTATGCGGGGGAGCCGCTCCTGGGGACCCTCGAAAAGGCGGGAGTCCTTGTTCCGTCACTCTGCCGCTCCGGGGAGTGCAGCATGTGCAGGGTCAAGGTGGTCTCGGGCAAGGTGTTTCAGCCCGCGGGCGTGCCGGTGAGAAAATCGGACAGGCGGTACGGGTATGTGCACGCGTGCGTTTCATACCCCATCAGTGACCTGGAGATCCTCGTTTAGCCCGAGAAGTCCGGGAGATGAAAGGAGAATATGCATATGAGTGAAAAAAAAGACAAGCAGGACGGGCTCGTTACCTACACGAGAGAGGGCCACGTGGGTTGTATCACCCTGAACAGGCCGGAAAAGCGCAATGCCATGAACGTCGATCTGTGGAAGGCGCTGGATGTCGCCGTCGGAGAGGCGGAGAGAGACGGGGATGCGAGGGTTGTTCTTCTCCTGGGAGAGGGAAAATCCTTCTGTGCCGGGCTGGACATCGGCCCTGAAAATGAGATCATTGCCGTCCTGGGCGGGACGCCGAGCGCCTCCCAGAAAAAGGAGGTATTCAATATTATTCTTGAGACCCAGGCCATCCATACCCGGCTGGAGCGGCTTCCGCAACCCACCATCGCGGTCATCCACGGCCACTGCCTGGGGGCAGGGCTTGAACTGGCCGTCTGCTGTGATTTCAGGGTCTGTTCGGCCGACGCCCGGTTCGCCCTTCCCGAGGCGAGACTCGCCGTTATCACCGATGTGGGAGGCCTTCAGCGTCTCCCCGGGATCGTGGGACGCGGCCACGCGAGGGAAATAGCCTTCAGGGCCCACGGGTTCGATGCCGAACGGGCGCGTTCCATAAACCTGGTAAACCATGTCTATCCGGACAAAGAGACCCTTATGAGCGAGGCCCGAAACATGGCCGAGGAAATCGCCGCAAACCCGCCCCTGGCCGTCCAGGGCGCAAAGGATGTCATGCTGTTTGACGAGACCGTCGGCCTGGATGAATCCCTCAAGTACAACGCGGCCAGGTCCTGTATGACCCTGCCCTCGGAAGACCTGTTCGAGGCCATATCCGCATACATACAAAAGCGCCGGGGAACATTCAAAGGAGCATAACAAAAGGAGGCGGGAATGAATTCCAAAACGGTAATCACCTGCGCATTGACAGGGGTCCTCACCGACCCTGCTGTCCACCATGTCCCCGTCACGCCCGGGGAAATGGCGGAACACGCGGCCCAGGCCTTCAATGCCGGGGCATCCATCGTTCACTGTCATTTCAGGAACCAGCAAAAAGGGTTGGGGCACCTTCCCACCTGGGATACGGACACGGTCGGGCGGATTCTCGCGGCCATCAAGCACCGGGTCCCCGAAATCATCATCTGCATGAGCACGGGGATACTGGGACCGGACATATCAGGCCCGGTGGCATGCCTGGAAAGATTCAAACCCGAGATGGCCGCGTGCAACGCGGGGTCCCTGAATTACCTGAAGATCAAAGGCGACGGTTCCTGGGCCTGGCCTCCCACCCTCTTCGACAACCGGGTGGAAAAGATCAAGGAATTCCTGGACGTGATGACGGCCAACGAAATCGTTCCGGAATTCGAGTGCTTTGATTCGGGCATCGTCCGGAGCGTGGAGCTCTTCAAGAAAAACGGTATGTTCAAAGGCAACGCCCATATCTCCCTGGTCATGGGGGTGGCAAGCGGCATGCCGGCAAAGCCGGAGTGGCTTCCCCTGCTGATCAAGGAGATGTCCGAGGGCGCCCACTATCAGGTGATTGCCGTCGGCCGCAGGGAGGTCTGGGATCTCCATCGCAGGTGCGCTGAACTGGGGGGAAACGTGCGGTCGGGCCTTGAAGACACCTTTTACCTGCCCAACGGCGAGAGGGCTGAAAACAACGGGGTGCTCATGGAGGCCTTAGCGCGTATCGTCCGGGAGGTGGGCCGCGACATCGCCAGCCCCGCGGAGGCACGGGAAATCCTGGGATTGAGACCGGCCTGGCTCGATGCCTTACAGCCTGCATCTCCCCGGCCGTCCGGGGAAAACAGCAGTTAATAAAAAGCTGGTTTATGCCGCGAACGGCAGCCTATGAACAACGAATGGGAACCGAACCTGACAATCTTTTTCATGTGCTTTCTAAACACTCTGAAGGGGATGGACGGTCATTTGGGGTTTAGCGGTACGCGGTAGCGGGTGCATGGGTTTAGGAGGTTTAAACCCCAAATAGCCGTCCATGTGGAAGTGAGTTGCCAAGAGCACTTTGAGAAAGCACATGAAAAAGATTCTCAAATTCGCTTCTTTATACGCGTTTAATAAGCGACTTCGTTGGAAGGCAACTATCCGGGTCGTTGCGTTAAAGACCGGCGCTGCGTGTCGGCCTGTCCACCGGGTTAGTTACAACACTGGGACAAACAAGGAGGGATTAGAATGGCCTTAAACCTGGATGCGGTCGGCAAAAAGATCGGCCCTGTGAAAAAGGACTATACCTGGAAGGACGTGGTCCTGTATGCCCTCGGTGTGGGGGCGGGCTTTGACGAACTGGAATATTGTTTTGAACAAACTCTCAAGGTGATCCCCAGCTTTTCCATCGCCAGCGTCTTCGAGTTCCTGGCCGAAGCCGGCATCAGTTCCAATGCCGATCTTTCCGGGATACTCCACGGAGAGCAGGACATCATCTTTCATAACACGATCCCCACGGAAGGGACGCTCATCACCGAAGGCCGGATTACACACATGTTCGACAAGGGGGCGGACAAGGGGGCCCTGGTGGTGGCCGAGGCGGAGACCTACCACTCAAACGGCCAGAAGCTTTTCAGCAACATATTCAAACTCTTTTGCAGAAAGGACGGCGGATTCGGGGGTGATCCGGGCCCGAGCGAAATCGTGGCATTTCCTGACAGGTCCCCGGATCTCGAAGAACATGCAGTTCCCTCCGCCGACCAGCCGCTGCTGTACCGGCTGTCGGGAGACATCTTCCAGCTTCACGCCGATCCGGAATTCGCGAGGGCCAGCGGCTTTGAAAGGCCCATCATGCACGGGCTCTGCACCCATGGCTACACCTGCAGGGCGGTCATAAAGCACCTCTTTCCCGGTGAGCCCGAACGCATGACCAGGTTCAGGGTCCGCTTTTCAAAGACCCTTTATCCCGGTACGCCCATTGTCACCCAGATATGGAAGATGGAGGAAGGCAAGGCCTATTTCAAGACAATCAATGGTGAAAACGGTGACGTGGTGATCGACGGGGGCATTGTGGAATGGCTCAGCCCTGAGGAACTGAAACGGCGAGAAAGCCGGGGAGGCATACGTTTTGACGGCAGGGTGGCCGTCGTGACGGGCGCCGGGGCCGGG
>CAYOIU010000255.1:0-6186 GCA_964404085.1 uncultured Desulfobacteraceae bacterium | reverse complement strand
GGCACATTTGCTTTGTTGAAAAAGCTCGAAAATGAGGTGGGTGCGGACAGCATTTAGCTTAGATGGATGCATGGTCGGAGAAAAGGTTCCCTGGCTGCCTGATGTGGCCGAAGAGGATTAGCAGTGTCGGATAAGAAAAGAAATCATAGGAGTGCTGAGGCGGAAAAAGAGATGGGGATCGGCCTTGATTTTGCGCGGAAAGGCAAGCTGGAAGACGCTCTTCGAGCTTTTACAAGGGCCGTCGAGTTGGATGAAGGAAAATACAAGGTCTCTCGATACCGGGGCATAACCTATGCCAAGATGGGACATCATGACGCCGCCATTTCGGATTTTGACAAGGTCATCAATAAGAATCCTGAGTGCGCAGAGTGTCTTTTTGAGCGCGCTCAGGTAGAGATGTTCACCGGTCGTCTTGATGATGCGCTGGAGGACGTCTCGGCTTGTCTACATCTGAATGCGAGTTTTGCACCCGCTTATTCCCTGCGGGCCGGGATTCATGCCAGAAAACGTCTCCTTCAGGAGGCATTGTATGATATAGACAGAGCCTTATCAATCAGCCCTGAAAAGCCTGATTACTTACATAACCGTGCGGTCATTATGACCGGTCTGGAACGGTACAGAGATGCCATCAGAGATTATCAGAAGGCGATCGAACTTGATCCCATGAGCGGGGGTTCATACAGTAATCTTGCCTGGCTTTTGGTCACAGCAAGGGATCCCAGATATCGCGATTGCAGGAAAGCAATATATTTGGCCCAGAAAGCGCTCGAAATCGGAAAAAACGCGGCGTGGATGGATACCCTTGCCGCAGCCTATGCCGAGTGCGGGGCGTTCAAAGAAGCCGTCAGGATTGAGAAGGAGGCCTACAGAAAATCAAAACCCCTGAATAAGAATTTTCAGAAACGGCTTCACATTTACAGAAATGGGATGAGTTATGCCCAGTGGCACGAGAATGGGAGCATGAGCGGGAGGCTCGTGTAGCCGGGCCGGGTACGTGTAAATGGTTTTTGAGCCTTATTCCAGCCAGAATGCTTGATATACGAGAAAATTGAATGAAGCGGTTGACGGCAGGTTTCGATGAATTACATTTTACTCCTGGCCATCGTTTTGGTCCTGGCTCTTGTAGGGGGCAGGATCGCGTCCATTTTTCGTCTGCCGCGTGTCACCGGATATCTGCTAACAGGACTCCTCATCGGCCCATCCATAACAGGCTTCTTGACAAGGCAAGATGTCACCCACTTTGCTTTTGTCAGTGAAATAGCCTTAGGAATCATTGCGTTTTACATTGGAACGGAGTTTGAGAGCAAGAAATTTAGAAGGCTCAAGAAAACGCTCCCCTCCTTTTTTGTAAGCGATATTTCAATCACGTCTTTGATCGTTTTTCTGGCCCTTATCGTTGCCCTCAGAGGCTCATTTGTTATGGCTGCCATGCTTGGAGTTCTTTCCATAGCTACAGCTCCCGCCGCCACCCTTCTGGTCATAAGAGAATTTGATTCCGAGGGTCCCCTTACGAATCATATTATGGCACTGGTCGGACTGAATAACCTGGTGTGCATTATCGCTTTTGTGATTGCCGTAAGCATCGTTTCATTTGCACCCCAAAGTGTTTCCGGGAGCTCGGCATTTTTTACTTCAATTACTAAGATTGCTCATGCAATACTCGTTCCCGCTATTCTCGGCACGGGCATTGCGCTGGTCCTGCACTATTATCTGCGGAGGGGTCTTGAAGAAAATGAGCTTCTCCTGGTTTCCCTGGCAGGGATACTGCTCGGAGTGGGATTGTCACTCTTCTTTTCTGTTTCCGCGCTCCTGACGAATCTCACGATGGGAGGTTTTCTGGTCAATACATGTGACAGGGCGAAAATCGCTGTTAAAAGATTAAGCGAGATTGATTATCCACTGTATGCGCTTTTTTTCGCATTTGCAGGTGCAAGTTTTCATATGGAAATGTTAGAGGAAATGGGGCTTGCAGGCGGGATATATATTCTCGGCAGGGCCATTGGAAAGATCGGGGGGGCAGTACTGGGAAGGAGAATGGCCGGGGTGAATATGCCGAGTGGCATCTATTTGGGTATGGGGCTCTTGCCCCAGGCTGGTCTCGCGATCGGTCTTTCCGCGTGGGCGGCCAGGGAAATCCCCGGTATTGGTGGATCCCTCCTCTCCCTGATCCTTGCCACAACCGTGGTCTTTGAAGTAGCAGGGCCCATATTAACCAGGCTTAGTCTTGTGAGGGGAGGAGAGGTCAAGATAATAAAGATGGTCTCATCAGCTACAGTCGGACATTTGAAGGCCGATCTGTTGTTGCTGCGCGACCGGTTGATGGAGGCCCTTGGAAGAGCGCCGTTATGTAAAATTGGCCAACAGGAAGGACCGATCCTGGTGAAGCACCTCATGAGATATCATATTGATTCCATCCCACAGGACGCGACATTGGATAAGGTCACAAAGATTATGCAGAATAGCAGATACACCATGTTGCCCGTCATCGGAAAAGACAACAAATGGATCGGGATGCTTTCACTTCGCTCTATTCGGGATCTGTTTTTCGACCGGAACGTGACGCGGTTGATTATTGCCCGTGATGTTACCGAAAATGTTGAGACCATAGGCCCCGATGACGCATTGGCCCATGCCCTTCACCAGTTGGAGATCCATCAGCTACCGTACCTGCCGGTCGTGGAAAAAGGTGATCAAAAGCGGTTTCTGGGAGTGATCCATCGGAGAGACATTTGCCTGTTTCAATTGGAAAGCAATGAAACAATGATAGGCAATGCAACTGAATAGCTCAGTGGATGGGGAAAGACCTTTCTATCCTTGAGCTATAGCAGAAGTACCTTTCAACACGAAGGAAAGGATGCAGTACACATGATACATGTTACAGTGCTGGTGGAAAATACGGCCAGGAAAAGGGGCTTGTTGGCCGAGCATGGTCTGAGCGTGTTCATCGAGACAGGTGAGCGGCGAATTCTTTTTGATACTGGTCAGAGTGGAATTGCACTCCACAACGCGAGAGTACTAGGGTGCCCGATAGATAAAGTGGATGCAGTTGTGCTCAGCCATGGGCATTATGACCATACCGGCGGTCTGAAAACGGTCCTGGAGTCGGCCGGAAATCCGAAGATATATGCCCATCCGGCGGCCTTCAAGCCCAAGTATGCTTGCAATGAAGAATATGTGAGTCGCCCCATAGGTTTTCCGGGCACGGACGAAAGATTCTTCCGGAACGTGGAACAGCAAAATGTTCCCACCGTTGAGCCAACGCGGATAGGTGAGGGCATCTTTGTGACCGGTGAAATTCCTCGGGTGACCGCATTCGAGGACACCGGTGGGCCTTTTTTCCTGGATGAAGCATGTTCTCAACCTGACCCTCTCCTGGATGATCAATCCTTTTTCTTTGAGACCTCCCAGGGCATTGTTGTCCTGCTTGGCTGTGCTCATGCAGGAGTCATCAATACCCTCCTCCACATTCGAACGCTCACCGGGCACAAACACATTCATGCCGTATTGGGAGGGATGCACCTGTTGTCCGCCTCCCGGGAGCGAATGAATGGTACAATCGATGGCCTTCGTCGATTCAGTCCGGACCATCTGGGCCCCGCCCATTGCACAGGCAGGAAAGCCACGTCTACGCTCTTTAGGGCCTTTGGTAAGAGGTGTGCACCTTATTTGGCCGGAACGCGGCTCGCCTTCCAACGGTAGAAACCCGGGACTGTTTCCGCCTTCTCTGCCCCCTCCATCCCCTTTGTATTGTGCTGCTATTTCGAAATTTTGGGAAAAGAGGAGTTGAAATTTCTCTAATTCTCCTTTCTCCAATTGCCCTTTCACGGTTTTAAAAGAGTCTAACCTCTTGTGATTACAGACTTTGACTTCATGAGGAGGCGTGGCATGTCTTATGCTTAAGTTGAATAATAGAACATAGGGATGGCTTTGTCCCGACTAGAGGAATACGCAGAATTTGAGATGGATCTGTTTTCTGAATTAAGAGATTTGAAGGTACTGCTTGTCGATAATGATGAATGGATCAGGCACTCGTTATGCCTGTTCTTTGAAGGGGAGGG
The DNA here is from genome assembly GCA_964404085.1 of uncultured Desulfobacteraceae bacterium. Classification (GTDB taxonomy): domain Bacteria; phylum Desulfobacterota; class DSM-4660; order Desulfatiglandales; family Desulfatiglandaceae; genus CAYUCJ01. Next base: position 2,128 of record CAYOIU010000255.1, on the reverse strand, counting down.
GTGCCACATCCTGGCCATTGAGACGGCAGAAGAGGGAATGGAGATAGTCAAGAAAGAGAGCTTTGATGTGATCATAGCCGATTATCGATTGCCGGGCATGAACGGGCTGGATTTCCTTCGGCTGATTCAGGGATCGTCTCCAGGAGCCAGGAAGATACTGGTCACCGCTTACGGGAACGAGGAACTCATAGCCAGTGCCCAAAAGACGGGTATTGACGGTTTCATAAGAAAACCTTTTACATCAAAAGCGCTTGTGGAATCCTTGAGGGGGCTGTCCCGGGGCCATTGGGAGATTCCTCAATCCGCCGGTAAAGGGCTTTTAGAGAAGGATTAATGAAACATTCAAGGGCCACTGATTTGAAGTAGGGACAACATGGCCTCAACATTTCATATCCATATCCATCCAAGCAGCGACTCCGTGCACTTGAGACTGGAAGGCGATTTCAACAGGCTCTCCGCGTATGAGCTTCTGAACGCACTCAAGAAAAACTGCCGCTGGGCCACAAGGGCATTCATCCATACGAACAATCTGAGGGGTGTTCATCCTTCAGCTCGCACGATTCTGGAAAGCAATCTTGGAGCACTGAACGGCAGGTGTCTTCCGCTTTTTTTCACCGGGGAATATGCTGATCGGCTTGCCCCTAGAAAAAGTCTGCTGGTATGATGAATGCGCTAAGGAATAACGTCTTTGATCCCTATTATGAACGATATGAAAAATGGGTGGGAAAGATTGCCGTCTGGGAGGAAGTGGTGTATAATTTATAAATTTTGTACCAGAAAATATTTTCTTTTTTCCCGGAAGGCGCTTTTCTGTGAAATACCCGCATATCGATCCGGTGCTCATCCACCTGGGCCCCTTGCAGGTGAGATGGTATGGCCTGATGTACGTGATAGCCTTTACGCTGGGCTATTTCATCCTTGTCAAGACCTCCCGTGATGAACATTACCCCATCACCAGGCAGGAGGTGGGTGATCTCCTGACCTTTTGCATCGCCGGCGTCGTTTTGGGTGCACGCCTGGGATACTGTCTCATCTATAATTTTCCGTACTATTTTCAACAGCCCTTGAAGATCCTGGCCGTGTGGGAAGGCGGCATGTCATTCCACGGCGGACTGGCAGGGGCGGCCCTGGCGGGGTGGATTTACGCCCGGAGGAAACATCTGTCCCTCCTGATGCTCGCAGACCTGGGGGCTGTGGCAGCGCCCCTGGGGCTCTTTTTCGGCAGGATCGGCAATTTCATAAACGGGGAACTCTACGGGAGGCCGACCGATCTTCCGTGGGGGATGATCTTCCCGGAGGGTGGCAACATTCCGAGGCACCCCTCACAGCTCTACGAGGCGCTTCTCGAAGGGTTGGTGCTCTTTGTGATCGTCTTCCTTTTGAGCCGAAAGCGACCTCCAAGAGGTTTTTTGATGGGAACATTTCTGGTGGGATACGGCCTGTTCCGGTTTTTCATCGAGTATTTCAGACAACCGGACCCCCAGGTCGGATTCATCCTGGGGCCGCTTACCATGGGACAGATCCTATCGAGCCTCATGGTGCTCATGGGAATCTTTCTGTTTTATATCGGTTCGAAACGGGAGCGAAAAGAGAAAATTGAAACCCGTTCTTGAGATAAGATTTTCCGATTTGTTTCGCGCAACGCTGGCCGATGACTGCGGAAACGAGGGCTTTATCGGTATTGCGCCGGACGGCGCCGGGTATCATGTGGTGGTGCCCGTGGATCGCCAGATCGCGCGGGGACTGAAGGCCTGGGCCCGGCTGGATGACGGGACGCCCTTCGGAGGGTACGAAAACTGGCATTATTTCTGCTGTTTGACTTACCCTATACAGGATCGCGGTCAGGAGGACCATCAGAAGGCTCGCCTTGAAAGGGCTCATGAAAATGGTTGGTTGATCAAACAATGGGGGAAAGGAATTGACCTCGAGATTAGGGTTGTTGACGATATGGGTGGAAAGAACGGAACCTGGAAAAGACCCTCAGGCTCTCTCCCTGAGCTTCAGTGAATAATTCGACGTCGTTCGTTAGAAGCTGGTTTATGCCGCGAACGGCAGCCTATGAGGAACGAAGTAGAACCGAACCTGACAATCTTTTTCAGATGCTTTCTAAACACTCTGGAGGGGATGG
>CAYOIU010000254.1:0-6286 GCA_964404085.1 uncultured Desulfobacteraceae bacterium | reverse complement strand
TCGATCCAGGACCGATGGTGCGTCATGGATGGCCCGAATCAATTTGACTTCCGGTATATGAAAACGGTCGCTGGCGTCCAGCAGTACATCCCGACTGATGCATTCATAGCCCAGACGCTCGGCCACCTTTTCGGCTACTTCCTTTCCTTTGCTGTAAGAACCTCTTGAAATGGTTATGATTGCCATAGGTTTCCTCTTCCTTTAAACACCGTATATGAGGTAAATCATTCCGATCATCACGACGATAAAAACGACGCTGATCAGAAGTCCCGCTTTCATGAAATCCACGCTCCTGTAACGACCTGGCCCCATGTAAAGGGCATTGACCTGGTGCGTCGGCAGCATGAACGAGTTGCTCGTGGCAAGGCCCACCACCAGGGCGGCCATGCGCGGATCCGCGTTGGCGGCCAAGGCCATGTTCACCACCAGGGGTACAAGAAGTACCGTGGCACCCACATTGGATATGACCAGGGTGAAGATGGTGGACAGGATCCCGATCACCGTCAGCAGGACAATGGGCTGCACCGTCCCGATGGTGTTCAGAACGGCATGGGCAATCCATGCGGCCGTGCCTGTCTTCTCGGTGGCAATTCCCAAGGGGATCAAACCGGCCAACAGAAAGATGGTGCGCCAGTCCACGGCGCTGTAAGCCTCATCGATACTGAGTACCCTGGTAATGACCATGCCAAGGGCGCCGGTCATGAGACTCACCGAGAGCTGTATCTTAAACGCCATGATCATGGTCAGGGAAACCGCAAGCCACAACCCTGCCCAGATGGCCTTTTCCGGACGCATCAACTCCACATCAACAGGCGTCGTAAAAAGGAGACCTCCCTCTGCCTGGAGCAGCTTGAGCCGGCGCCAGTTGCCCTGAACAAGGATAGCGTCCCCGACGGCAAGCACGAGATCCCCTATTTCGGCCCTGTAGGTCTCGCCCTGGCGATAGATGGCAAGCGGGGTCACGCGAAAACGGTCCTGCAGGTTGATCTGGTTGAGCGTTTTCCCGGCAAGGGACGAACGTGGAGCCACAACCGCCTCCACCGTGCCCGAAGTGGACTCCGAGACGTCATTCTTGAACACCTCCAGGCCGTCCTTGACCGTCATTCCCTCCTCTTCCGCCATTCTCCGGACATCCTTTTCTTTTCCATAAACCAGGAAGTCTATATCCGACCGCACTTCTTCTTCCGGCGTCGGGGAAAGAACCTTGAAATCGGGGGGTTCAATGATGCCTACCACATTGACAAGATAGCGCCGCTTGAGATCTTCCACGAGGACCGTCTCACGGTAATGGGTAAAATCAGCAGGGGTATGAATTTCGTAGGGTTCCCCAAGTTCTTCCAAGGCGTTCTTCAATTCAGGGGCCGGGCCTTCCTCTCCGGTTTCCGACGTTCCCCGGGGCAGGATGAAACGGCCGAAGAGGATGAAACAGACAATGCCGCTCGAGACGAGTGCCAGGCCTATCGGCGTCACGTCGAACAGATGGAAGGGCTTGAGATGGAAGGGTTCCAGGAGGTCATTGAGGAGGATCAAAGGACTGCACCCCACCAAGGTGATGGTGCCGCCAAGGATGGCGGAAAACCCGATGGGCATGAGCAGATTGCTCAACGGGATCTTGAGCATCTTGCTCACGCGCTGGATGGCCGGAAGAAACAGGGCGGCCGCGCCGATGTTCTGCATGAAGCTGGATATGCCCGCCACGGTCAAGGATATGGCAATAACGACCCGCGACTCGCTCCTCCCGGCGATGCGAAGCACCGGCCGAACCAAGTTGTTGATTAAGCCGGTTTTGTCGAGCCCTGCCCCGATGATGATAACGGCGATGATGGATATCACCGCATTGCTGGCGAAACCGACAAAGGCCTCCTTGGGTGTTACAAGGTGAAACAACGGCAACGACACCATCATCAGGATAGCAACTACATCAACACGTACCCACTCGGCTATAAACAAGAAAATGGCTATGCCGATCATGATCATGACGAGGATCATTTCAGTAGTCAATGGTTCCATGTAGGGATTCCCTCTCAAATCTTTCTGAATGCAGAAAAAGCTACTGTTCCAGGGTCTTTTTCAGTCGACCGATCATAGGCAATAAAAGGAGGTTAAGTCAAGAATAAATAAGCGCTTTTGCTCTTGAAAAGGGCCCTTCTGCAAACCCACGGAAATAAGATGGTCTAAAACAACAATTAGTGCTATAAGGCAAGAAAGACCTCACTGGAACAGGCTGGATTCCAGATGAATTCACCGCGTATTTACTGAGGTTTTTTTACCGACACATTTCGGCGAGGCGTTGTTCTCCGAGTTGGCTTTCAAATTTCGGAAAAGGACCTATACGCCGAGAAAGTGTTTCCAGGGGTTTCATAATGAAAACAATCCGGGGAAAAATAACCATTTTTTTCATCGTTTGCCTCTTGTTTGTCGGTATCCTTACGGCACTCTACTATGAAAACACCATTCCCTTGAGAAAAAAACTCGTTATCATAGAAAATTTTGACGACCTTCTGAACAATATCCTGGAATTGAGGCGCTACGAAAAGAATTTCATTTATTATCACGATACTGAAAGTCTGGACGAAAGCGTGTTTTATCTTTTCAAGATTGAGGATGATTGCGAACGGCTGGCCGAAGATATCACGCGTGTTGTCGGCCCGGATGAATGTTTGAGTTTCCGAAAAAATCTCGCAAACTACAAGCAAGCCCTGGAACAGAACATGGGCAGTATTAAGACGGGCGACGCCAAAATCAGGCTGGATGAAATCCGAACAGAGGGAAAGGCCCTCGTAGATTTTGCCCAGGGGCTCATCAAGGTCAAACGGAGGCGGATTGACCGGGTCCTCAATCGCAGCCTCATCTTCCCTCTGATCGCCATTGTCGCTTTTGTCGTGCTCATTGGTGTGGTTATCCAACTGCTCAATCGAGGTATCCTGAAGCCCCTTTCCCTCGTGGAACGGGCCACTGAGGAAGTGGCCAAAGAAACGTTCACCCCCATTTCCTATCCGACGGGTAAAAAGGACGAGATATCGCGCCTGGTCGCCGGTTTCAACAAAATGGCCCTGGAGCTGGAATCCAGGCAGGAACAGTTGCTGCAATCCAGAAAAATGGCTTCCATCGGGACCTTCACATCAGGCATTGCCCATGAATTGAACAATCCCATCAACAATATTTCCCTGTTGGTTGAATCTCTCATGGAAGATGACGAGGCCATGGGCCATTCGGAGCGGATGCATCTTTACAAAGACCTGATGAACCAGGCGGACAGATCCAGCGAAATCGTGAAAAACCTCCTCGAATTCTCTCGTGCCAGACACCCTCGCCTGGAAAAAGTTTCTCTTGAGAGATTGGTAGACAAGACGGCCCGCCTGGTGAAAAACGAACTGCGTCTGCACCGCGTTTCGTTCAGAAAGGAAATTCGGGATACTATTCCCGACCTTAACATCGACAAGAGTGGAATCCAGCAGGTTCTGCTCAACATGTTTCTCAACGCCATTCACGCCATAGGGAAGGAGGGGGAGATAAAGGTCGGTCTCGGTTTGGATTCTGGCAAAGAAGAAATAAGAATGGACATCGAAGATACCGGGAGAGGTATATCGCCGGAGGATCTCCAATCCATCTTCGATCCGTTTTTTTCCACCAAAAAGGAGGGAGAGGGAACCGGGTTGGGGCTCTCGGTCTCTTACAATATTATTGAGAAACATGGGGGACGAATTGAAGTAAAAACCCAGGTAGGGCAAGGCAGCTGTTTTTCGATTTTCCTCCCCTTGAAGGTGGAAATGGCATGACACAGGCCAATACCTATATGAACCCGCGCGTAGCGGTGATTGACGACGAGCCGATCACCCGCCGCGAAATCAAGCGTGGTCTGGAAAAAGACAACTACATCGTGGAAGTCTTTGGTGACGGCAACTCGGCCCTCAAAAGAGCACGTTCCGATCCCTTCGATCTGGTCCTATGCGACCTCAGGCTGCCCGACCTGAACGGTCTGCAGGTACTCAGAAAACTGAAGAAGAACCACCCCCGCACGGAAGTAATTATTATCACGGCTTACAGCACGGTTGAAACCGCAATTGAGGCCATTCGTGCAGGCGCGTTTCATTATGTAACGAAACCAATCAAAATGGCTGAACTCAGATCCCTTGCCTCGCGATCTCTTGAAAAAGTGCGGTTGGTCAAGGAGAAAGAGGCCCTCAAAAAGGCCCTTTTTTCCAAGACCCGGGACCAGGACCTCATCGGTCACAGTCAGGCCGTTTTAGGGGTTCGAAGGCTTGTCCGCAAGATCGCGGACCTGAACTGCAACGTCCTGATACAAGGGGAAAGCGGAACCGGAAAAGAAATCGTTGCCCGATCCCTCCACTTTCAGAGTGTGCGACGTGATAAACCCTTTGTTTCTTTCAACTGCGGCGGTTTTACCCAGGAACTTATCGCCAATGAACTTTTCGGCCACGAAAAGGGCGCCTTCACAGGTGCAGTGGACACCAAGGTAGGCCTTTTGGAGGCCTCGGACAAGGGCACCATTTTCCTGGATGAGATCGGAGAAATGCCCGCCAGTATGCAGGTCAAACTGCTTCGTTTTGTCCAGGAAAGGACCGTATTGCGCGTCGGTGGAATCAGGCCGATTCCGGTGGATGTGCGCATGATTGCAGCCAGCAACCAGAACCTCAAGACGCTGGTAAAAGACAAGTACTTTCGTGAAGACCTTTACTTTCGCCTCAATGTCGTCCTCATCTCCTTGCCACCCCTAAGGGCCCGGGCAGAGGATATTCCCATACTGATCAATCACTTCCTGGAACACTACAGGACACTGTTCGACAAGAATATTTCCAATCTCGACGCAGAGGCCATGGAGATCCTGCTTCGCTATCCCTTCCCCGGAAACGTTCGGGAGTTGGAGAATATTATCGAAAGGACCGTAGCACTCACTGATGGACCCGTCATTCGTTCCCGGGACCTGCCAAAGGATCTCCAGCAGCTCTCCATCAGTAGCCTGGACAATGGTGAACTGGCGTCCCTGGAAGAAAAAGAAAAGGAATACATCCACCAGGTCCTTGTCCACACCGAATTCAAAAAAGGGCTTGCCGCTGAAATACTCAAGGTCCCGAGGACGACCCTCTGGCGCAAAATGAAAAGGTTCGGTCTCACCTAAAATTGTTCCCATCCCCTGGTCTCTCATGTTTCATTCTGCATCACCCACTAAAACCAAACATTATCAGCAAGTTAATAATAACCATCGGCCTTCCGTTTCCATGCTGTTTCACATCGAAACGATTTAGTTTCGCCGAACCAGCACAGCTCAGAGTTAATTATCTGAAAATACAAGCAATTCTTGTTTGGCACAAATCTTGATTACTATGTGGCGATGAGAAATGACTGCTATGGAGGCTTGAAGTTTGGTCAGTCAAAAGAGAATCCTGGTCCCCCTTAGACCGCAAAGCAAGGACCTGAAAGGCGTTTACCATGCCATTGCACTCGCTGAAAGAATGAAGGCGAAGGTTCTCATTCTCCAGATTGAAAACCAGGATGATAACAGCGAGATTGATGGTTGGAAAGAAGAAGTCCTGCTGGATCTGGTCAACGCGGCCTCCAGAGAGGGGTTGGCTGTATCCCATCACATCGTATGGGGACCTTGGGAAAAAGAGATCCTGAACGTTTTGAAGGAAAAATCAATAGAACTGGTGGTCCTTGGAGAAGACAAACAAATGGCACGGTTTCTACTTCAGATCAGGCCGAAATCACCCGTTCAACTCATCCAAGTGAAAGAAAAAGACAATGTCAATTATCTTTGAAAAAGAGGGGAACCGGACATGTCCATCATCATGATTTCAAGTGGTGCCCACAGCGTAGGAGAAGAACTCGCATCGAGCCTTGCCGGCAAGACCGGTTGGCCTTCTCTGAGCAGGAACGAACTGGTTGAAAAAGCCCGGGAACGTGGGATCAAGCTGGGGCGCCTCGAGACGTCCATCATCAAGTCACCTGTCGTTCCCGAAAGACTGGCCAAGGAAAAGGACCTCTACCTGGCCTTTATTACGACGATCCTTTGTGAAAAGGGCAAAGAAGGCAATCTCATCTATCAGGGCAGGGCCGGACATCTCCTTCTGCCGGGTGTATCCCACCGTCTCCGGGTAGGTTTGATGACACCGGAAGAGATGCGAATCGATAAGGCTATTAAAGACTTGAGGGTGTCGAGAGAAAAGGCCGAGGTCTACCTGGATCAACTGGATAAAGACTTTGACAAATGGGTTCGATATGTCCACCACGCAGATCGTTTGGATCTTTCTCAATACGACTTTTT
>CAYOIU010000253.1:0-6292 GCA_964404085.1 uncultured Desulfobacteraceae bacterium | reverse complement strand
TCACCGTAGGGCGGCAGGCCATTACCTTCGGCAAGGCCTATTTCTGGAACCCGTTGGATCTGTATCTCCCTTTTGATCCAGCCCAGTTTGACCGGGATTACAAGGCCGGAGTTGACGCCCTTCGCCTGGATATCCCCCTCGGGTTCTTCTCGGGCCTGAACCTGATCTATGTCCTGGGCCGGGAACTGGACATCCATAACCACTACCTGGAAGATCGAACCTGGTCCGCATCCTGGTTCGGCTCCTCCCTTCTATTGAGAACCTTTACGAACGTGAGGGGCTGGGACCTGGCTCTCCAGGGGGGCAAGGTCTACGGCGGATGGCATGTCGGCGGTGGGCTGGTAGGGGAGATCAAATCCGTCCAACTCCGATTCGAGGCGGCCCGGTTCTGGGCCGATGAAGGGCCCCTGCTGCCACCGCCCAATCAGGTTTCACTCCTGGAAGACCATTTGACCGCAGTGATCGGCCTGGGACGTCACTGGCCCAGTTCTCTGGATGTCGAAGTGGAGTGTCTTTTTAATGGGGGCGGAGAGTCGGATGATATCACCATCGGTCTGGAGCGCGTGGAGCGTGGGGCCATTCTCCACGCCGGGCGGATTCTTGCCGGGATCACAGTCTCGTATGAGTTCACGCCCCTGATTCTAGGGCAACTGGGGGTGCTCCAGTCTCAGACTGACGGGTCTACACAGGTGCAGCCTACGCTGAGATGGTCAACGAGCGACAACTCGGAACTTCTCCTGGGCGCAAGCATCAACCGGGGCGACCGTCCCACCCAGGATCCGGTGAACGGTACAGTCTTTCACAGTGAATTCGGCTCCTATCCTCACTATTTTTTTGCGGAATTCAAGTGCTATTTTTAGCCGGCCGAATCAAACTTTCTTTGGTGTGACTATCTCTGAACGGCCATGGAAGACCCCGTCCCCTTGATGGGTTCAAGGGACCATCTTCTATCCCCGGCAAAGGAGGATAGCCGACGGAACACGGGCCAACAGGTCCAGCAAAGGACCCTTCATGGCCTTTTGGCGAGAGAGGAACGATACCACGAGGGAATAGTCTTCCAGGTATTCAGCAATCTTCAGAGGTGTGTCTTGAACCACCAGGCTTTCTTTTGCAGCCCTTCCTTCTTCTGTCAGCATCTCTTCGGCTGAGTTGAGTAGGTTGTCAGGCTCCTCAGGGTGTGAGGGTGCGCCGGCTTCACCCTTGCCCAAGAAGTTCAGTCTTCCACCACTTTGGAATCTGCAGCGGAGGAGGTCAACTTCCAATTCCACTCCCTCAACTATCTTGAGGAACGTTGAAATCATGGGCCTTGGTGCCACATCATCTTCCAATAAAAGCACAACGTTTTTCAGGCTTACAAGGTTCTTCACCAAAAGGATGGAACTGGGAGCTTCTCTGTAAAGCCTGGATCTAATTTTCCTGTGGAAATAGGTCGAATCAAATGAGTGAAGGGCCCCTTCGATAAAAAGGTCGTAGGGTTCCTCTTCCAGCTCACGGAGAAGCTCGTCTTCGCGGACACCGATGGACATCCTGGGAAGACCCAATGCGGGATATGCGGGCTTCTCGGCATTGATGAGACGGGAAATTTCCGCCTGAGCCGTTTCCAGCATACCCTTCTCCCAGGTCCGGCGAACCCATCCAGTGCCGGGGCTGTGTCCTTCCCTCTCGGGTTCCACCACATGCATGGTTTGCAATTGCATGCCTGTCACGATTGCCAATTGACAGGCATACCTGAGTGCGATACTTGATGCGAGGTCGGCATTAATGGAAACGAGTGTCTTGATCATTTTGATTCGTCCTTTTTGAAGATAAAGGATAGGTTATGCAGCGTTTCATAACTTCCGTTATTCCAAGAAATATGCAGATCAGCGGGTCGCCTTGCACCCCAGTGGTTTTCGTGTCCGTGCATGGGCACGACAATGAATTCTTGCGAAGTCATCAGTAAAAGACCTGTCGAGAAAGCAAAGTGTCAAGCCTGGCGTCTGTGTCGTGCCTTCTTTTTGGCTTTTTTGACAGCCGCCTTGATTTCTCCAATCCTGAATGGCTTTGCAATGAAGTCATAGGCCCCTTTGATCAGTGACTCCCTGGCGGTTTCCATTGTAGCGTAGCCTGTAATGACAATCACCTCACTGTCAGGACATTTTTCTTTCACCCTTTCCAGAAAACCCATTCCGTCGACACCCTCCATCTTCAAGTCTGTAATAAAGATGTCGAAGCATGTTTCGTTCACTCTGGCCAAGGCGCTTGCACTGTCGGTAAAGACCTCGACCCCATACCCGTCGTCCTCCAACTCCGGTTTCAGCCGATCCCCGACAATGGCTTCATCATCCAGAATACAGACTGTCGTCTTTTCCATGTTTTCCTCCTTTATTGTCTTTCGACAGGTTTTTCTGATTGTTCCCTAAACTTCTGAAAGTAGTAGTCCACATCCTCATCATTCTTCAGGAGGACATCGAGTTGCCTTGCAAAGCCGATGAGCTTTCCGATGAGAAGGAGCTGATTCACCATTTGTTCTTCTGATAGATTTATCGCCCGTGCAATGACAAGATCGCCATTCGTTTTTACCTTGAAGCCGGCTTTTTCTAGAATATTTGCCAGTAGGCCGGCCCTTCTTGATCGACGGGTTATGTCCGTCACCCCCCCGACAAATCGAAAAGAGATATTGTTGTTTTCCGGGGAAGACCCGATGGCGGCATCCACCGCCGTGAAATGATAGCCCAAGGGCAGGCTCAGGTTCACGTAGTTCGAGCCCAGGACCGCCAGATTGACACTGGGCAAGGCATTTCCCAGAACTTCAGACCTTTGTGTTCTTGTGAGGCTGGACATGAGACCTTTAAAATCAACCGGAATCGGTTCCGTGTTCCAGGTATCGGGTGAACTCAATCCCTGCCAGAGTGCCTTCATGGGTGTGGAAGTGATCTTTTCAGGGTCAACATAGAGACCCTTGCCGACCTCCTCTGCCAGACCGCCCCCAATATCGATTAATACGAGGTCGAGGGGCAGATGGGATCTCAACCTTTTGCCGCCCCGTCGGAGAAAAGATCGAGAATCTTTGCCGACCTGCGCCAGGGCCCGAAAAGCCTTTTCGTGAACAAATCGCATGACATCGTGAAAGGTCCGGCACCCTTTGGGTGTGAAGCCTGGATCATCCGGGTCTGTCAAGGATAACGGGGCGATCTTCTTGAGTAACCTGCGCAGCAATTGGAACTCGCGTGTCATCTCAAAGCTTGGCACATCAAGCAGTTGATGGCGAATGAGTTCCTCAATGAGACCTTCATAGACGATGTTTCTTTCAGTATCGACCGTGATCTCCTGATTTGCAGCCAACAGGAGTGTGGCCGCTTCAGCCCCCACGATGGTGGGGACCCTGAATTCCCGGGCGACCGTGGCCATGTGGCCTGTTACAGCTCCTATATCCGTAATGATCGCGCTGGCCCGGGGTATGGCCTTGGCCAACCAGGGAGGAGAAAGATGGGAGACCAGGACACCTCCTCTTGGAAAGTGGTTGAGGTCCTGGTCATTCTCTACGATCCACACCGGTCCCGCGCCAATGCCACGATAGGCGATCATCCCCCTGTTCTCGAAAAGGACACGATGTCCTTCTGTAGCCCCCTTCAATTCGGTGTGTTCCATTCGTTTTGGCCGGGGCATGTTAATCTGTCTCGCCTGAAGTATCCAAAGCTGCCTATCCTCATCCATGCTCCATTCCACGTCCAGGGGTCTTTTGAAGTATCTTTCCAGGATGAGGCCCACATCCATTATTGAGGGAATCTCCTTGGATGTGACGCATGGGTAACCATTGGACCTGTCTGTGCCTTTATGAGAAAGGTCCTTTTCAGGGGGAGTCTCCGTGTGGTGCTTTGTGCTGATCTGTTGTTCCAGGATGGGGTAGGGTGGACTGCGCGAGATGCGGAACGTATCGACACCTTCTTCTCCCTCCACGACGACTTTCCCGAGTCCCAAGCTTGTACTCAAGAGACTTTCAGCTCGTTCGGGTCTGTTGGGATCCAGCGTAAACAAGACCCCCGACACATGACTTTTTATCATTTTTTGATAGAGTACCGGCATGGCCATCTCCAGGGATAGAATATTCATTCTTAACCGGTACTCCAGGGAGGCCTCGTTGAATAGACTTGCCAATACTTTCTTGTAATTGGATAAGAGTTCATTGAATTGGACATCCAAGAATGAATCATGAAGTCCGGCAAAACTCAAATCTCCATCTTCACCTACACCACTGCTGCGAACTGCGAAATAACAGCTTCCCGGCTTTCCATTAGAAATCCGTTCTGCAGCAGCAAGAATCTCACGTCTGAGTTCGGGAGGGATTTCTCCACCGAGTATCATGAGCCGGATGGCATTGGAGACCGACTCGACAGATCGCTGTTCATTCGTGCATTCTTCAATGGTGCCTTCTATTTTCTCGAAGAGGTTGTTGTAGGCCATGTAGTCCCTGAAACCGCCGACTGTAACGGCGAAGCTGTCAGGAACGTTGACTTCTGAGAGATTCAGGACCCTGGATAGGTTGTAGGCTTTATACCCGACCAGGTCCTCCATCCCATCTTCTATTTCGTCCAAACCATATATTCTCTTGGTTCCGGAAATGACCATCTTTCCCGACAGTTCAATCTCCAGTTTTCTTGCCAGTTCTTCAATGACGCCATAAAGTTGCAGATATCGGTTATCCGTTATGTAATTCAGGTCATAAGCGCCGCTCCGGACAAGCTCTTCCAGTTTCTTGACATTGTCAGACAGGTATTTCTGATCAAAAATAAACTCTCCCCCAATTTTTCCGCCCATGTCGGCGATGAGTTCCATGGCGGTGTTGTTTTTTTTCAGAATGTCTTGAAACCAGACAAAGAGATCCGAAAAAGGGACTTGATTCTCCTTTTCCCTCCGTAGGAGGCTTCTTAATGCTGCAAATGCATTACCAAGCTTTAACATCAATGGGCCCCTCCACCCCTAAAAAAGAACCCGATAAAAGCACCGACAAACAGCGCAATGAGGACACACAAGATACCGTAAAGAAGGCCTCTTTCATATGCCAGCTCGTGGACGCCTTTAATAAAACCCACTTCCTTTACTGTTAACTTCCGGAGGAAGGTCTCTTCCACCTTGCCGCTGTGAAGAACTCTGGTCATGATCCTGTATTCCCCGGGAAGGGTGGAGGAAGGTAAAAAGAATTTTGCCTCAAAATGCTTCATCCCTTCCTTTGTCTGCAAATAGCGTATGGCACCGTTCAGTTCTTCGTAGAGATGCTCTGATCGTTTGAGCTGGACAAATCTTGGAAAGACAACATCAAGGCTAACCTTTTCAGGCTTGACGGCCAGTGTCTGCTCCAGCTGTTCGATGCCGACGCCGAATGAAGATAACAGGGACTGCCATTCCTTTCCCTTGGGCGTGAGCAACAGATACAAAAATGGGGCCTTTTCCAATTCAATCTTCCCACGATTCATCCAAAATGGTCCCACCCGGCCTTTCATATTGAACACACTTTTTTCTTCCGGTCCCTTGATTTCAATGATCAAGTCCCGGTTCGAGGGAATCGAGCCCGACAGGGATATCCGGCGGCCGGAAAAAAAAGTGGTGATATCCAGATGTGGAGGATCCATTTTGAGGGTAGGTGACTTTGCGGACGAGGCGAGGCCGACACCAACAAAAACCATGCCGATGCTCAGCAGCACAAGGAGAGCTTTTTTTGGATGCATCTTCTAATCACCTCCATAGTATGATAACAAAATATGGGGCTCAAGCAAAAGTCCAATGAGCATCTTGACCATTACAATGAGGACCAGAGACGCCAGTAGAATCTTCAATTGGTCTCCTTTCAGCCGCCTCCCCAGTTTGGTGCCCACCTGGGCACCGATCGCCGAACCGATCAGCAGGAGAAGTGCCAGGACAAAATCCACGGTGTGGTTGGAATAAGACTGCATGATGGTGACATTGACGCAAGTAAAAAGGATCTGGAACAGGCTGGTACCGACAACTACATGCATCGGCATCCTGAGCAGGTAGACCATGACAGGGACCATGATGAAGCCTCCCCCCACGCCCATAATTGCGGCCAATATTCCCACAAATCCTCCCAGAACAAGAGGGACGATCGGGGAGATGACGATCCCTGATTTGACGAAATTGGTCTTAAAAGGGAGGCGGCTTATCAGGCGTGCATAGGCGGATTCCTTCTTGCTGACCTTTGGGGGAACCTTTGCTTTTGTGGAGCGGAGGCCCTGTAGGCTTTCCAGGAACATGTAACTGCCCACGCCGCCCAGCATAATGACGTATGTAAGTTAAA
>CAYOIU010000252.1:0-6296 GCA_964404085.1 uncultured Desulfobacteraceae bacterium | reverse complement strand
TTTGACTCTTTTTCGAAACGGATTTTGCCGACAAAAATTTCTTGACAAAGGAACTGTAATCCGATTAAGAATTGGAATGACTTAAACGTTAAAGTTTCAGGTGGTGCTTGTCACCAAGCCTGGCAACCCTCTCTAGAAAACTGGTACAGAAGATGGTACAGAAACCGACCATTAAAGACATCGCCAAAAAGGCGAAAGTATCGTCGACCGCGGTATCCATTGCATTGAACGGCAGGTCCGGCGTCAGCGAAAAGACACGGCGCAGGATCTTGAAAATAGCCGAGAATATGCATTACCGTCCAAACCTGGTGGCCAAGAGCCTGATCAGCCATTACACGCGAACGATCGGGCTGATCATTCCCAATATCACCGATCCCTTCTATCCGGAGATTCAAAGGGGTGTCGAGAAAATTGCCGACGAGTCGGGCTATGCAGTCATTGCATCCAATACCTATGGCATTCTCGAGGCGGAGAGACGGTCCATAGACATCCTGAGGTCCAGAGGCGTGGACGGAATCATCCTGACGACGGTGGAGATAGACGACCCCCATATCAAATCCCTGGTGGAAGATGACTTCCCTTTTGTTCTGATCTCCCGTTATTCCATGGCACCCGAACTTACCAACAAGATGAACTATGTGGTCGCAGACAACTATGCCGGGGGCTATCAGGCCATAGAGCATCTGTACAGATTGGGGCATGATCGGATTGCGATCATAGAGGGACCAAAAAAGACATCCACGGCCATCCAGAAGACCGACGGCGCTCTCAAGGCCATGAAGAATTTTGGACTGAAACCCGATCCGGGCCTGATAGTGGAGTGCGGGTATGTGCGAGAAAAGGCATATGAGGCGACCAAACGGTTGCTCTCAGGGAAAAACCACAGACCGTCCGCGTTTTTCTGCCAGGACGACAATATGGCGCTGGGTGCGCGGGAAGCGATATTGGGGGCGGGCCTGAAGCTTCCGGAAGACATTGCCCTTGTGGGCAATGATGATATTGACACAGCGTCTCTGAGCGGCATTGATCTGACCACCATCAGGCAGAATCAGTATGAAATGGGCTCTTTGGGGGTCAAGATACTCGTGGACAGGATCGAAGGAACGACGCCGGCCATGGTGAACAAGGTGGTGCTGGAGGCCAAACTGGTGATAAGAAAGTCCTGTGGTTACCACCTGAAGGGCTACGTCAGGTAGAATGGCGCTTAGGTATTGAAAGGAAAGCAATGAAAACATATGAAATAGCCTTTATCCCGGGAGACGGGGTTGGAACGGAGGTTTCCACAGAGGCCCTGAAGGTCCTCGAGGCCGCTGGAGAGAAACACGGCTTTGAGGTGGCTACAAAGCATTTTGATTGGGGATGCGACTATTACCTTGAGCATGGCGTGATGACGCCGGAGGATGTCCTGGATATCCTCAAGGACTTTGATTCCATTTTCTTGGGCAGTGTGGGCGATGCCTCCAAGGTCCCGGATCACATCTCCCTGAAACTGCTCTTGAAGATTCGAAAGGGCTTTGAGCAGTACGTCAATCTCCGTCCCATAAAGCTCTACCCGGGAGTCGAGTCCCCGGTCAGGGGAGCCACTCCCGAGACCGTGGACATGCTCGTGGTGAGGGAGAATACGGAAGGCGAGTATTCATCCGTGGGCGGAATTCAAAAAGAGGGTACACCGGACGCAGTGGCACTCCAGACGGCCGTTTTTACTCAGAAGGGTTGTGAGCGGGCCATGCGCTATGCCTTTGAATTGGCCCGGAAGCGGAGAAAACTGGGTGATCAGAAGCCTGTCGGCATGGTGACCAACTGTACCAAGTCCAATGCCCTCAATTATTCCATGGTATTCTGGGATTCCATCTACAAAACGGTTGCAAAGGAGTATCCGGATGTCAGGAGCGATTCCGCTATGGTGGATGCGCTCTGTATGTGGTTTGTGAAGAATCCCGGGTACTTTGATGTCATCGTGGCATCCAATCTTTTTGGTGACATCATCACCGATCTGGGGGCCATGATACAGGGGGGGATGGGTCTTGCCGCCGGAGGAAATATCAACCCGGAAAAAATCTATCCTTCCATGTTCGAGCCCATTCACGGTTCCGCTCCCAAATACACGGGCAAAGCTATTGTGAATCCCATTGCCTCCATTGAGTCCGTGAGGATGATGCTGGAGCACCTGGGAGAAGATGAAGCGGCCGGGGATATCCAGAAAGCCGTCATAACGGTGCTGGAAGCCAAAGAGATAAGGACCCGGGACCTGGGTGGTACGAGCAAGACGCACGAGGTGGGGGACGCGGTCCGAGGGGCACTTTTGAAGGGCTGATTTTGCCCTGAAAAAGTCGATGACCCTGCGCGTTCAGGCAGGGATATAACGATGCCCTTCATGAAGGGCACAGGGTGAAATGAAAGGAGGTTCTATGGGAAAATACTTTAGTCGTATGGGCGATGGCTCTCCCATTGAGGTCACGGAAAGCGAAATCATGGCGGACCTGGTGGAGGGAAGTGAAGACGCGGCCGATCGAGGAAAAATACCGGCACTTACCAAAGAGGAATATGACTATCTTCTGGGGGTCTTTTGCACACCGAACAAGTTCGTGAGTGTGGAGCCGGGAAACGAGGTCATACTCAGCTATGACGCCGGCACCCTGAAGATCAGGCGGGTGGGGGTCAACGTGGACCGGATCCAGGCGCTCCAGATCTACGAAAAGATCATGGGCGCGGATACCATGGAACTGTCGCATGTGGACTACAGTTACAAACCGGTCAAACCCATTGCCGTCTTTGAGCAGCCGATCCTGGAACAAGCCCTGCTATCGACACACATCCCCCTGTTTTACGGGGCGCAGCCGAATTTGGGACTCTACAGCCAGCCGGACGGGCCCTACCCGAATCCTTCGGAACTGATGCCCATGGGCAAGATTCAGGAGGCCCAGGAGTCTTACGAGGCGGCTGCTCAAGACCTGGTCAAGGACATCGTCTATGTTGCAGGCCTGATGTATGAATCCGGGGCCGACGGCATCAACTTGGATACAGCCGGTGCTGCGGGAGATGCGGATTTTCTGGCCGCCCTGTTGGCCACCGAGCAGCTCAAGGCGAAATATCCCGACATGTGCATCGAGATGGGAATGGCGGGTGAGTTCATCCTGGGCATGCACAGCCAGTTGACCTACAAAGGGGAGCGTCTGGCCGGCATGTATCCTCACCAGCAGGTGAAGCTGGCCGAGGACGCGGGCGCCACCCTATTCGGTCCCGTGGCCAACACCAACACCAGCAAATCGGCTGCCTGGAATCTGGCCAGGACCGCCACCTTCATGAAGGCCTGTGGGGAAGTGGCCAATATCCCCATCCACCCGAACATGGGAATGGGCGTAGGCGGCGTCACGGTCAATGACCAGCCTCCGGTGGATATCGTATCCCGTTCTTCAAAGGCCATGGTGGAGATCTGTCGATTGGATGGCTTGTAGGTTGGCGTGGGCGATCCGTTCGCCATGGCTATTACGCATGCGCATGCCTCGGGTATGGGCGGAATGCGGGCTGCCGGAGATCTGGTGGCTCGTGTGCAAATGTCCCGCGGCATGAAGATCAAAGAAGCAAAAGCGTATGTGGCAGGTAAACTGAAGGTGTCCGTCAGCGAGTTGACCGATCCGGTCATCATGAATGAGGTCCGAACGGAACTGGGAATCGGGGTGATCACACCGCTCCCCGGGGTCCCCAAGGGCATCGAAGCAAAATTCAATATAGCAAAGGTGCTGGACCTGGAGATCAACTCCGTCAAGCGTTTCAGGGAAAGGACTTCCCTGCAGTAGGGGTAAGATGTTATGGTAGCCGTCCGGTGAAGAGGAACAGGTGATTCCATCATTCGCCTGACAAAGCGAGGTTTTCTTGGGGGGTGGATCGCCATGAGATCACGTGGACTCTAAATCCACGCAGCCGGGTGCGACACCCGGACTCCCCGCCATTAATTTTTTAAGAAAGAAACAAGGAGGATGGTGAATGATTGACGAAGGAATTCTCAAAGAGGCCAAACAGACCATTATTGACCAGAAGAAGGATCGGGCCGTTGAACTGGCCGAAAAGGTAATAGCTGATGGACTTGATCCCATGGAATTAATGACCAATGGATTTATCCAAGGGATCAACGAGGTGGGGGATCTGTTTGGAAGGGGCCTGCTTTTTCTGCCTGAACTGGTTCAGTCCGCAGATGTGATGAAAACCGTTACGGATATCATCAATGCATCCCTGCCGTCTCAGGAAGCCGCGGCGAAGAAGGGCAGCCTGGTGATCGCCACCGTCAAGGGCGATGTGCACGACATCGGCAAGTGCATCGTGGTGTCATTGCTTCAGGCCAACGGTTACACGGTCCACGACCTGGGTCGTGATGTGGATACGGACCGAATCATTGAGGAAGCCGTTAACGTGAAAGCGGACATTATTGGCACCAGTGCCCTGTTAACCACCACCATGACACGTCAGAAGGAGATCGAAGAGGGGTTGAAAAGTGCGGGCCTGCGGGATAAATTCAAGACCATTATCGGAGGGGCGCCTGTTACGGCCCGTTGGGCCGCCAAGATCGGTTCCGACGCCTATGCGGAAGATGCCCAGGACGCGGTTGTCAAGGTGAAGGAACTGCTGGGGGCATAAAGACCGAAGTCATATCGGCACCTTGGGAAGAAGGGCGCCGGATCGTAGGATAAAAGGGTCACAGTAGAAAGGAGGTGTAGGAAACGTGAGACGCAATCTATTTGCAGGAAAGCTCCAGACCGGGGGCCTCAGTCTGAACATCTTTACGTCCGAGGAACTGGATCAGATTCATTCGGCCACCCTGGAAGTCATGGAGAGGACAGGTCTTCTGATCGGAGACAAGGAGGCCCGCGAAATTCTGCATGGCGGCGGAGCCATTGTGGACGAGAAGACGGAAACCGTTAAGTTTCCTCCCTATCTGGTGGAAGATGCCATCCGATCGGCGCCGTCCAAGGTCTATCTGGCGGGCCGGAATCCCAAACACGATATGGTCCTTGAGAGCAACCGGGTGGGATTCACCAATTTTGGCGAGGGTGTCTTTGTCATCGATCCCTACACCGGCGAGCGCAGGGTAACCACCAAAAAGGACGTGGAGGATTCGGCAAGGCTGGTGGACGCTCTGAGCGATGTGGATGTCTACGAGCGGGCCGTGGGGGCTTCCGATGTCCCTGAAGAGACGATGCAGCTGCACAATGCCGAGGGCTGGATGCCCAACACGTCCAAACACGGGTTCATGGGGACCGGCAACGGTTATCTGACTCGGAAGGTTTTCGAGATGGCGGCCGCTGTGGTGGGCGGAAAGGAGAAATTGAGGGAGCGTCCGATCCTCTCCGTGGTCACCTGTCCCATCAGCCCCCTGCAATTGGTAGGGGATACCTGCGAGATCATTATGGAGTCCGCAAGGGCGGGCATCATGGTCAATGTCCTTTCCATGGCCATGGCGGGCGGATCTTCACCCGTCACCCTGGCCGGGACGCTCGTTGACCACAACGCAGAGGTGCTCGGAGGACTGGTCCTGAACCAACTCACCTGCAAGGGTGCCCGGTTCATGTACGGGAGTTCAACGACCGCCATGGACCTGAGATTCGCCGCCGCGACCGTTGGTTGTCCCGAGTGTGCCATGATCAATGCCGCCGTGGCGCAGATGGCACGCTACTACCTCCTGCCCAGCTGGGTTGCCGGTGGGTAGGGCGACTCCAAGGTCTGTGATGCTCAGGCAGGTCACGAAAAGACCCTAACCGGATTGCTACCGGCGTTGGCAGGGGCCAACCTGATATACGGTTTGGGAATGATCGAGATGGGCATGACAATTGATTACGGGCAGCTCGTTATGGATAATGAATTTGCCCGGATGATAAAGCACACGGTGCAGGGGATAACGGTAAACGACGAAACCCTGGCAGTGGACGCCATTCATGAAATCGGCATCGGCAAGGATTTCCTCAGTCACGAAAGCACTTACAAGAACATGAGATCCTTGACGGCACCCAAGCTGATTGACAGGAAAACGAGAGAAGACTGGGAGGCCGAAGGGTCCACGGATATTCACCAGCGGGCACTGGAGGTAGCGAAGGATGTCTTGGAAAACTACCAGCCGGAACCGATCGCCGACAATACACTGGCCGAAATGCGCACCATTGTAGAGGAAGCGGAAAAAGAACTGGGCGTTTAGAAAGAGGAATAATCGGGAGATCTGCCCTACAGCATTTTCTAATTTTTATACAACATTAAGGAGGAAGGAACGTGTCTGAAACATACGGAAAGATGGCGGAACTGGTGATAGC
>CAYOIU010000251.1:0-6301 GCA_964404085.1 uncultured Desulfobacteraceae bacterium | reverse complement strand
GAGACGCTATGAGTATACGATTGGCGGCAGGATCTATCCGGGAACGCCGTTGAGTCATTTTGCCGTTGGCAAGGCCAAATCGGAGGACCTTTATGGAGAGATATCGGAAGGATTCATGGCACCCTATTATTACTGCTCTCCGGATTCTCCCCTCAGGCTAAAATGCTACATTGACAAAGCTATTCCTTTTCCCCAGGAATTTGAAGACAGGTTCGATCCGGCCAATCACACTAGGCTTGCAATTGCCTATTTGGCAGATCAGGACAAGTGGCCTGAGTCCTCGGCGCTTTTTGCGGGGAGTGACCTATCGGTGCAGGGTGCTATCTACGATTATCTTTTCAAAAAACTTGTCAAGGCAGGTGAAAAGAGGGAGGCCATAACCGTTTCAGAAAGGTTTCTCGCAAATATCCAGGACAGCCGGAAAAGGGAAGAATACTATGACCAGATCGGGATTATTCGCTACTATCTGGGCCTGCTGAAATAGCTAAAAAAATGCCGGAGACTCTTTGCAGCGGCCAGTGTCGATAATATAGCGCCTCACCTGACAATCTTTTTCAGACGCTTCAGACTTGAATTCCCACAAAGCGTGTCCTGTTTTGTCTTGACGCACATGGTCAATATAGTTATAAGACTTCTCCTACCAAGCGGGGTTTATTGGTCCGCCGGATAGCCTGGGATACTCATAATCCAGCTCAAGTGAATTCCGCCCATTGAGGGTGACGTGGTCAAGATCATCAGTTCGTTCAGTGCGCTCTTTTTGGCTACCTTTTGCTTCCTGATGGGCAACGGTATGCTGTCCACCTTCCTCAGTCTGCGAATGATCCATGAGGGCTTTCCCACTCAGTCTACCGGTCTGATCATGGCTTTCTATTTCATGGGCCTGTTGATTGGATCCTTTACCTGCCATTATTTGATAGAGCGGGTAGGGCATATTCGTTCCTTTATTGCTTTTGTCGCCCTTGCCACCGTATGCGTCATGCTGTACGGACTCCACATGTCCGCTGTGGGGTGGGCCGTCCTCAGGCTTTTCAGCGGCGTTGGGGCCTTTGGCCTTTTTATGGTCATCGAGAGCTGGCTGAATGAACGCACCGATTCCCAGTTTCGCGGACGCATTTTTTCAATTTACATGGTCATCAACTACCTGGGCGTCGGCGTTGGACAGCAGATGCTCAAATTCGGTGATATTCGAAGCCAGGAACTGTTTTTCGTCGTGGGTGTTCTGTTTGCCCTGAGCATGATCCCGGTGGTGGTCACCCGGGCGGCGCATCCCGAGTTGCCTAAAAAGGAACGATATCGATTTGCGCCCCTCTTCCACAAGGCCCCAATCGGCATACTGGGCTGCATGACCGCTGGTCTGATAAACAGTGCTTTTTTTTCTCTGGCCCCTGTTTTCAGCACCCAAATCGGGCTGACCATCAACCAGGTGTCCTGGCTCATGACCGTTACCGTCTTCGGAGGTCTGGCCCTTCAATGGGTGGTTGGGACGCTTTCGGACCGTTATGACCGGACCGTTGTCATCTCTCTATTGGGGGCCTCCGTTGCGCTTTTCAGTATCTTGATTTACATCCTTGAGACCCATTCTTTTTTATGGCTTCTGGTTGAAATGGGGATTTTCGGAGGTCTGGCATTTACCATCTATCCGGTGGCAGTGGCCCGCGCCCAGGATGTCTTTCAAGGGAAAGATGCGGTTCCGGTAAGCGCCGGCCTGTTGTTGGCCTACAGTATCGGTGCTTCCATAGGCCCGATCGTCGCATCAGGTCTCATGGGCTTGATGACAAGCCCTTATGCGTTATTCGTGTACTGGGCTTCGACAAGTTCGATCTTTACGGTTTCGGTCTTCTATTTTCGGCAATGGGAAAAAGTCAAAATCGTGCCAGCAAATGAGCAGGTCGCATTTATCCCCATGAAGGACACTTCGCCGATAGCCGTGGAATTTGATCCGCGAAATGAGAGTGAAGATGATATTCTTTCCAGCTGAAATCTGAAGCCTTCGTAAAAAGCCGATTTATACCGCAAACGGGAGCCTATGAACAACGAATGGGAACCGAACCTGACAATCTTTTTCAAATGCTTTCTAAACACTCCGGAAGGGATGGACGGCTATTTGGGGTTTAGCGGTACGCAGTAGTGAGCGCATGGGTTTTAGGAGGTGTAAACCCCAAATAGAGCCATCCATGCCGAAGCCCCTTGCCAAGTGCACTATGAGAAAGCATATGAAAAAGATTCTCAGCTTCGCTTCTTTAAGTGCCTTCAATAAAGCGACTTCGTTAGAAGTCATCATCGTGCCCAGGGACGGACCTTTTATGGTTACATCAACTATGAAGAGGGGGATAAGATGAAAGTACTTCGAAGCGTGAAACAGCCGGGCAACCTGTTGATTTTATCAATGCTGATGATTTTTTCCACGGGGTGCGCCGGCTTGGGGAAGCACTTGCAGTCCCCTGGCATCAACGTGGCCGATATCCAGGTGCAGGAGGTCAAACCGTTTGAAACGGTGCTCAGGATCGATCTCCGGCTGATCAACCCCAATGATGTTCCTCTTGACATAAAGGGATTGAACTGTGATCTTGAACTGAACGGCAAGCGTTTCGCGTCGGGCGTAGCCGACGCGAAGAAAAAGATTCCTCCTTATGGAACCGGCGTCATATCGGTCCTCGTCTATTCATCGGTTTTCAAGGTGATCAGGGGAGTCCTCGGGCTTCAGGGCAAGGAGAAACTCAAATACGAACTCAAAGGACGGCTGCACCTGGAAGGCAACAGGCTGCTTGGTTCAACGATTCCCTTTGAATCAACCGGCGAATTATCGCTCAAGGCCCTCCCTGAGCCATAAATAGAAAAAGCCGGTGGGGCACCTTGAGGGGAATTGTCAATCTACTTGAATCCTTCTTTGTTGGCAATGATATCGAGGTGCAGGGTGGCCAGGTTTTCGAGTTCCATGGGCGTTTCCAACTCGAGTATCCGCCGGTCAACGGTCTTGATATACCGCTCGCATTTTCTGCAGAAATCCACGCGCAAACCCTTTTCATCGTCGCTGTGAAAATATCCCAGTGTACCATGGTCGTCATTCCGGCAGAAGGGACAGTTGAGTCTGGGATAAGGCCATTCCTCACCACAAAACCCGCAATGAAGGTGTCTCTTCCCTTTGTTGTCCAGGTAAGCCATGTCCGGGCCGGATCCGCAAAAAGGACAATAGCCCTGGTCCCAGGTATCTGTGTCAACCTGATCTGAATAAAGTCTCCGCAGGGCACGGAGTGACGGCGTCAAGGCGATTCGGGCAAGGAATTTGAGCGTCTGGGGGTCCAATTGGACCTCTTCAGCAGTGTGCGACAGAGTGTCTTCATCGTTTTTCAGGAGCACGCTGAAAAGGTTCCGGCTCCATGCATTATTTTTTTTCAACGCCTCGAGGGTCCTTTGAAGCCCCTCCCTGTCAGGTCTCTCTTTGGTCCGGAGAGTCATCAGAAATTTTCTGAGCAGTTCGGCCGCCGAATCCAGGTCCACCGGGAGATCCTCCCTGGAGAAAAGGGGAAAGCCCTCCTCTTTTTTGATATCCTTCAGCCGGTCATCCAGGACCACTTCTTTCTCCATCGGGGCAGCTTCCGCCAAAAGGGCTGCCAGGTCTCTGAAGGCGGTCAAAATTTCCCTGGCAAGAGGTCTCTGTTTAATCAACCGTTCCGTCTCTTTCAAAAGTTCGTCGACCATGCGCTCTCCCTTTTTCCGTTGCTTGCCTGTATCGTGGATCTCTATTTCGAAATTTTCTGGAGTTCGCGAACGAGCACCTCCAGGCTTGGCCTTTTGTTAATATCATGGACATCAATGTACCGGATAATGCCCTGTTTGTCGATCAGGAAGAGTGCCCTTTCGGTAACGCCGTCAGATCTGAGTATTCCATACCTCTTGGCCACCTCTCCGTGGGGCCAGAAATCAGAGAGTACGGGAAACCACAGGTGTCCCATCTGATTGGTCCAGGCAAAAAGGGTGGGAATATTATCAACTGTGATGCCGAGCAGGATGGCCTCATACTGGTCGAAGATCTCTTTGACGATATTGTATCCGGGCCACTGGTCGGAGCAAACAGGTGTCCAGGCGGCCGGTACGAAAGAAAGAACCACATTTTTCTTCCCCAGGAATTGGTGAAGCGTGACCCTTTCCCCGCTAATGGATGCAAGCGTGAAATCAGGGGCTTTTTGTCCCACCTGTACTTTGAGTTTGCTGTCAACGGGTTTGAGTGTTCCGGGATCATAGATGTTATTCTTGTAGGCATCAGAATGGGTCTGGGCTGATGCTGCAGAAAAGGAGAAGATCAGTATGCAGGTCACCAAAAGCAATGGTTGTCTTTTCATGTTTCTGCCCTCCCTATTCAATATCAGCTCGATCACGAATGGTTTGTAAGAAGGAATCGAGGTTCTTGATACCTCCCAGTTTGGAATAGACGACTTTTTGGGATCCTCCAGGCTCAGGCGCAACAACAAAGAAATAGGGGGTTCTCGTCTCGCCCAGGCACTTGTGAATAGCAAAAGTGTTGTCCGGAAAGAGCGGAAATGGAACCTGATATTTTTTCCTGAAGATATCCACTTCAAAGGGAGAGTTGCCGGCGCCGACACCGATCATTTTCACTTTGCCCTTCAGGTCTCGGTCAGACTCTATGCGCTCATAGAGATTGTTTATGTTCGGGGCCTCTCGTTGACAATAGGGACAGTACATGCTGAAGATTTCAATAATGACCGCCTTGGCCTTGATTTGATGTACATTGAAAGTGCCGCTGCCCTTGATTCCAAGGTATTGCCGATGGGTCGCGTTCGCAGGAACAGGTAATTGAAAATCCGGCAGAATGCTGTTTTCCGGTGGCGCCTGAGACTTTGCCAAAAGTGGGCTATGTGCAGCGAAAAGAATCAAGGCGAGGAGTACCCCCATACCAATTGCTTTTTTCATCTCCTCTCCTCCTTTCAAGAGAAGAAAAAGGGATACCCGTGGAGTATCCCTTTCCTTTTCTTGTAAAAGCCTAACTACCCGGCGAGTTTATGAAGGATATTCCATTCCCTTGACAATTCCCCCAAGGAACGGCCGATCTTCTTCAAGGCCATCTGCCGGTCCATGAGGGCCGGAGCGCTTTCAACACTCGCGTACTGGTAATATTTTTCAGGGGCATCAGCGAGTAGATGGAACAACCTCAGGTCGTCAAGCCCCGTGAGCACTGCATTCGGAAACTTGGACTTCACCTCTGCAAGGTGCTTGTTGGCAAGGTCAACCATCTTGTCCCTATCCCCGAAATTCATGGCACCCGTGGGACAGGTCTTGACACAGGCCGGAAGCAGGCCGCTGTTCACCCGCTCCACACACATGGTGCATTTGGCCATATAGCCCGTTCCCTTTTCCACCCTGGGGATATTAAACGGGCACGCATCAATAATACCCTGATGTTTGGCCTTTTTCAACTTGTCCGTGTAGAGAACCGCACCTGAGTGGCTGTCGATGATGATCCCCCCGGGAACATCCTCGTCGGATGTCTCTTTGCAAGGGGGTTCCACACAGTGACGGCAGGAGTCCTGGAAAAAATACCAGACCGGTTTGTTGTCAGGCCCAAGATACTCCTGGAACCTGATCAGTTTGTAAGTGTCAAAGGACAGGTCCTTCGGGTTCTGGTAACTGCCCCAATTTTCCGTCTTCGTGGCCGGCAACTGGTTCCATTGTTTGCAGGCAATCTGACAGCCCCGGCAACCGGTACACAGTGTCGTGTCGATGAAAAATGCCTTTCCGTTCATCAGATCACCTCCCTTATATCTTTTTCACATTGACCATGAAGGCCTTGGTTTCAGGAATCCTGGTATTTGGATCACCGGTGGAAGGAGTGAGCAGGTTTGCCGAATCCCCTCCATCCTTGGGATGGACCCATCCGAAATGCCATGGCAAGCCCACCTGGTGAACCACGTTGCCCTCGATGTTGAAAGGGCGGAACCTGTGGGTGACTATGGCGACCGCCTTCACTTTTCCACGGGCGGATTCCACAATCACCTTTTCACCGTTTTGGATCTCTTTCATTTTGGCCAGTTCTTTGCTCATTTCCACAAAGAGCTGGGGCTGCGCTTCCAGGAGCCACGGCTGCCACCTGGTCATTACACCGGTCTGCCAGTGTTCGGAGACCCGGTAGGTTGTTCCGACAATGGGATACCGTGGATCGCAGGTGCGGTAAACATCCTGGTCGGTGCTGTAAGTGGGTGCTGTCGGATTCACCAACTGGCCGGAAAACGCATTTTTCTCTACCGGGCATTCCAGCGGTTCGTAGTGTTCCGGGAAAGGACCGTCG
>CAYOIU010000250.1:0-6321 GCA_964404085.1 uncultured Desulfobacteraceae bacterium | reverse complement strand
ACGGAGGAGTGGGCCGATCACCGTGAAACTTGAGGACGCCGTTGAGCATGTGATAATTGGTCCCATCGCCCCCCATGGCAATCAGGGCATCGAACCGGCGCAATTGCAGGCCCCGGACAATCTCGAGTGCATGGGCGTGATATTGTGTTTCAAAGACTTCGCAGTGAATATGACGCTCCGCCAATTGATCAACGGCCCGGGAAATGTCTTTTGCCTTGCTTGGTCGGCCGGTCGGCGGTTTAGCGATCAGGGCAGCTCTCATATTCTCCCTTTGGGTCTTCCATGGTTTTTGAGATTCGTTAGGTGGGTCCGGAACCTGCGTCCACTTTTAGGTCCCCTTCAGGACCTTCATTTTTCCACCTCACCGATTCTGATTGGCTTGCCCGGCATCAGTCGCTCTTGAAAAGTCTTAGAAATCTGATCAGGTTCAAAGTGCCGCCCTGCTTTTTCAGGTCCTTGAAAATCGCCAGGGTGGGACTGCGGACGCCGGCCGCGATTTCCTTCCATATGTTGGAATCGACGGTGACCACGAGATCCGGTTTTTCAGGAAACCGGGGCTGAATTTCAGCCACTCCGCGGCGCACATGGACGGTGAACGCCTGGCTGGTGTCCGGGAAGCGAAACCCCGCCACCGTGTCCACATCGGTGCTTTTTTCAGGATCAAGCTTGACGGCCATGGAACTGAATATGCCTTCCAGGGTGAGCTGGTGGATCAGGTTTTTATCCGTATTCTTTATCATGGGGATACGCAGCTTTTGGGTTACTTCCAGGGCACGGGTCAGGTAATAATTTCTGGCGGTTGAGGCAATTTGCATCTCTGCCAGGGCTTTGAGCGCTGTTGCTTTGAGGGTGCGGACTTTGTCAGGTTCATAGTCCAGTTGCAGCAGCTGGTCGGTCAACTCCAGGGCCCACTGGTAATCCCGCTCAGCCAGCGCCTGCCGGGCCTTTTCGAACAATGCGGCTTGCCCGCCGGCCATTTGGGCGAATCGTTTCGCCCTTTGTTTTAATGGAAGCGGGAAAAGATCGACCGCATCACCCCCGAACCAGCCCAGGTAACCATCAAAAATGGCCCGTACGGACCACTCCACGGTGCCGTAATATTCGTGCAGATAAGGCAGACGAACCAGGTGCGGCGGCAGTTTGACCCTTTCGACAATTTGCTGCGGGGACAATCCCCTGTTCATCAGCCGGATGGTTTGATCATGCACGAATTGAATGGCATCCCGATAGTTTGTAAGGGTCTCATAAATCCTGTCCGCACCCGCCAGGGGTCGGGTGTGCGACGGGACGAGGTATTCGGCTCTCAATGCACGCATTTTGTCAAGGCTGTTGACCCAGCGCATGACGTCCCGGTAAGCGGTGCCGCGGATGGCGTAAAGATTGGGAAAGGATTTGTAGTAATTGTCGGCCGGCAGCAGCACCTTTTTTTCCGGTAGCCAGACGAAAATCTGATCCGGGGTTTCACCCGGCGCCCGCACCAGGACCAGCTTCAGGCCGGCGATTTCAAACTCCATACGCTCACCCGCGAATGTTTTGGTGGGCAGCAGAAGCGCGATCGTTTTGCTTTGATCATATTCCAACCGAGGACCGATGCCGTCATTGGTAACCCATCCGGGCGGCAGCAGTGTCCCGAATTGGCGCATGGCACGTCGATAGGTGGTCTCGCGGGTGATGTTGGCAATCCGGTTCAGGTAATAAAGTGTTTCGGCCTGGCAGATGACTTCCGGCCTGTCGTTTCCGGCCATCACCCGGGCGCCGAAGGTATGGTCCGTGTGGTAATGGGTATAGAGGATGGCTTTGACCGGCTTGGTGGTAATCTTATCAAACGCCGCCTTCACCGACGCCGCAGCCTCGGCGCTCTCCATGGTGTCTACGATGACAACACCGTCGTCACCTTCAAGCAGGATTGAATTGGCCAGGCCGAAACCCACGGCGACCCAGACACCGTCGGTAACCTGGATGACCTGTTTCTTAAACTCGGCTGAATGGGCTTCCAGGTCAGGATTGGCGACAATGGAAACCGTTTCAGGACCCTCGGGTTTTGAACACGCAGCCTGTAACATCGCTACAAATACAAGTAAAGCCAGAAACCAGTAGAGGATCGATCTCATCTTCTATCTTTTCTCCGTTTGAATGTTATTATCGCGATTTCTGAATACCATTGCAGTCTAACGTTTTTGAAAGGCGGACCATGGTGCCCTTTATCAGCTCCAGCTTTCATAGACCCCGGTTTCATATTCTATTCAATCTGCTAGAATTCATTCTACTATGACTCGCTTGCCCGGGCAAGAGCGATGCAGCGGAAAGCACATGAATTGGAAGGTCGGTGCTGGCATCTATCTTGCAATCTGTTTTGCCTTATTCACGAAACGTCTTTCGCTGACCTGATGTTATGGAAGAGAGAAACAGCAGAGTGATGAAAACAGCATCCGTTGAACTCCTGGATCAACTGGAATCGGGCAGAGGCCTTCCCGTTCTTTCTCCGGTCGCAATCAAATTAGTGGAACTGGCATCGGATGATACCTCGTCGGCTCAGGACCTCGTCAATCTCATTGAAAAGGACCCTCCCCTGGTATCGCGCCTTCTCACGCTGGCAAACAGTGCTTTCTACCGCGCTTCCGTGTCTATTTCCACCCCTGCCCAGGCGGTCATCAGGGTGGGTTTTGATCGTCTCAGGGTTATGGCCCTCTCCATTTCACTGCGAGATACCTTCCCCATGGGCAAGATAGGCCCCCTTGATTATGAGAAATTCTGGAGGACATCCCTCTACCGCGCGTTCATATCCAAATCCCTCGCCACATCATTGGGATGTGCGCAGCCCGAAGAGGCATTTGTCGCAGGGCTCCTCATGGAAATCGGCATGCTCCTTTTTTTTGAAACGTTCATCAAGGGAAAAAATGAACAGATCACCCTGGACCTGGAACCTCTTCAGGATCTCCTCGAGTGGGAACGCGAGGACTTTGGCATAGACCACAGACAGATAGGGCGGGCAGCCCTTACATACTGGAAATTTCCAGCAAGTATTATCGAATGTCAGGAACTGCAATCTGGGGAATCCGGGCAGGAAAATACCT
This sequence comes from uncultured Desulfobacteraceae bacterium, assembly GCA_964404085.1. Taxonomy (GTDB): domain Bacteria; phylum Desulfobacterota; class DSM-4660; order Desulfatiglandales; family Desulfatiglandaceae; genus CAYUCJ01. Next base: position 3,247 of record CAYOIU010000250.1, on the reverse strand, counting down.
CCGAACTCCCAAAAGTCTGTAACCTTGCCACGGCATGGGCGCAGAAACTTTTTCAGCAAGCCTCCCAGTTTCATGTAATTTTTCAGCAAGCCGAGCAGGAACTTGGCCTTGGGCAGAACGTTATCAATGAGATCCTGCTCCAGGCTTTCAAACAGGTAGACGACGTTGCCGCCCAGTTCAACCTGGAGTCACAAAAGGAGAGAGACCTGCTTTTGCTCCTGGAAAAGGCAAATAGGACACTCAGCCAAATCTCGGAACGCATCTCAGCAGGCACATTTTCCCATACCGGTCACCACTTTCCATCCCTTTCCTCGGTTCCCAGAAACGACCGTGCCATCCAGTATACCCTCCAGGCCATTGCCCACGAAATCCGGAATCCCCTCACGGCCGTCGGCGGGTTCGCGCGAAAACTGGCAGAAACCCTTGATCCCGGTTCAGAGGGAGGGAAATACGTGCATCTCATCCTCAGCGAAGCGAAACGGTTGGAGAACGTTCTCGCAGAAGTCACAACCGCAGCCAACGCTCAAAAATTTTAGCCACCTTTCTTTCCGCCAAAAAAAATGGACGTCCCACTACCCCACTACCCCGCATCGCCGCATCCATTGCATTGTGCGGACTACGTCCATAAATAAGTAAATAACTCAATCTGTCAGGATGCCAAGACTCCCTACCTCCAATAACAATACAGCCACCCTCTTTCCGTTCTCCCGCGTTTTCAGGCTCAGCAGTGTGATTTCGTACTAATCGCCTGAAAGAATTATGTCAAATGACTTCCATTTCTTGTAACTCTTAATTTTCTACAGAGTAGCGGTCCGGAAAACCGGCTTTCTTCTCCATTATACAGGATGGTTTTGACAGATACGGTCACGGGCAGGGGACACAATATTCAACCTGATCATAATAAGCCCAAGGCAGAAGTAAGGACTGATTTCGCCATGATCATCTCATGTTCCGTAAAGGCAAGCGGAAGTACGTCCGGGAGTTTCAACCAAGAAAGGTGGCCTCAATTTGAGAGTGCCTTACCCTTTTCTACTTTGTCCTTGACTGGCAAGCGGAATTTCTCTACAGTTTTCTATGAAAAAGGAAGATCTTATCCAATATCGCCATTTCCATAAAGCAGTTGAAGACGCAGAGCCAACTTCGCATCATCAGGAATAACGGGGCAAATTTGGGTTTGCTCAAAACTTCGCGAAAAAACCTCACAGTTTGAGATCACATTCTTCTTGCGGTAACCGACATCCTCCTGATCCGTGACATGCAGAAAGATCTCACCAGACACAACAGACCGATCTAAACCCGGAAAGCCCTATCGCATCATCTGCAAGACAGGGGTGATTAAGCTACAGAAGAATCCAGCAACGTTACCTTATCAACTTATCGCTGGACTTTTTCCTGTTCAGTGAGGGCCGGAAATTACCGGCTGAAGAGAAAAAGGTGAATCAGATTGGAGGATATGGAACCTTAATCGTCTGAGAAAATGCAGGCTTTTCTGAAAGGGGACAAAATGAAAAAAAATAGCATTGTGGCATCCTCTGGATCCTCTGTAAGCCGCCGGCTACCTGGTTACCCTACATTTTGTCTATTCGTGCTGTTTTTTGCTATTTTGCTGGTATCCCTCCCCATAAGCGCTCTCGCCGCACAGAAGTTCAAAGAAAAAATGCATGTTTCCATTTCTATGAAAAGCAACTGGGATCACGGTTATCCGGAGACCAATGTGAGACAGGTTGGTTCATACTTCGTTCAAATTTCAGGGGAGGTTGAACTGAGTGAAAAAGATGGAGATTTCCTGAGATATGTTTCCAAAAACGTGAATGCCACTTATAAGTTTGAAGATAGAGGCATCATGATGGCTCCTGGTGATCAATGTACTGGAAAAGTAATCTCAAAAGCAGAAACCTCAGGCTCTGTCCCTGTTACTGGAGATGGATTTTTTATCGATGTAAAACTTGGAGAATTGGGGAAATTTGCTCTGCTGCAATGCGGAGGCAAGATCACGTCTGAAACTATTCAAAATCTGGATAAAATGCCTCCCAGTGGCAATTACAGCGCAGTACTACTGCTGCCCGTGAAAATGACATACAGGTCTACATCTGACAGTGGTTGTGAACTTACCAATGTGAAATCCGGCGAAGCGGGTTTTAGTCTTTTCATAGGATTCAGAGAACTCAAACCCTGGGGAATGTCCGGATCGTATAAATGGGGGGGGCAAGGGGGTGCACTGGCACTAGGCGTTGTGGATTGCTGGGGTGATATCAGGTACCAGCCGGAAGCCGGAAGTGGGGCCCCTCAGTATGATGTATCATGGGTTTTTGGAGAGGTGAAACCCATTGTTCGAATTTATTGGAAAGACAAGGATATTACCGATACAGAGTCAGAGGAGACGATCGTTGGCAAAAGAGTAAAATTAGAGGCCAGGGTGTTCCCTGCAGGGTATGGCCGACCCACTGGAAAGTGGGAAATCGGCGGTGAGAAAGTTTCGAAGAAGATTGTTTCTGGATGGAAGGCGGACAAAAACCATGCCGAGTTAACGCCCTTCAAGGATTATGACAAATCTGAAATTGAGTTTTTCTGGATAGACGGCAAATTTACAGGCGCGCCGCAGAAGATAAAGTATACAGGCAAGGTTAATGGGAAAGATATTGAAGCAAAGGCCACTATCCAGGTATTCAAACCGAAAATAAAAGCTAAAAAGGTGATACCGGCAAAAATAGTTTCAATCGGAGCGGTGCCTCAAAAGAAGGGGGAGGAATCAGATTGCGAAGTTCATCCAGGCAAAGTTATCAATAAATGGCCCCCTGTGGCTTCTCCTCCCGGGATTTACATCTCCCATGAAATCGAAATGCCACCCACAGATGAACACCCTCCACATCTCCTTCAATATGTTCAGCTTTTGAAAGAAGATACTATTGTAAACTATGTTAACGGGGAATACTGGAGAACCAATAACAGCGAATGGTGCTGTGATGAGAAGTATCCTTACAGCGGCAAGCGAACTTCCTTTAAAATTGAAATGAATGATACACCAGGTTCGGAGTTAGGCCCAAAAGAGCTTCATTTTCAACAAGAATTTGAAACTTATCTTATGTTCATCCCCTCTTCGAATCCTGATGACAAGAACGCAGTTTGGGTGCCTCTTCGTCTAATAGAATGGGATTGGGCAGCAGGTGTAAAAAAAGGAGAAAACTTACCTATGAATTCTCCATGCAGCCAAGAAACATATAGATTTCTATATCGAGCGGCACCAAAG
>CAYOIU010000249.1:0-6339 GCA_964404085.1 uncultured Desulfobacteraceae bacterium | reverse complement strand
ATCCCCTCCGGAGTGTTTAGAAAGCATCTGAAAAAGATTGTCAGGTTCGGTTCCCATTCGTTGCTCATAGGCTGCCGCTCGCGGCATAAACCAGCTTCCAACGAAGTCATCAAGTTTCGACGTCTCTCACCAGGCTGGCGACGGCATACGCCTCGATGCCTTCCCCTCTTCCGCAGGAGCCCATCCCCTCGGTCGTGGTTGCTTTGATATTGATGCGCCCCGGAGATGTTTCAAGCGCTTGCGCCATGTTACCTTCCATGGAACTGAAAAAGGGTGACAACTTCGGTCCCTCCGCCACAATCGTGGCGTCGATGTTGTTGACACTGAAGCCGTTCTCTTTCACCCTTTCACTTAACTTCCCCAAAAGTGAAAGGCTGCTGATTCCCTTATAGGCAGGGTCCGTGTCCGGAAAATGCAGACCTATATCTCCCAGGCCCATGGCCCCTAGAATGGCGTCCATGACGGCGTGAACCAGTACATCGGCATCGGAATGGCCCTTCAGACCTTGGGGGTGAACGATTTCAACACCGCCCAGGATGAGCCTTTCGCCCTTAACCAACCGATGTGCGTCGTATCCGAAACCTATGCGGAACATGAACCCAGCACCCCCGCTACCGCACTATTCTGCTATACCGTTAGAAGCAAACATCCATTGCCGGGAGCGGCTTGTTGAAATGACAAATTCCAAAGCTCAAATTTCAAATAAATGTCAAAGCCCCAATAACAATTCCGAAGCCGCCAAACCTCATCTGGTATATTTCCCGCCCAACGTGGATAAAACCTGGCAAACAGGCAACTGGCCTTTAGTCATTTTGACATTTGGCATTTGTCATTCATTTGGGATTTGGATTTTGTCATTTGAAATTTTCGAGCGGTCTTAACACCAGACAGCACAACATCTTTCCAATTGCCACAGAAAAGCGGAGTTTTACCCATAAAGCTCTCAGTGGCAGCTGCTGCAATTTCCGCTTGAACAGGAGGCGCAGCTCGATGTTCCCTTGGAGGGCGTGAAGCTGTTGCCACTCTTAAAGCCGCAGGCCGACATGATCCGCCGGACATCACTGCAATCGCAGTGTGGGCACGTGACATCCTCATCACCTCCGAAAACAATGGTCTCGAATTCTTCGTCGCATTTTTCACATCTATATTCGTAGATGGGCATTAGAATCACCTTCTCTCTTTTTTTCTTTCCAAAGCCTCGATCACCCCTGCCGCCAGTAAGGGGAACATGATCTCGTGGTGCCCCACCAGGGCGTACCCTCTTCCTCCGTCCATGGTGGGACGGTAGACCACATTGGTCATCGGGCGGTAATGACGGACAAAATCCATATTGACCGTGGTAAACTGCCTGACATCATATCCCAGGTTTCTCACCAAAGATAAGGCCTTCAAGAAGACCTCGGGCAGTATGACGGCCGATCCCAGGTTCAGGAAGACCCCCTCTTGCAGTGTCGCCACAAGACCGGCAAATATCCGGAAATCCATGTGGGATGTCTTTCCCGTTGAAGCGCCGTCCACATCCGGGTGGAAGTGGATGATATCCGTTCCCAGTGCCACATGAACCGTCACAGGGATACCTGCCTCATAGGCCCTCGCCAGGATACTCAAACCGTTATGGGGAAACTGCTCCTTGATGAGCATGGCCCCCACGGAACGCCCCAGGCCCCATCCCTTCCGGGCCCCTTCTGCGATGGCTCCATTGAGAAACCTCCCGGTCTCTTCGGCCATTCCGAATTTGCCGTTGCCAAGTACGGCCGCCACATCTTCAGATGTCCGTCCTACCATGGCAAGTTCCGCGTCGTGGATAATGCCGGCCCCGTTCAGGGCGATGCCGGTTATGACGCCCCTCTCCATCAGGTCCAGGATAACCGGGTTCAGGCCCACCTTTATGGCATGGGCCCCCATGGCGAGGATGATTGTCTTTTCACCTTTTGCCGCCCGGGCGATCCTTAGAACAATCTCCCTCAGATCCTGTGCCGCGAGGATATTGGGGAGGGTTTCCATCCACCTTGAAAAACCTCCTCCTTCCAGCCATGGGACGGCGAAGTCCTCTTTGCTCACTTTGCTGGGACGTTTCTCAAGGGGATAAGAATGAACGCCGGCTAAAGATATGGGTTTGATATTCTTCATCACTCCCTTATATCTTGATTCCTAAGCGTGTTTCTGGAAAAGGACATAATCCACAAGCTGACAAAGGATATGGCCGGCAAGGATATGGGATTCCTGGATCCGGGCCGTCACCTTGCTCCCCACCACGAGGGCCGCATCGACAAGCTGGACGAGTTTTCCCCCGTCGCCCCCGGTCAACCCCACCGTGAATAGCTCCTGGGCCTTGGCTACCCGAACCGCCGAGAGCACGTTTTCCGAATTTCCACTCGTGCTGATGGCCAAAAGGATGTCTCCCTTCAGGCCCAGGGCCTTGATCTGCTTTGAAAAGATGACGTTGAAAGTATAGTCATTCCCTATGCTGGTCATGACCGAGGTATCCGTCGTCAGGGCCAGCGCCGGCAGGGGAGGTCTTTCAAGCTCGTACCGGTTAACAAACTCAGCCGCTATATGCTGCGCATCGGCAGCACTGCCTCCGTTCCCGCAGATCAGGAGCTTATTGTCCCGGACGAAAGCCCCCGCGATCCTTTCAGCCACATCAATCAACACGGGGATGTTCTGTCGGATGAATTCTTCTTTGACATGCAGGCTCTCTTCAAGAGCTTTTTCAACGATCTGCTTCAAGAAGTTTCCTTTTCCTGCGGTGGTCCTAATCCACAGTTTTGTCTGATTTCTCCCTGGAAAAACGTCTTTTTCGTCTGCTGAGAAAATATAGCTTTTGAGTGCATTTGTCAACTTGACGCTTTTTCTAGCTTTTTTTTAAAAAAATCCTTGTGGAATGTGCTTTTCTGCCAATTTTTCGTTGAAATTGTCCTTTAGCTGTGGTAACTGGAAAAAGGTTTTTCGAAATGGGCTCACCGATCGTCTAAAAAGGCCGGAGAAAACATCACCCAGGACCTTACGTTATCACAGGCATTCATAATCTATTATGTGATTAATTAGATATGGAACAGGGGCCGAATCTCTTCGGCATAGAGGCTACATTCTTTATCCATTCACCAAAAACTTAGGAGGGTATTATGACAAAAGCGGAACTTATCGCTGGAATCGCAAAGGAAAGCGATTTGACCAAGGCAGATGCGGAAAAGGCACTAAATTCATTTTTAGAGATTGCCAAAAAGACATTGAAAAAAGAAGGCAGGCTTGCTCTGGCAGGGTTCGGCTCTTTCAGCGTTAACAAGCGTAAAGCACGCACAGGGAGAAATCCCCGAACCGGCGAGACCATCAAGATAAAAGCCAAAAAAGTCGTCAAATTCAAGGCAGGCAAGGGCCTGAGCGACAGCATCTAGTCCGTTTCCATACCCTGTCGGGGCCTGGTACCAGACCAGGCCCCGCTCAATCCTCAAGATTGATGGTGCGAATTGATCCTCTTTTTCCGGGTCAGCCCCGCTCCTTCATTCCTGCGAGTGTCTTCACAGCCGCCGCAACCGTCTTGAGTTCTCTTGTCTGGATGGTTCTCATATCCAGAAGTACCCGCTCCTTTTCAACCCGCGTAATGATTGGCGGGTCAAAAGCTCGCAGCCATCCCTCCATGAACATTGCGTCCATTTCGCCCGGTACCAGGCAAAGGAGGCGTGTGGGCAGTTCCAGCAGCGGCAGGGCACCGCCCCCCGCTTTGGAATTCCCGTCGGCCGTGGAAATTGAAAATGCGGGACTCCTCAAATCCCCTATCATTTTGACAAGCCTTTCTGCCCTTCTCACCATCTCCCCATAGGACCCCAGCATCATCCTGAGGGTTGGAATTTCTCTTACGGCTCGACGCTCGTCCCTGTAAAGTCTCAAGGTTTCCTCAAGGGCAAGGAGCGTCAATTTGTCGATGCGAAGGGCCCGCGCCAGTTGATTCTTTCTGATACCATCCACCAGGTTCTCTCGTCCCAGGATGATTCCCGCCTGGGGACCTCCCAGGAGTTTGTCACCGCTGAAGGTCACCAGATCCGCTCCCTGGGCCAGGGTCTCCTGGACAGTCGGTTCCCGGACGAGTCCGTATTTCGAAAAATCCACCAGGGAGCCGCTCCCCAGGTCCTCCATCACGGGAAGGCCATAGCGTTTCCCCAGGGCCACCAGATCCTTCATGGGCACATCTTCCGTGAAACCTACCACCTGGAAGTTGCTCTTGTGTACCTTCAGAAGGAGTCCCGTATCAGGACCGATGACCTGTTCATAATCACGGAGGTGCGTCTTGTTGGTGGTTCCCACTTCCACCATCCTGGCCCCGCTCTTGCGCATGACGTCAGGGACCCGGAAAGACCCGCCGATCTCCACCAGCTGCCCGCGGGACACGACCACCTCCCTTTCCCTCGCCAAGGTATCCAGACAGATGAGCACCGCTGCGGCATTGTTGTTGACCACCATGGCCGCCTCGGCCCCTGTCAGCTCTTTCAAGAGGTCTTCTACGTGGACATACCTGCTCCCGCGTTTTCCTTCTTCCAGGTCATATTCGAGGTTGCTGTACCCCCCACTCAAACCCCTGAATTTTCGGAGTACCTTTTCGCCCAGCAAGGATCTGCCGAGATTGGTATGCACGATCACGCCCGTCGCGTTGATCACCGGCCGCAGGCTTGGTCTCGAGATCCTCTCCAGTTCTTCCACAGCCCGGATCGCAACACTTTCCAGCGACAGTTCCTCTTCATGGATTTCCCTGCCCTCGCTGATGGCGCTCCTGAGTCGATCGAGAACCGCGTGCACCGCCCTGAGTATCAGATCCCTCGGGTTTTCGGCGGCCGCCTTTTTTAGAGCGTCCTGCTCCAGCAGGCTGTCCACGCCGGGAAGTCTTCGAAACAGGCTCTGCTTATCCTTTCCCATAGCCGGCCTTCTCCTTCGTTTATTTGAGGGTTTCACGCACTATAGACGAGATTTGTATCCCCGTCAATCCGCACCTTTTTCGTTTTCCGCAGGTTCCTTCGGCCCGGGAAAAAAAGAAAATGCGATTGGGGTTGAAATGTACAAAGGAACTGTGCTATGTTGGCATCTTACATATGGTGGGTGTAGCTCAACTGGTAGAGCACTGGGTTGTGGCCCCAGAGGTCGTGGGTTCGAGCCCCATCACTCACCCCAGAACAATATCAAGGGGTTAGGCTACTGCCTAACCCCTTTGTTTTTGTGCCTAAAATTAATTTTCCAACCCTATTTCCAACCTCGAAGGCCAAAATGCAGGTTTCTACTTCATCCCCAGCTTCCCAATATGGAGTTCATCGCCAAGGTGAATGCAAAATGGCACTGCCTCGCGGTTGTGGTGAGCAGGGGGCAAGCTCAAAAAAGCAGGAGGAGGTGCCGTTGGTTCCTTTTGGAATCGATGACGCCAATGGTAAAAACGCTGTGGGTTGATGTTGTGATCCCGACAGAAGGCCGCTCTCAGTTTGTTGATCAACAACGCTGATTGATCAAGTATTGTGTTTGCAGTTGTAACCGCGGAGAAAAAGGTTTGCGTATTGACTTGATAATATATTCTTTACTTTCTTGTGACGCGTCGGCCAACACCCATGATACCAGATATTGTGGTATCAATTTGATATGAAAGGGTTCATGTTATCTGTAATACAGGTATCTCACGTTTCGGAGGTCACTGATTTTTGACATATCCAGAAGGTTGATCCTGTGGCGCACGAGACTTGGCCGACCTTGTCAAGACCCCTCCAGTCACTCATTATGCACGAAGGACTGGATTGAGACGGATTGACAGGCGGCAAAATCATTGCAGAATATTTTTGGCAGTATATGGAGTGAACCGCTTCTTATATTCCCCTGGTCGTAGGCCCGTTAGCTTGATAAACACCTTTCTGAAAAAAGAAATATCGTCATATCCCACCATATTCGTGATCTCATCGAAGGGCTGGCTCCCTTCCTCCAGCAAACGTTTGGCCGCTTCCACCCGTACCTGTTGCAGGTATCCCAAAGGGGTTACACCCGTCGCCTGTTTGAACCTACGTTCCAACGACCGGCGGCTTATATGATGTTTCTGGGCCAACCGGTCGTAATCGATGGATTGCGTATGATGCTGTTCTATCCACTTCTGAGCCTTCACCACGACAGGGTCACCATGATCCTTGGAAAAAAGAAACGTGTTATATGGGGTCTGCTCTTCCCTCCCCAAATCCAGAATCATAGTTTTGGCGCTCTGTACCGAGGTTTGTCGGCCGCAGAATTTCTCCACCAGGTAAAGGGATAAATCCATACCGGCGTTTACCCCTGCAGAACAATAGAGTCGACCCTGGTCAATAAACATCTTATCCAACT
>CAYOIU010000248.1:0-6353 GCA_964404085.1 uncultured Desulfobacteraceae bacterium | reverse complement strand
CGGAGAGGGAACGAAAGCAGTGGATCTCGGTGGGAAAACCGTGATCCCGGGCTTCATTGAAACCCATAATCATCTGTCAGATTATGCCATGACACTGCTGCAGGCCAATTGTGCCACACCACCTAATCGAACCATTGATGATGTGCTGGCCCGGATAAAGAAAGCGACAAGCAAAAAAGCCTCAGGCCAGTGGGTAAGGGGCTGGGGGTACGATGATACACTTATTGTCGAAAATCGACATCTAACAAGAGAAGAACTCGATAGGGCTTCCCCTGAAAACCCTGTCTTTGTCCAACACATTTCGGGCCATTTGGCATATGTCAATTCCATGGCAATAGAATTTTCCGGTGTAGGTCCTCATACTCCCCAACCGGAAGGTGGGGAAGTCCCTAAAGACAAGGATGGTATGCCTACGGGTCTGCTGGTTGAAGCATCCGCACAACAGCTTGTATTAAGGCATATCCCGGTATACAGCATGTTACAGATCAAAAAGTTGCTGCTGCAGGCGGTGGAACACTATCATCAGGCTGGAATTACCAGCATACACGACGGCTCCATAGGATACTACGGGGATGGTCGCGAATTGCTGCAGGCGTACCGGGAACTTGAAGCGGAAGAAAAACTCGAATTGCGGGTGTACTTGACGATCGTCAACGAACTATATGACGATATTCTTCGACAAGATAGTGGGAATGAATTTGGTTCCGGATATTTGAAGCTTGGAAGCGTAAAACTTCTTCAAGACGGCTCCATTCAGGCCCTGACCGCAGCCCTCATGAAGCCCTATTTTGAAAAGCCGGATTTTCGGGGAAGTCTGCTTATGGCTCAGGAAAGACTTGACGATCTGGTAGAAAAATATCATGGGTTAGGTCTCCAGATTGCTGTACACGCAAATGGGGACCGCGCCATCGAGTCCGTTTTGCAGGCCTTTGAGAAGGCATGTCGATTATACCCTCGCAGGGATCATCGCCACATGATGATCCACTGCCAGCTTGCCTCTCGGAATCACATCCGCCGAATGAAAGAAGTGGGGGTGGTGCCCAACTATTTTGTCAATCATGTTTATTACTGGGGAGATCGACATGTTTCCAGATTTCTTGGAGAGGACAGGGCCCAACACCTCGACCCCGTTGGTTCATCCCTTGAGGAGGGGCTTATCTTCAGCCTGCATTCAGATTTCCCGGTAACGCCGGTGGATCCCATTCTTTCCATGCACTCTGCTGTGAATCGAACAACCAGGGAGGGCAGGCTGCTGGGGAGGGAAGAGTGTATCAATGCCCTGGAGGCCCTTAAGGCCTATACCATGAATGCGGCTTATTGCAGCTTCGAAGAACATCTCAAAGGCTCTATTAGTGCGGGGAAGCTGGCTGACTTTGCGATACTTTCAGGTAATCCATTGACGGTTTCGCCTGAAACAATAAAGGACATAAGCGTAGAAGGTACGGTTGTCGGCGGACAGATGGTTTATAGTAATTGACAACGGAGGATAAAATGGTCCCGAGTGTACGTGTTTTGAATGATGCGGAAGTGAAGGAGATCGATCAGGCCTCACGATTGCTCCTGCAGGACGTGGGGGTGCAGGTAACCCATGATGAGGCCCTGTCCCTATACGGCAAGGCAGGTGCCCGAGTCGACAGGGACAGAGGGATTGTAAAGATTCCCAGCCATGTCATCAACGATACCCTTTCGAAATGTGCTTCCATTGTTCGTCTGCACGGGAGAGACGGGGTCCCGCCTCTGATGATCGGCGGCCGACGTACCTATTTCGGCACTGTGGGTATCGCCACGAATGTGCTGGACATGGAGACCGGAGCCTATCGTCCAGCTCTCTGTGATGATCTCGAGGCCATGATCCGTCTGGCCGATGTCCTGAATCCACCTCATTTCATTCTGATTCCGGCCACGCCGACCGATGTCCCACCTGAACTGGTGGATCTCTATGAATTCAAGTATCTGGTGACCAATACCCGGAAGCATTTCATAGCCGAGGCCCAGGGCAGGGAAAGCCTCAAGAAGATCTTCGCCATGGGGGAGACCGTGGCAGGGAGTTCCAAGGCCCTGCAAGAGCAGCCTTTTTTTTCCATTCTGGTCTGTTTGACCAGCCCGCTCATGCTCCGGCAGGACGCGTCGGAATTGCTCATTGGAACAGCGCGGGCGGGTCTGCCCCTTTTCATCGAATCCGGTCCCATGTGCGGAGCCACGTCGCCCGCAACCCTGGCTTCCACCTTGATCTGCGCAAACGCGGAACTCCTGAGCAGCTTTGTCCTGGCAAAAGCCGTAAACCCCTCAGCACCGATTGTTTATGCAAGTTGGGCCAGGATCATGGACATGAAGTCCACAGGACCTTCCCACGGTGGACCGGAATTCGGTCTGTTCCGCTGTGCCACAACCCACCTTGCCAAATTTTATGGTCTGCCATCAGGTGGCGGCGGCATCCTGACGGATTCAAAAATCATCGACGTTCAGCTCGGCATGGAAAAAATGGGGACCGCGTTGCTTCCGGCTCTCGGGGGGACCAACATGATTTCAGGCATGGGGCTCCTGGCAGAGGAGAACGCCATCAGCCTGGAAACCCTGGCCATCGATCACGAGGTCTGCCATTATGTCGAACGCATTTTGCAGGGAATAGAGGTGAGCGATGACACCACCGACCTCTCTATTTTTGAAGATGTGGGACCCGCCGGACATTTTGTGGACAAGCGGCACACCCTGGAGCATTTCAGAAAAGAAATGTGGCTGCCCCGGATCACCAACCGGGAGACCCTGGCAATGGGCAAGGATCCGAGTATAAACAGCATGCAAAGCCGGGCAAGAGAATTCGTCAGAGCGTCCTTGGAAAGATTCAAGCCCCCGGCATTGCCAAATGATATCGCAACAAAACTGGATGCTATCATCGGAGATAAGTAGCCTCCTTTTTGTCATTTCCCAACGAGGGGAGAGAACAATGTATAGCTATACAAATGAGATAAAAGATGAAGAGCTTTTTGTAGGGGACGGACAATTTGTTGGAGGAGTCGCTCTGGGAATCATCCTCTTCGGAAAGACCGGATATGCTCTGCCTCCCGGCAGCGTGGAAAATGCCACTACCTTTAACTTTCCGGTATATTATAAGGCCGTTGAAGCTGCGTCTGTGGAAAGCGTTGTATCCTCTGAGCTTGATAGCGAAGTACTGGAGCAACTGATTGTCGCAGGGAAGGAGATGGAGGCTCAGGGGTGTCGAGCAATCATCGGGGCATGTGGCTATTTTGCCAATTACTTGCCGGATGTGAAAAAAGCACTGAATGTTCCTTGTTTCTTCTCCAGCTTGATGCAGATTCCATTGATACAGTGTTCGCTTCAAAATAAACGCAAGGTAGGTGTGCTATGTGCCGACGGGCGAGTGTTATCATCAGCCCCTGTTCTCAGAAACTGCGGTGTCAACGATCTATCCAGAGTGGTTATCTCCGGTGCGGAGGTCTTGCCCGAGATGCAAAAGATCTTAAAGGGCGTTGGCTCTTACAACGCAGTAACGTTGGAAAAAGGTCTCATTGAGTTGTCCAAGCAGATGATTGAAGAGAATCCGGATATCGGTGCCTTTTTGCTCGAATGCACTCTTTTTCCAACCCATGCACGAGCCATCCAGGAAGCAGTCAGGTTGCCGGTGTTTGACTTTACAACGCTGATAAATTGGGTCTACAGCGCGGTGGTAAGAAGGCCTTTTGCAGGATATGTGTAAATCAATGAGAAAAAAGGGGTCATAGGGGTCGCCCCTATTTTTTTCAAGCATAACAGGATGTAAGACTTTCTGGTAGGATGGTGGTCAGGCGTTTTCTAAGATCATCACGATCTTGATTATCTCTAAATATCTTTCGTCACTCTATTCCCGGGATCATGATGTGATGTAATACTCCGGGGCATCTAATCTGGCTAATCTGGGCATGGACGCAACATTAACCCATGATTGAATGTCCGTCAAGATTCTTAGATTCTTATGGACGTTCTGAACGAGCACTATTTAAATCCGATCGTAATCTTCTGGTTCTGAATCAGGAACCTTTTTGAGTACTCTCTGAAATTTTTTCAAACTTGCCCTTCTGCCCCTGGCTTCAATGTATTCCTCGGCCAAGAGCGCAGACATTTTTTCCGCTGCGGCAGATGCAATAAACTGATTTATCGAAATACCATCACGCTTCGCCAATTGCCTTATCTGTTCATGGAGAGATTTTGGGATACGTAAACTTAGCGTACTCATGATATTACTCCTATCTCGATAAGAAATTCTTTTGGATCAAGAATTCTCAAACCGAATTTTTCAATGTTTTTAAAATGACGTTTGTTATAAGTAATAATTGCATCACAACCACCCGCCACTGCAACTTCCAAAACAAGGTCGTCGAATGGATCAGGCAAGAAAGGACGCCAGAGAAAGAAAATATCTTGCTGTTCTCCTGCTTGACAGAAAAAGTCTACGAAATGGGTTATATCTTTTTCGGTAATAGAAGCAGGTAACTTCCCCCGCATCAATACATCTTCATATTCAATGATTAAAGGAACTGATATTGCTATCGAAAATCTCTTGTTCGGAATAAGAGAAATCAATTTGTATGATGCACCTTCACAGGATTTCAAGGCTGCGAACAGGACATTTGTATCTATGACAATTTTCATATGGTATTATATATCATACCATTAAGCGGTGGCCAAGTGTATTTTCTGTATGTGCAGAAGTATGAAGTCACCAGCCGATGTGAAGTGAAGCGGAACACTGTTTTGTTACACTCACAGGTGTACGTCCGGCATGGAAGTGGATTTAAGTGATAGTGAAGTGATAAGAAGTCGGTTTTTCGGGAGGGAGTATAGACAGATTTTGCCTTTTGCGTCAAGCTACATCCGACCTCATGATGTTGTGGAAGCAACTGGCCGGCAAGAAATGAGGGGCTCACATTTGGCGGAATTGGGAAGGGTGCGGATGCCAAGACAGTGAATCGGGTGCTTGATCTTGCCGATGGAGCGGAAAACCGAGGAAATTTGCCTATACCTATACCTTGTACCCATCTGTTCTTGCAATAATCAAGTCGTGTAGAACTCGAGATAGCGGAAAGGCCACTGCTTATGTGAGAAAGGTAGATACCGCGGTGGGGAAAGTCAACACTCCTATCTGTTTCTCAAACTTGGAAGATACCGGATTCAATCACCGGCGGATCTTCTTCCTCGATGATCCGGGCGATCTCCCCATACATCCGTTGTTTCATTTCTGCGACGATTTCCCTTCTCTTGTTCAGCCCTTTTGCAAATTCCAGTGTCACATTCATCAGATCATCCCTGTGGCACGCCTTCAAGACCATATGGTTGGCCTCGCATTCCTCGGCTGTGGCGCGCTTTCCCGTGAGCTGCAGTTCCTGAAACTTGTAGGGGGGAATGGCTTTCTGAATAAGTGCCAGCATGCCCGAGAGAAAGGGAATCCCGAGATCCACCTCGGGAAAGCAGAAAAACCCCCGGTCGGAGCGCATGAAACGAAAGTCGAAGGCGCAGCTCACAATGGCCCCGCCCGCAAAGGCATGCCCTGATATGGCCGCAATGGTGGGCATGGGATAGAGGAGGATGCGCTTGAAAAGCCGGTTCAAGAGATAGAAGAAATCCGTTGCGGTTTTTATATCTTTTTTCTGTATGAAGGGGAGGAGCCATTCCAGATCAATGCCGTTGCTGAAAATCTTCTCGTGGCTGGACGTGACGACCAGGGCGTTGGCATCGGTCTTTTCCTCTATTTCATCCAGGATGTCCAGAAACGTCTGAAGAAAGGGCGGGTTGAAACGGTTTTCACCGTCGTTGAGGGTGATGATCGCCACGCGGTCTTCGGTCCTGTATTCGATGATAGGCATTTCCCATGTCTCCCGTTATGGATGTGGTCGATGGTTTTTTTCAGCAGTCCACACCCGTTCGAACATGAGTGATCCGTATGTAAAAATGTTCATCTGTCCGATCTTGCCCGTGTCACGAAGATTACCGGTAACGATGAGGATATATAGATAGATTTTGCCTTGTGTGTCAAGTTAAAGTGGACCTCATGAAATCCCCCGTCGAAGGTCATGACGCGCAAATGAGACGGGGATTTGGGGCCGACATAGCCTATTGACAAACAGCCGACACTGGTTTAGGCAGAGAGTACCTTTCGGAGAACTGAACATTGAGCCACCACCTGGAAATCCACATAGAGCATTTTGTGCAGAAAAATCTGCTCCTCATGGGCATTTTCCTCGCCTTGATGCTGTCCACACGCGTTCCCGGACCGGGAATAGCCCTCGATAAACTGGATTTGACCGGCCTTCTGGTGGCGCTGATTTTTGTCGGCCAGGGCACGGAGCTGGATTTGAAGC
>CAYOIU010000247.1:0-6405 GCA_964404085.1 uncultured Desulfobacteraceae bacterium | reverse complement strand
TCACCACGGCCGGGTATTCAGAACCCTGTGATTTGTGCACCGATATGGCGTAGGCGAGGACAATCTCATCAAGATCCATGAAATCATAAGGGACCTCCCTCCCATCAAAAGAAACAGACACCTCTCGGAGTTCGAGATCTATGGTCGCTATGGTGCCGATGTCCCCGTTGAAGACCTCTTTGTCGTAATTGTTTCTGATCTGCATGACCTTGTCTTTGATTCGAAACGCCCTCTGCCCCCGAACCAGGCCATCATCACCCGGGTTAAGGACATCCTGCAGTTTTCTGTTCAGGTTTTCAGCACCCACCATTCCTTTGTGCATAGGCGTGAGCACCTGGATATCCTCCACTGCATCGAGACCGAATCGTTTGGGGATTCGGCTGGAAATCAGCTCCAATATGATTCGAAGGACCTCCTCCGGGTCTTCCTGTTCGACAAAAAAGAAATCCCCGCGTCCCTGCCCTTCCGGCTGCAGCAAAGGGAGGAGACCCTGGTTGATTTTGTGGGCATTGACAATGATCAGGCTTTCACGGGCCTGCCGGAATATCTCATTCAGGGTCACTACCGGCACAGCACCCGAATCAATGATGTCTTTCAGGACGTTTCCGGCACCCACCGAGGGAAGCTGATTGACATCCCCGACGAGCAGCAGGGTTGCGCTCTGTGGTACCGCTTTGAGGAGGTAGTGCATGAGGGCCGTATCGATCATGGAGGCTTCATCCACCACCAGAAAGTCGACATCCAGGGGTTTTTCCTCGTTTCTCTGGAACCCGCCTTTCTGAAGGCTGTATTCCAGCAGCCGGTGGATGGTCTTTGCCTCAAAACCCGTGGCCTCGCTCATCCTTTTAGCGGCCCGGCCCGTTGGGGCGGCCAGCATGATGCGCACTCCCAGCCTGGAAAATATCTTCAAGACCGCCTGGATGATGGTCGTCTTTCCCGTTCCGGGCCCGCCGGTTATGACCATTATCTTACTTTCAGTGGCACACTTGACGGCTTGTGCCTGCTCCCGTGCCAGCCGGATCGTCAGCCTAGCCTGGACCCACGCAATGGCCTTCTCTGTGTCGATTGTTCGTATGGATTTCGGTGCACCAAGGAGGTCTTTTATCCGGTGGGCAATACTGTTCTCGCAGAGGTGATATTTTGCCAGATAGACGGCCTTGTGGTTTTCCTGGAAGGTATCGTGCTCGTTGAGGTCTTCGATGACGATCCATTTTCTGAGAGCTATGGTCCCGATGGCCTGGGTCAGAACAGGCTCTTCTGCCCCGAGCATCTCAATGCACTTTTTCATAAGTAATTCATAGGGATAGAAGACGTGCCCCTCATCCGAAAGCTGGTGAAGGACGTAGAGGGTTCCCGCCTCCGCCCTCAGGGGAGAGTCCTTTGAAAACCCCAGCTTTCCCGCAATCTGGTCCGCCGTAACAAAGCCGATACCGAAGACGTCGGTAGCCAAGCGATAGGGGTTTTCCCTGACGACCTGGATGGCCCGGTCACCATACTGCTTGAAGATCTTTGTTGCGTAGCCGGAACTGACGCCGTGGGACTGGAGGAAAAGCATGACATGACGAATCTCCCGCTGATCATCCCAGGCCTTTTTGATCATCTGAATCCGTTTTCGACCGATCCCATTAACTTCATCCAGCTTCCGGGCATCCCTCTCGATGATATCGAGTGTCTTTTCCCCGAACCGGGAGACAATACGTTTGGCCATTACCGGGCCTATCCCCTTGATCAGGCCCGAACCCAGGTATTTCTCAATCCCGAAAACCGTGGCCGGCACCTTGGACCTGTACCTGGCAATCTTGAATTGTTCCCCGTATTTCGGGTGGTTTGCCCATTCTCCCTCGATTTCAAGAACTTCTCCGGGGGTCGGTCCCATCATGTTCCCGACGACGGTGACGAGGTCATGCCGGCCGTAGACCTTCACCCTGGCAATGGTGAAGCCGTTTTCCTCGTTGGTGTAGGTGATCCTCTCGAGATGTCCCTGGAGGAGGGTCAATGGGTTGCCTCTCGAAAACGCATTCTTGATGGCTTTGTAAAAAGTCATCATCGTGCCCATGGACGGGCACGCAAATCAATGGGGTGCAGTGTAACCCGTTGATTTGTAAGGAAAACGAAAACCACGCTTTTCGGTTTCCGTTAGTAAAAAGTCCAAGGACGGACTTTTAACGGTTGCATCATTCTTGCTCATGCTAGTTGCTCTTAGAACCTGAGGTTGAGTACATGCACTGGTCC
The DNA here is from genome assembly GCA_964404085.1 of uncultured Desulfobacteraceae bacterium. Classification (GTDB taxonomy): domain Bacteria; phylum Desulfobacterota; class DSM-4660; order Desulfatiglandales; family Desulfatiglandaceae; genus CAYUCJ01. The sequence goes on along the minus strand of CAYOIU010000247.1, from coordinate 4,173 downwards.
GTCCCTTCCTTCCATGATCTTGAGGCGAAGCATTTTCGCCGATTTGGCCTCACCCGGGAAAAAGAGGAAACCGTAAGACAGCCCGTTTGGCGGGATGGGCTTGTATTCAAGGGACTTTTGCCGGAGGTCCTGGATAATGCTCCTCCTGGCGGAACTGGACCCGAATTTGTCGACTCCTCCCAGCGTAGCACCTGCTGCAGCCCCCACCGCCGCACCCTTGCCCAGTGCCCTGCCCACGTTCTGGCCGCTCACGATCCCGATGGCGGCACCAATGATGGCTCCTGCCGTGGCGCCCAGAAAACCGTGGTAGGCACCCGACTTGAAGATCTCGTTGGTTTTGGCAAATTTGGTGGCCCTGTCATAGGCAATCTTGCTGCTCAAGATGGGCCAGAGGTTCCCCTCCCCGTCTTCAAGAAAGCTCTGCGGACCGTCGATTTCCAGCGCTTCATTACCCTGGTTGTCGAATACTACCTGTACCGGCAACATACCGGCACCTCGGATGTCAAACCCGAAGGCTTCGCTCGCTTCCTCTTTCGACACAAACGCCTTGGCCCCCACTGTCGCGCCGGCCACCACTGTGTGGTTGGGATAGGCAGTTGGCGCCTTGAAAGACAGGGGTTTTGCCTTGTAGGCCGTGGTGCATCCCGAAAAAACAGCAAACACCAGAATCAGGCCCATGGTGATGATATTTTTTTTCATGGTGTTACCTCCTTCCACAAGTCCCTCTCCCGCAGAGAGGAAAACATTTTCAATAACACTCTTTTTTCTCAAGATAACCCGATTGTCAACAAGAAGCAACAGGGTTGAGCTCTGATTCTATAATGGACGACCCCTATTTACTCTTTGACCCTTTGTAACGCTAGAGAGTTTACAAAAAAAGCCGATAGAAAAATGAACCGCCACCCCTAAAAAGGGTGACTTGGATAGTGACCCTAAAAGGGTAGAAATCATGAACAGTTATCTCACCGCAGAGGCGCTGAGATCGCAGAGAAATGATTTCTTATTTTGCTTTTCGAGACGCCAAAAAGCAAAATCCATTCACCTGCGATGGCTGGGTTTCTTCAGATCAATGCCCTATTCTATAGTTGCTGAACATGGGTTTTTTCAGCCGCAGATCCAGCTGCTGAGTGGTTTTTCATCGCCGCCCCCTCAGCGGCGATGAAAAAAGTCCTCCTCCGCGTGCTCTGTGCCTCGAGCGAAGCGGGCGGTGATATCTTCTTCACGCATTTACCCGCATGGCACGCTTGGAAGACCCCCTCTCCAAGATTTCAAGAATCAGCCATGAATTGGGCAGACTCATCACCATCAGGACAAGAGAGCCTGCCTTTCATCCCGGTGGTGAGCAGCAGGTGCTCATGCTCTCACCCCAACTCTTCTCAGTGATCAGAATCGCGCCCGGTAGAGGGCAGAAGATACTGGCGCTGGTGAACGTCACGGACAGGGTGTGGCATTTGAAGGTCCCTTTGAGCAAACTCGGCACGAAGGCGACCCATTGGTATGATCTGGTCAGCAAAATGGAGTGGATGGCTGAAAACAGGAGGCTAAGCCTTACGCTTCAGCCCTATGATATCTTGTGGCTCACGCCTTTCAAAAAATCCGGATAAGCCAATCGGAACTCAATTTATCGCGCTGAAAAAAGCGAAGATCCCTTCCCGGACAAGCTCCATTTGGTCCTTTATTTCCCCGATTTCCTTTTGGAGGAGAATTCCCCCAACTTCACCATGATCAAGGCCGATATTTTTTCGTTCCATTTCATAAAGTTGCATTCCACCTTCGTCATTAACCTGCTCCAAGATCCTGGTGAAATCATCACTGAAAAACTGATCCAATACCACTTTGCCAATATCGTGAAGCAGGCCGACAACAAACAGGTGTTCAGCTTCCTCACCTTTACCCAGTTTTTCCGCCATCATTTTCACGGCCGTACCCACTGCCAGATTATGGACCCACAATCCTTCCCTGGAAAAAAAGCCGGAGTCTTTTTTCTTTGGCATGGCTTTAATCACACCCACGGAGAGGGCCAGAGATTTGACCATGTTGAACCCAAGGAGAGCTACCGCCCTATCCAGGCTTGATATTTCCTGGGAAAAGACGTAGTAGGCGGAATTGGCCACCTTTAGAATCTTGGCAGTCAACGCGGTATCTTGGGATATGGCCTCCGTGATTTCCCTGGTGCCGACTTTCGGATCATCCATCAAAGTCAGGAGTCTTGGAATCACGGCAGGGAGCGTGGGGAGTTCATCTATTCTGGAGTAGATCCTTGCCTTCAGTTCGTTCTTTTCCATAGGTGGTTATCCGCCCGAGTTGTCCCATCGCAGTTTCTCACTATCATGAGCAGAGCGACTTGTCAAAAAGATCAATAAAAGCCATCAAACGGCAACGTTCACCGGCCGCGCATCCAGCACGCTTATGATGATCTTCGGCGCAATACATGCCAGAAGGCCTCTTTTCCCTGCGTTGATATAGAGGCTTTCAAGCTCCAGGATAGAAGCCTCCACACAGACCTTCATCTTTCGCTTCGTCCCGAAGGGGGAAATACCTCCCACCAGGTATCCGCTGTAGAGTTTGGCCTCATTCGGGCCGCACGGACGGACCTTCTTGACCCCCAGTTCCCTAGCCAGAGCCTTGGTGGAAATATGTTTGTCCCCATGCATCAGGACCAGGAAAGGTTCAGAATGCTCATCCATCATAATGAGGGTCTTGATCACCTGGTGTTCTTCCAGACCAAGGGCATCCGCAGCCGCTGCCGCCACGGCGGTTCCCGTCTTTTTCTCGTACCTGTAGGGATGCAGTGTGAAGTCAACGCCGTTCGCCTTCAGTTCTCTGATTGCCTGCGTTGAAGGGATCTTTTGTTTTGCCATTTTGCACCTCCATGGTTATATATCCGATTAGCCCGGCACGGAGCGAACAGGGCAATTCGCCACAAATCCTGGCAGACAGGCTCCTGAAGAACGCGGGCTAAAGATCCTCCTGCCGTCTGGCTCTCATGAAAAAAGGCAGCGGTATCAGCAACATGCTGAGCAGCCCAAGCATCCAGAACGTATCGTTGAAGCCCAGCATGCTTGCCTGGCGCAGGACCTGACTGTAGATAAGGGCGAGCAGGCTCTTGCTTTGGGTCGTAAGGGTCCCCCCTTGTCCGCTGTGGTGGAGCAGTTGTTGCATCCTGATCTGAAAAGCCGGGTTGAAAGGCGTCAAATGCCCCACAAGAGATGTCTGGTGGAACTGCGACCGCTGGGAAAGAATGGTCGTAGCGAAGGCGACCCCGATGCTTCCTCCCAGGTTTCTCAGCAGATTAAAAATGCCGGTGGCATTGCCCATATCTTCGTTCCTGACATTCACATAGGTGGCTGCCGCCAGAGGCACAAAAAAGAGTGCCATTCCCACCGCCTGAACCACCCGTGGCCAGACAACGGCGTTGAAATCCGCCTCCAGATTGAATCGTGACATGAGAAAGAGCGAATAGGCGCTGATCAGGATACCCAGAGTCAACAACCTCTGGGGTTTGACCCCTCTCTTCATGAGATTTCCGGCAAACGGCATCACCAGCAGCGTTGCCAGACCTCCAGGGCCGAGCACAAGGCCGGCCCAGACCGCGGTATAGCCCATGAGCTTTTGAAGATAGAGAGGCAGCATGACGATGGCGGCGAAAAAAGTGAGAAAACCAGCAAACATGATCAGATTTCCCACGGCGAATGTGGGATCCCGAAACACCCTGAGGTTTATCACCGGGTCTTTGGATCGAAGCTCCACAAGAACGAGCCCGGTGAGTGCAACTGCCGATATCATCCCCAGCGTCAGCATAAAATCGGATGAAAACCAGTCCGCCCGTTCCCCTTTATCCAGAAGCATCTGCAGGCATCCCAGGCCCACGGTCAAGAGTACAAGGCCCAGATAGTCGACACGGATTCCCTTTTTTCGAACATACGGTGGATCATGGATAAATGCCATAGCCATCATAACCGCCAGGATGCCGGCCGGCACGTTGATATAGAACACCCAGCGCCAGGTCCAATTGTCCGTAATCCATCCACCCACCACCGGACCGGCTATGGGGGCGAGCACAATCCCCATTCCGAACACTGCCATGGCCATTCCATGCTCTCTTGTTGGAAACGATTCCAGGAGAATGGCCTGAGAGATGGGTTGCAATCCTCCACCCCCTATTCCCTGTAG
>CAYOIU010000246.1:0-6432 GCA_964404085.1 uncultured Desulfobacteraceae bacterium | reverse complement strand
ATTCAATGATGCGCAAATTAGACGGTGGATTTGGGGTCCATCCAGATCCACAGCCATTGATATGAACCTGCGATTAGAGTTACAGCAAGATCGGATGAACAAAAAAATTTTTATAGAATTTTGGAAAAAACGATTTATAATATCATATTGTGTATAAAACGGTTGCAGCGATTCCCCAACGCCCGGCAGGAGCAAAGGAGGTTAGTCTACATTGAATCCATTCTATAAGAATCTGGCCCTCTGGCTGGTCATCAGCCTTATGATGGTCATGCTTTTTCAAATTTTCAAGCAGCCCAGCAGGAGCAGCATTGCTGTTGGTTACAGCGACTTCCTGGGTATGGTGGAAAAGGGAGGCGTCGTGCAGGTGACCATACAGGGCGACAATATCTCGGGTATCTCATCCAATGGTCCTTTCAAGACCTATGCGCCGAAAGATCCGGAATTGATCAATCTTCTGCGGAGTAAGGGGGTCAAAATAACGGCCAAACCGCGGGAAGATTCCTCGTGGTTTCAAGTCTTCCTTTCATGGGTCCCCATGCTTCTCCTCATAGGTGTCTGGATATTTTTCATGAAGCAGATGCAGGTTGGCGGGGGCAAGGCCCTTTCGTTCGGGAAAAGCCGGGCGAGGCTGATGACGGACTCCCAGGAGAAGGTGACCTTCGAAGATGTTGCCGGCATAGAAGAGGCAAAGGAAGAACTGGAAGAGATTGTGGAATTTCTGCGCGACCCCAAGAAGTTCACCAGGCTGGGAGGCAGAATCCCCAAGGGCGTTCTTCTCATGGGCTCTCCCGGAACGGGCAAGACACTACTCGCCAGGGCCATCGCCGGCGAAGCAGGGGTGCCTTTTTTCAGCATCAGCGGCTCCGACTTTGTGGAGATGTTCGTGGGGGTCGGAGCGTCGCGTGTGCGTGATCTCTTTGTCCAGGGCAAGAAAAATGCGCCCTGCATTATTTTCATCGATGAAATCGATGCGGTGGGACGACACCGGGGAGCCGGGCTCGGCGGGGGGCACGACGAGCGTGAGCAGACGCTCAATCAGCTCCTCGTTGAGATGGATGGATTCGAATCCAATGAAGGGGTTATCCTGATCTCGGCAACCAACAGGCCGGACGTGCTGGATCCGGCCCTTCTCAGACCCGGTCGCTTCGATCGGCAGGTGGTGGTGCCGGTTCCGGACCTCAAGGGACGGGAAGGCATCCTGAAGGTACACCTGAGAAAAAAGCTGGTGGACGACAAAGTGGATAAGGTTGTCCTCGCAAGGGGAACCCCGGGATTTACCGGTGCCGACATAGAGAACATGGTCAACGAGGCGGCCCTCATGGCGGCTCGGCGCGGCAAAGACAAAGTGGAAATGGTCGACTTCGAGGATGCCAAGGACAAGGTCATGATGGGGGCGGAACGCAAGAGCATGATCATCAGCGATGATGAAAAGAAGACGACCGCCTATCATGAATCCGGACATACCCTGGTGGCCAGGCTTATTCCAAATACCGATCCCATTCACAAGGTAACGATTATCCCAAGGGGACGAGCCCTGGGATTGACGCAGCAACTTCCCGTAGATGAAAAACACACCTATCCGAAGGACTACCTCTTAGACAACATATCCATATTGATGGGCGGAAGGGCAGCTGAGGAGATCGTTTTGAATACGAAGACGACCGGCGCCGGTAACGACATCGAGAGGGCCTCTGACCTGGCCCGAAAGATGGTGTGTGAATATGGCATGAGTGACAAACTGGGGCCATTGACCTTTGGAAAGAAGGAGGAACAGATCTTCCTGGGAAGAGAGATTTCCCAGCACCGTGACTACAGTGAGGAGACCGCACAGCGGATCGACGATGAAGTAAGGGATATTGTCAACGGCGCCTATGAAAGGACCACCAAGTTGATAACGGAGAATGTGGATACCCTTCACAAGATGGCGAATGCCCTCCTTGAAAAAGAGACCCTCACCGGAAAGGACATCGATGAGATCATGGGTATCTCGGAGCAGGGGGAGAGCGAACAAAAAGAACCCCCCGCCACAGTTTAGAGGAAGCGTCCCATGACGATTTCTCTGGACTGGGGGCCGCATCATCTCCGTTTGGGCGAGAGGACCCATGTCATGGGGGTGCTCAACGTAACCCCGGATTCCTTTTCCGACGGTGGATTGTTCTTTGAAACCGACCGGGCCATTGAGCATGGCTTCTCCATGGTCGAAGAGGGGGCGGATTGCATCGACATCGGCGGCGAGTCCACCCGCCCCTTTTCCGAGCGTATTTCGAGCGAAGAAGAACTGTCGCGCGTTATCCCGGTCATCGAGGCCCTTACAGGGGAGGTTTCCATACCCATCAGCATTGATACCTGTAAAGGAAGCGTGGCAAGGGAGGCCTTGAAGGCCGGGGCTTCCATCATCAATGACATCAGTGCACTTCGACTTGATCCTGAAATAGCATCCGTCGCGGCAGAGGCGGGCGTCCCGGTTATACTGATGCATATGAAGGGGAGTCCCGAAAATATGCAGAAGGATCCCGTCTATGACGATTTGATCTCGGAGATTAAGGATTTTCTGAAAGATGCTGCCCAGCGGGCGGTCAAGGCGGGAATTTCCGAAAATCTGATCGTGGTGGATCCCGGGATCGGGTTCGGAAAGACATTCGATCATAATCTTCAGATTATCCGGAACTTTTCTTCTTTTTCTTCCCTTGGCATGCCCGTGCTCATCGGCACATCCAATAAGGCCTTCATCGGCGAAATTCTGGGAAAAGAGGCCCATAAACGGCTGACGGGAAGCATGGCGACGGTGGCGGTGGCTGCCATGAATGGTGCACACATCGTGCGGGTGCACAACGTAAAGGAGGCGGTTGAGACGGTGAGAGTCGTGGATGCCATCAAGAGGGGCAAGGTGAGAGAATAGTGGAGCAGGAGCCGGAATCCGGATAGTGCATTTTCGGGGGTGAATAGGAGATGTTGTTTTGTACGGACATTGGAAACACCAATATCGTCTTGGGCCTCATCCGAGACGGTGAAATTCTTCAACATTGGCGCGTCAGGACCGAGCGGGAGGTGACATCCGATGAGTTCGGCATCCTGGTGTCCAACCTTTTCAAGAACAGCGGTATAGATACGAGGAGCATCAGCCACATGATCGTCTCCTGCGTCGTGCCGCCCCTTCTCAATACCATGGAGGAATTCGCAAAGCGCTATCTCCATCTTACCCCCCTCATTGTGGGGCCGGGTATCGAGACGGGGATGCCGATCCGTTACGACAACCCCAAGGAGGTGGGGGCCGACAGGATCGTGAATGCCGTCGGAGCCTATGAGAAGTACAAAAGGGCCATGGTGGTGGTGGATTTCGGAACCGCAACGACCTTCGACGTTGTTTCGGGCGCCGGAGAATACCTGGGGGGCGCCATTGCGCCCGGCGTGTGGATCTCCTGCGAAGCCCTCTTTCAAAAGGCCTCTAAACTGCCCAGGGTGGAGATTTTCGCCCGCCCCAAGAGTGTCATAGCCAAGGACACCGTGAGCAGCATGAACGTGGGGATCGTCTACGGGTATGCCGGCCTCGTGGATGGCATCGTGAGACGCATCCAAAAGGAGGCCGGAGAAGAAGTCCTGGTGATTGCAACCGGGGGGCTGGCACCGCTGATGTGCGACGTGTCGGAGACCATTGATCATGTGGAAGAGTTCCTGACCCTGGAAGGATTGAGAATCATTTTTGAACGAAATAAATAACCATAAGCTTCCAATAATCAAACCGCCCCGACTCAGAAAAGGCGGCCTGGTGGGGCTGATCTCCCCTGCCGGCCCCGTAGCAGAAGAGGGATTAAAGGCGGGGCTGGCGCGTCTGCATTCAAAAGGACTCAGGGTACGGCTTGGTGCGCATGTGTTCGATCGTAAGAACTACCTTGCCGGGGAGGACGCGTCCCGTCTGGAAGACTTGCATGCCATGTTCAGGGATCCTGAGGTCAGAGCCGTTTTTTGTACCCGAGGCGGTTATGGTACGCTAAGACTGCTGGATAAGATCCAATATGACCTGATCATAAAAAACCCGAAAATATTGGTCGGCTTCAGTGACATAACCGCCCTCTTGATGGCCTCGTTGAAGAAGACCGGGTTGGTCACTTTTCACGGATCCATGTTCCGGAATGCCGGACAGAAGGATACCGCGAATATTGACGACCTTTTAGCTCTCCTGGGGTTTTCCGGTACTCACCAACCGGTATTTGAAGGGATCAGGACATTGATTCCGGGGAAGGGACGCGGGCCCCTGATAGGGGGCAACATGAACCTTATCAGTCATCTTCTGGGGACACCCTTTCTCCCTTCTTTTTCAGGCTGCATACTCGTGCTGGAGGATATCGGGGAACCGCTCTACCGGGTGGACCGGATGTTGACCCATCTCCGATTGAGCGGCCAACTGGAAGGCCTTCGCGGCATTGTGGGCGGGGAATTTAAGGAGTGTGGTGAACCTGAGGCCATTGACCGGCTACTTACCGAGGTCGCCGAGGACCTCCACATACCGCTGATCAGCGGTTTCCCGCTTGGCCACGGTTTTAGAAATATTCCCCTGCCGTTTGGGGTGACGGCGGAGTTGGATACGGCCGGTCCGTCGCTGACCCTCATGGAATCCTGCGTCGCCTAACCCGGGTTTCTCTCAGAGAGGAATCTATTGCCCTCAATTTTGGCGCATTGAACCACAGCGGGAGGGCCAGTGCAGTCCTTTCCGGCGGGAATATATTTTTCCTCAGCTTTTATCACGGCGCAAATATTCTGCGCGGGGTTCCCAGCCCGGCTACCTTGTCCATCAGTCCAATCGAAAATGGTCCGATGCGCCTGTCCGGTGCAGAACTAACCAGATCATTGCTCCAAAGAAACTCCGGCGTCCCGGATATTCCCTTTCGGAAACGATTCCACTGCCCCTCCCTTGAGCGATGCACTGTTTTGCAGAAGATAGGTAAAATAGCGATAAAGAGGGACGCGGGGATGCCTGCCTGCTTGCCGTTGTCAAACCGTTTTCAGGCGTAAGGGCCAAAAACCGGTTGAGATTTGGCCCCAAAAGAGGTATGCAGGATTTTCACTGGTACTGACAAAATCTGGGAGGAGGACGTGGCAATGGATAACCCTTACTATGTGGATGAATCGAAACCGTGGTTTAGTGCAGAAGCGGGATGGCCGGATCAGGTGGCAAAAAACTGCGATTTTCCAGCGATGACCCTTTACGAGATGTTCACAAAATCGGCCGACCAATACGGTGATGACCCGGTCATGTGGTTTCTGGACACCTTCATGGGCTACCGTGAAATGGGGCACCACGTGGATGCCCTGGCAACGAGTTTCCACAACATGGGTTTGCGAAAAGGAGACGTGGTGGCCCTGGTCCTTCCGAACTCCTTTCAATACGTGATCGCATACTACGCGTGCGCCAGGCTCGGGCTCATCGTCAGCGGCGTCAACCCCACCTACAAGCCCGGAGAAGTTTCACACCAGTTTGACGTGACCGGCGTGAAAGTTGTGATCGTCCTGGATGCCCTTTACGAGACCCTGATAAAACCCATTGCCGCCGATCATGCCTTGGAGCACGTCGTTGTCACCGGCGTCGTGGACCTCGTCAAATTGTCACCCCTGAAGAAATGGCTTGGGAAAAAACTGAAGAAAATCCCCACCGGCCCGGTGCCGAAAGACGGGATTCAATTCATGGATCTTTTGAAAGTCACACCGGATCCTCCCACGGTCGAGATTTCCGCCGATGATCCGGCCACCTACATCATGACAGGCGGCACCACAGGGGTACCGAAGGCGGCGGTGCTTTCCCATTTCAATTGCGTTTCCAACGCCACCCAGGGTGATCTCTGGGTCTGGATGGGAGGACACGGCTTCTGCAACGTTGGCGTGTTGCCTCTCTTCCATTCATTTGCCATGACCGCGGTCATGAATATTTCCATCAAGTCAGGGATGTGGATGATGCTCTTTCCGAAACCTCCGCAGACAGATGAGCTCCTCAAAACCATATGTGCCCTCGCCCCTGACGGGAAAACCTTTTACTGCGGCGCAGAGGTGCTTTTCCAGAGGATCGCGGAATTCCCTGACATAGACAAATATGACATCGCAAAGAAGATCACGGCCTGCATCTCGGGAGCCGGTCCACTGCACGCGCCGGTGAAGGAGCGATTTGAAAAGGTGAGCGGAGCAGTCCTGGTGGAAGGATATGGGCTTACCGAGTCGACGCCCATTGTGTCGGCTGGACCGCTCACTGATTTTGATACCACCGGAACTATCGGTCTTTCCTTTCCGGGGACCGAATGGAAGATCATGGATATGGAATCCGGCACAGAAGAATTAGCGCCTGGTGAAAATGGGGAACTGGTTGTGGCCGGACCCCAAGTCATGACGGGTTATCTCAATAAACCCCAGGAAACGGCCGAGACCATACGTGAATGGGATGGAAAG
>CAYOIU010000245.1:0-6485 GCA_964404085.1 uncultured Desulfobacteraceae bacterium | reverse complement strand
GGTTTCATTTTGCCGACTCCCCAGATCTCCACGACAGCAACTTGCAGGATAAATACTAAACCCACCGACATAATGAAGCCGTTTAGAACATTGCCGTGGGCTCGTCTAAAGATTAGCTTTTCGGAAACCAGTCCCAATAAGCCGACCACCACAATGGCTGCTCCAACGGCTACAAAAAAAGGCCAATGTAACAACGCAAAAAGGACCCATACCGTGTAAGCACCGACCATGTAAAATTCGCCATGGGCAAAATTGACAATATGCATTACCCCAAAAACTAAACTTAAGCCAACGGCAATGAGGGCATAGAAAGAACTTGTCATCAGACCATTCAAAATCATCTGTCCGATAAATTGCATTAGGGTCTTCTTTCTTGCCTATTTCCGGCTATCATTCTTGTATCTCATTTTCCGCACATCACCTGAACAAGACAAATCAAATGAACATCTCACTTCATCATTTTCCACTTTTTAAGGGTCTCATAAAGGATGTCTCTGTTTTCACTTTTCGCCCACCAACGAATAAAATTCTTATGTGCAACAACTTTCGGTTTTGCATTCTCAACTTCGGTTATGGGCCATTCGGGTACAAGCAAGTTATCTATGCCAAAGACGTCTTTCCCCCACCAAACCCCGGGGCCAAAAGAATGGGGGACGGTTTTGGATGCTTTCAGCGCTTTATAAACCTTCTCTGATTTTACACTACCGGCTTTTTCTACACCGTATTTCCACACATCCAGTCCGCCCTTAAATTCCCAGACAATTTCGGACCAACTGTGGCCCGGATATCTGGCTCGCCAGGCGTTCCAGAATTCGTGATGCTCTTCGGACAACTGAGGATCATCAAAATCCGGGAAATTAGAGACCGCCCCATCCATCCATTCTGCCGGCACTTTGGCTGTTATGGCATGAAAGTCCCAGCAAGCGGATGTAATACAACCTGTGGTAGCTTTCCAGCCCTGCGTGTGTGCCTGTTCAAAAATAAGCGCTTGAAATTCAGGATATGTTGCCCCCGTGCTTATGATGTCCGGTTTCGTTGCCAAAGCGGCGGTGACTATTGGAGCAAAATCTGTTGTTTCCAGGGAAAAGGGTTTAGAATATACTACTTTTATACCTGCCGCCTTAAACCCAGCCTCAGACCAAGCTATGGCAGCAAGACCAATCGCATCATCTTGGCAAATAATTGCCGCCGTTTTTGCCTTTGGATGTGCCTCCGCTATATATTCGGCATCAAGCAGATGGTAAATAGGAAAGTTGTCTGTCACATCCATCAAATAGGGCCTTTTTTTTGAAATATCAGACGCTATAAGGACAAACGTTAAAATTTTGTGTTTGGTCAAGAAAGGCTGTGCAATATCACTGGTGGGCCCTCCCAACATCAGCATAGCCACAACTTTATCTTCAAGGACCAGCTTTCTAGCCCCAAGTAAAGCCTTACTGCCAATTCCTTGGTTATCGTATTTTACAATCTCGACTTTGTAGCTTTTATTCCCGACTTTAATCCCCCCGTCCGAATTGACTTTGTCAAGCCAAATGGCAACACCTTCCAATCCGGGAAGACCCCACGCGGCTGAAGGTCCTGAAAGGGGAGCATTGTAACCAATTTTCACGGTTTCAGCAGCTAGTACTCTCTGACCACTATTTGTCCAGATACCGGCAACAACCGCCAAAGCCAACAAAACCAAAAATACCTTTTTCATGGCAATCCCTCCTTGTAATGAGTTTTATTACGATCTTTCTCACCTCTCTTTTCTCCAACAGCCATTCTCTTCTTAAATCTTACCCTCCCTCTTGTGTTTTTCCTAAACTATTAGAATAACAAACCATTTCAAACCACCTCCATTTCCCATACGGCCATCATATGAAGCAAATGGCAAATATTCTGTTGCCGGCGGTAAGACATCAATGTAGCTATCCTATTGATGCACTGGCTCATTCTGATAGAGCCTTTCAGACAGGTTTCATTTCGCAACGGGCTGTTGCCCAAATAACTTTCTAGCACAAATTAAACATGGGATATGCATTAAAAACCATAAGTATCAGCAATTACTTGCTTGGTCATATTTAATATTACTTGATAATAATATTGACTAATATTAGACTATGTGGTACTGTCATGGCAACACTTTTTCTAGGGGACTTCTGCCATGATGGGACATCAGCCCGATTTTCAGCACAAGCTCTTTATCACCGGTTTCAATCTGGACAAACGCATTCGCAAGGATCACATCTTGAGAAAAATCTCAGAGAAAATCGATTTCCATTTCATCTACAAAGAAGTCGAGCATTCCTATGGGTTGAACGGGCATGTCTCCGTGCCCCCTCCTATCATTCTCAAGCTGATGCTCCTGCTGTTGCTCTACAATGTTCGCTCGGAACGTGAACTGATAGCCACCATTCCTGAGCGTCTGGATTGGCTATGGTTTCTCGGGTACGACCTGGATGATGACATTCCTGACCACAGCGTCTTGAGCAAAGCCAGGGCACGTTGGGGTGTAGAAGCCTTCAAGATATTTTTCGAACGCATTGTCTGGCAATGTGTGGAAGCGAATCTGGTGGACGGTCGTAAACTCTTTTCCGATTCCAGTCTCATTGATGCAAATGCCTCGAATAATTCGGTAGTCGACACACACAAACTCGGAAAGTATTTAGACAGAGGCTACAGGGACCTTGAAAAACGCTTGGATGACATAAAAGCCGCAAAACAGACACCTGCCGATAACCGTTATATTTCCGCCACCGATCCTGATGCCTCCGTGACCCGGCATAGTGGTGGAAAGTCGAAGCTACCAAAATAACCCCCGGATCTGTGGATGACGGCCATGTCCTTGAGGCCATGATAGAACTTCACGAAAAGAATACTGAGAAGAAAGTAGCAACGGTTGTGGCCGATAGCAAATACGGTAACATGGATAACTTTCTTCTCTGTCATGATTCAGGGGTCAAGGCGCACATCCCTTCCCTTAAAGAAACACAAAAGGGATCTGGACGACGAAAAGGGATCTTTTCAAAAGAAGCCTTTTCCTATGATCCCCACACAGACACTTTTTTGTGCCCTGCCGGTCAGAGATTGAAGAGGAGAAGCTACTATAAAAAACGCAAGCAGTTTGAATACCGGACCTCTCCTGAAACCTGTTTGAACTGTGACCTCAGAGACCAGTGCACTCGCGCCAAGGGTGGGCGAACTCTCAAACGGCATGTGAGGCAAGACGACTTGGACAAAATGCTCGAAGAAGCAAAGAGCAGGAGATCGAAAAAAGATCTCAGGGAACGCCAGCACCTTTCCGAGAGATCATTTGCCCAGGCGACGCGATACGGTTTCAAGAGGGCAAGGTGGCGAGGGCACTGGCGAATGGAGATCCAGGATTTCCTGATTGCAGCCATCCAGAACATTTCCATCCTGATCAGGCAGCCGAAGCGTCGAATGTCAAAGAGCAATGTCAAAGCAGAAAAAGTTGGGTACTACCAAAAGAAACACCATAGCGGCCTTACAGAGAGACTCTTTAGACGAATTTTAGGCCGTAGAGGCACGCATAACTGTGTCCAACGGGCAATGTATGAAATCCCGATTTGAAATACTTTTTACTCAATCTGTTTCTCCCGATCTTATCTTTTGCCTCTTGGAGACTCGTTGGGCAACAGCCCGGCAAGGAGTAACACCAAAGTGATCTCGTGAAATCAATCTGTAATCCTCAATTAGGGTGATGCAAAAAGTATATTTCTATTTGGTGGGATGAAACGTATATTCAAGCAAGAATCAAGCCAGAATTGAAAAAATTAAAAAACTGCTCGGCTAGAGCAAAGTTCATAGATTCATCTTGAGAATATCATTAGCGAATAAGCAAAACCTGAACATCCAAGAGAAACAAATCAAAGAATACTTTGGTATTCCTCTGAAGCAAATCTCTATTCACTTATGAATAATGATTATACCGATCGCTTTAAGATTGTAAAGCGGCATCATGGTTATGCATTATTGCATATTATACATTGCCGCATATACCAGAAAATCATATCATAGATTTTGCTAATTCCGGTTTTTTCCTTCAAAGATTGTGTTTTTGGATTTTCCTGGCCACTGTTGGTTGGCTTATTCCAAGAAAATCGGCAAGCTCCATCTGTGTTTTGCATATTTTTGTAGCATTTTCAATTAACTGTCTTTCTACCTTTTCCATTGCTTCTTTCAAGGAAAACCGAAACAGGATACTTTTATCAATTTCCCGTGGAGACATGAGAACGCTTTCCACTAGCTGCCCCGGGATATCTTCCCTACAGATAACTGATTGATGCGCCATGACCACTAATCGCTCAACGAGGTTTGAAAGCTCCCTAATGTTTCCAGGAAACGAGTATTGGCAGAGCAAATCAGCGACTTCCGTATCGAGGGAAAGAGACTTTCCATATTGTGCATTATATCGTTCCAGAAAATAGGACAAAAGCAGAGGAATGTCTTCCTTTCTATTCCTCAAAGGCGGAATTTCGATCGGAACAATGTTGACCCTGAAAAACAGATCCTCCCTGAATTTTTTTTCTTTTACTAGGGCATGGATGTCACGATTCGATGCAACAATAATTCTGACATCAATCTTCCTTGTCACAATGTCTCCAACCCTTTTAATTTTTTCGCTATCAAGGAAATGCAGCAATTTTACCTGAAGGTCCTGCGGCATCTCTGTGATCTCATCCAGGAAAAGGGTCCCCTTATCGGCCAGTTCGAACATTCCCGGCTTTCCTTCGTTTTTCGCACCGGTAAAAGCCCCCTTGACATATCCGAATAGCTCACTTTCAAGAAGGGTCGCGGGGATTGCCCCACAGTTTACATGCACGAAAGGGCGGTCTCTCCTATCGGAGTATTCATTTATTAATCGGGCAATGCGGCTCTTTCCCACTCCTGATTCACCCTGAAGGAAAACGGTCACACCAACTTCTGACACCTTCTGAAGCATTTCATAAACTTTCTTCATCTCCTTGCTACAAAAGACGAAACCCTCTTTGTTTTTAATTTTCTTACGCAGAACCTTTTGAAGCTTTTGTTGGTACCTTCTCGACATCTCCCGGCTTTCTTCCAACTCCTCCTTGAGATGGATCAATTCGGTAATATCGCGATCGTTCGTAACAATATACGTTAACTTGCCATCTACAACAATGGGGTTGCCTGTTACCAATAGTTTTTTCCCATTATTCAAATTTTGCAATATCGACACTCTTTTCTTCTTTTTCATAACTTCAAGTGTCACAGATCTGTCAAAAAGCCCCTGTTCAACCAGATCCTTTACATTCTTTCCGAGGACCTGCTCTGCAGAAATGCTGTTTATCTTTTCCGAGGCTTTGTTTATCTTTAAGACCTCTCCCTCAGCATTACATATCCAAAGCCCATCGAATGATGATTCTATGATGGCATTCAGGATATCGGCATGATGGTCAATTCGTACGGTGGGTTCCATGGAGACCCCCTTTCTCCCTGGCGTACCGATTCAAAATGTGTTTATGGAAACCGGCGGTCCAATGACGTCCGGGAACGAAAGAAGGTCGAGCGCAACCCAGAGTCCATAGAATTTTGGCATCATTTTCCCCAGAAATCAACCGATCATTCCATGCGCCGAGATGCGGCACCTGGAATCGGTTATATCAATTCTGACATATATAACCTACTGATTTTTAATAAAAACCCTTGACATTTCCTTACACAGTATGGTCAATTTTGATGTGTTCCGCCAAGGATATTTCTTAACCCTTCAGACTCATCTTATAATATAGCGTGGATTAATTGGGCAGGGAACGCAGAACTTCCGGCTATCCATCTGAAATCAAAAAATCTTTCAAGCTAATTGTTGCGATAACAAAAAAGCTTGAACCATGTTTCTCAGTAACCTTTAGCCTTCAATCTGTGGAAGAAACATTGGCCATGGGAGAACACCCCGGGTACAGGGGAAACCTCCCTTTACCCGTCAACCAAATTCATGGAAGAGGAAGAAAGGAGGTTCTATGAAACTCACGCGTCGAGGTTTTCTTAAAGTCACAGGAGCTTCTGCCATAGGCGCAGCGGCCCTGGGCCTGGGAGTTGATCTCAAACCGATCAAGTCCCATGCCCAGACCCTGAAAATCCGCTATGCCAGGGAGTCGACGAGCATTTGCTGTTACTGCGCCGTCGGCTGTGGCGTCATCGTCCACACGGGCAAGGCAGGAGCAGGGAAGGTCGTCAACATCGAAGGCGACCCGGATCACCCCATCAATGAAGGCGCCCTCTGTTCGAAGGGTGCGGCATTGAGCCAGCTGGCCAACAACGAAAGCCGCATCACCACCCCCCTCCGCCGCCGCCCCTACAGCGACCGGTGGGAACCCATCTCCTGGGAACAGGCCCTTTGGAAAATCGCCCTCAGGACCAAAAAAAGCCGGGATGCCAGTTTTGCGATCAAGAACGACAAGGGCCAGGTTGTCAACCGGACCAACGGCATAGCCAATGTGGGCAGCGCTGCGCTCGACAAT
>CAYOIU010000244.1:0-6497 GCA_964404085.1 uncultured Desulfobacteraceae bacterium | reverse complement strand
GGCGCCATAGGCATAATTCTACCCCAAGAGAGCGGTGTTGTAGGTATGTCGGTCGGCGGTGCTATTGCCGGTTTTATTGGTGGCGGTGTCGGTGGCGGTGTTGGCAAGCGTCTAAGCAACCCAAAAGCATCAAATAAGGAAATGACCGTGGCTATTGCAAAAGGTGCAGGAATAGGCGCTATTACCAGTGGAATGACAGGGGCTATGGGTGGTGCTGCTATCAGTATTGGTTCTCCGCAGGCATTGGGGGAACTGGCCGGAACCATGGCCTCAGCACCAATAGGCATTGGTTTGAATCTGATTGACATTGAAGGCCGCAGCCAAGAGGAAACCTTTCCTGAGGTCGTGATTATGCCGGAAGACGTGTACTACCCTGATGATTGGTTTCCGGAACTTGAATGGGATCCAACGAATCCCGAAGAAATAGATCGCAGCAGCTCAATTACCCTGAATCTTTCAAATGGCCTGCCTCCCTTCATCTGGTCGGTGAGCGGGAATGGTTTTAGCTTGGCTGAAAATGAAACGGAAGAATTGTCCAACACCCTGTTTACTGATAGTGATGCCTGCGGATCGGCAATTATCACAGTTACTGGTAGATATGGCGCGCCCCTTACGGGATATGTAAGATGTACAGTAGGACAATGGGTTGAGGATTGTGCTGAGACAGCAGAAGATTGGTGGGGAACCTGCTGCGAGAAGAAAAGTACTTATATACATCCATATAAGTATTATGCCATTTGGCAATGCAATGAATTTGGACATCCCGGTGCTGAAGAATTATGTGGCTTCAATTATATGGATGGTGGCGGTTGTGCTTACAGGGGTTGGAATACACTGCGATATGTTATCCGTTATGAATGGGATTGCTCAGAGTAAATCCAAGAACTACTTCAGACAGGCTGCCGGCCGATAGAACACGGGCAGGCACTTGGCGGATTTTGCCCTCTCGCCGGGGTAAAAAGGTTTGCAGAAACAAATGACTGGAGGAATGCCCGGAAAAGATAGGAAAGAGGAGCCGGCATTACGCTGTTGGCGGTTTTTTTGTCCTCCCGGCGAGCCGCAGGAGTCTCTGCTTGGTCTTGTAGAGGTGGGAGCTGAGGCTCACGTGATAGGTGTGGGGGTTGTGGAAACGCTTGTAGGCACCATCCAGCTGCGCGAGGTTTTTGAGGGTGTTTTCGCGGATTTGGTGTACGGAAGGGCTTTCATAGACTAGGTTGCCTTTCTGGAAAATGGGCACCATGAGTTCTTTCATCCGGAATCCCTTGGGATAGCTTTTGACCACGTGAGAAAACATGGGGTGATAAGCCCGGAAGCGTGAGCCCGACGGGATTTTCTCATCCTGAAGAAACAGGACGTCCCCTCGCATTCTTTCCTTCTGGTCGAACATCCTGTAGACCTTTTTGAGTCCCGGATTGGTGATTTTCTCAGGGTTGTCTGAGCGTTTGATCTTGGGCACCATGGTTTCCCCGTTTTCATCCATTGCCGTCAGCTTGTAGACGCCGCCCAGGGCTGGTGATGAAAAGGATGTGACCAACCGTGTTCCCACGCCCCAGATATCCACCCGTGCTCCCTGCCTCTTGAGGCTCTCCAGCAGCCACTCGTCCAGGTCGCTGGAGGCCACGATCACCGTGTCGGGGAAACCCGCCCCATCCAGCATAATGCGTGCTTCCTTGCTGAGATAGGCAAGGTCGCCGCTGTCCAGACGGATACCCGTCAATTTATACCCTTTTTCCCTCAGCTCGCGACCTACCTGGATGGCATTCGGCACGCCGCTCCGGAGGGTGTCGTAAGTATCCACAAGGAGAAGGCAGGCGTGGGGGTAAACCTCCGCATAGGCGCGAAAGGCCTCCAGTTCGCTTGGGAAGCTCTCCACCCAGGAATGGGCGTGTGTTCCCCTGATAGGTATACCGTAGAGCTTCCCTGCAAGCACGTTCGATGTGGCCTCCACACCGCCGATGTAGGCTGCACGGGACGCCATCAGCGCGCCGTCGGGGCCGTGTGCCCGACGCAGGCCGAAATCAAGGACCGGTTGTCCATGGGCGGCCCAGCGCAGACGGGACCCTTTGGTTGCAATGAGGGTCTGATAGTTCATAATGTTGAGGAGGGTGCTCTCGATGAGTTGGGCCTGGGGCAGGGGCGCTGTTACCCGGATCAGAGGTTCGTGGGGAAAGACCACCGTCCCTTCAGGAATGGCACTAAGGTCACCGGTAAACTTGAAGTTCTCCAGGTAGGTGAGCAATTCCCCTGGAAAGATGTTCAGGCTGTCCAGATAGGCGAGATCTTCCGAATTGAAACTGAGATCTCTGATGTAGTCGATCACATCCGCGAGACCGGCCAACACGCAATAGCCGCCTTCGTCAGGAATCTTACGGAAAAAATAGTTAAAGTTTGCCCATTGATCCGTTTTCCCTTCCCTGACATACCCCCCAACCATGGTCAGTTGGTAGAGATCCGTCTGTATGGCTAATTGGGACCTCATAGCAGAACTCCTTTCTTTACCCGGATTTCTCTTCCCGCAATGCGCGGGACTGTGAAGAAGGTCGGTGAGAAACGCGGGTTCATTATTCCGATCCACTCAGAATAACTCTGGCATCCAGTGCGACGGCACCGTGGCCGGCGTTCAGAACCTTGATGGGATTAATGTCAATCTCCTGGACGGCTGGAAAGTCCACAAGCAGCCTTGACAAACGAAGCAGCAGGTTTTCAATGGCGTTGAGATCGCAGGGCTTTTCACCGCGTATGCCTGTGAGAATTTTGTTTCCCCTGATCCCCCGTATCATGGCCGAGGCCTCATGCCTCTGGATCGGCGCCACGCGCCAGACCACATCCCCCAGGGCCTCAACAAATATGCCGCCAAGACCGAATACGATCACGGGGCCGAACACAGGGTCCTGCCTGCCGCCGAAAATGACTTCCCGGCCCGCCTCCACCATGGGTTGAACCAGGATTTCAAGGTCATCCGACTGGAACCGGGCCTTCATGGCATCGAACCCTTTCACGACCTTTTTTTCACTGTTGAGGTTCAACTGAATTCCTCCCTGGTCCGTCTTGTGGGAGAGATGCGGACGGTTGATCTTGAAGGCGATCGGCCGTCTGATGGCACGCCATGCATCTGCGGCCTCTTCCGGGGTTCTCACCAGGCGATATTCCGGGACCGGGAATCCGTAGCTCTTAATCAATTCAATGGACTCATCAAGATGGAGAAATCCCCTCATGACCCCATCTTCCAGTATTTGGGAAGCCTTTTTTTTGTCAATCCCTTTCAGGGCTTCATCAGTGCTTTTTGCTTCCAGCCTGGATGCCCAACGATGGGAGAGGTGGAAGGCCCGCATGGCATTTTCCGGGGCCGTGAAGATGGGTATCCGTGAGTGTCTCTTCAGGTAGTCGATTTCAACGGCTTCCGTAAAGACCACCACGGCCACGGGTTTCTGGTACCGGTCAATCAGCTGGTTGACCTTTTGTATCAGCATGCGTGAGTCTTTCTGCTCGAATCCCACGTGGTAGCCATGACCCAGAAGAACCCCGTCCACGTCGTCCCGTTTGAGCATCTCCTCCACGATGAATTCATAAAACCCGAGATCAAACAGGTCGCCCAGGTCCAGGGGGTTTTGAAGACGGATCACATTGGCCCTGAAATGGCTTTCGATTTTTTCCAGGAAGTCCTTTGGAAAGGGTGGGAGTTCAAAGCCGTAGTGGGCACAGGCGTCCGCTGCAATCACCGCGTGCCCCCCGGAGCGGGATACGACCGCGAGCCTGTTGCCCTTGAGCGGGGGCAGGGTGAGGATCTTGACGTAGTCCATGGCATCGTCCATGGTATTGACACGAACGCAGTTGGCCTGCTCCAGGGCGTGGTCTACGAGCTGATCGTCGGCAAACAGGGCCGCGGTGTGCGAATGGGCTATACTTGCGCTGGCCTCGAACCGGTTGGATTTGTGGACCAGGATCGGCTTGTCTGAACGGGAGGCAAGCTCGATGAACCTGCGTCCGTTGGTAAATCCTTCGAGGTAGACAAGGATGATTTTGGTGCCCTTATCGTCTATCAGATAGGACAGGAGATCATTTTCGTCCACATTCAACTTGTTTCCCATGGAGACGAATTTGTTAATCCCAATGTCTTCTTCGGTCAGAAAGCCGAGGTAGCTCAAACCCACGCCGCCGCTCTGGGCCAGAATGGAAACCGGTCCGAGTTTGAGCTCACCGTTGAGGGGCATGAAGGGGAGGGCCAGGCCATGATCCAGGTTGGTGACCCCTATACCGTTGGGTCCGATGAAGCGGATCTGATGCCTTTCGGCTGCCTCCAGGCAGGCTTTTTCAAGGGGAAGGCTCTCCTCACCCAGTTCCGAAAACCCGCCGGACTCGATGACCACGTGTCGGATCCCCTTCTTCCCGCATTCATCAAGAAGCCCGGGGATGGTCTTTGACGGGGTCAACAGGACCGCCAGGTCAACGGGATGGTCTATCTGATCGAGGGAGCTGAGGATTCTCTGTCCGAAGACCACACCCCCCCTTAATCCGATGGAAATGATCTCTCCCCGGAAGCCGAAAGAGAGCAGGTTCTGCACAATATTTCTTCCCAGGTTGCTTTTCTCCGGGGATACACCGATTACGGCAACATTTCGGGGATAGAAAAACTTATCAAGATCATGATTGATGTCGCTCATCGTCTCTTACTTCTCCTCGTTTTTCTGGCAGCCTCTTTCCATCCTTTCTGTTTCCGCCCCCTGGAACGGCGCATTGGGTCCGGGTCCCTGGCCAAATCGAGCGGAAAGGTGCCGGGTGTTGCAGGTTTATACGCCGTTTCAACGGGGGGGGCAAGGGTTTCCTTAACAACCGGAGGCCCGTGAATATACCTGGGCGGGATTTCCTCGCATAGAAAAAGGGTATCAAATGGGTAAATAGAAATCCCTTCTTTTCCGGCCTTTTCCGCCTCCACACGGAGGAGTACCGGTTGAGGATCACGTCGTTTTCCAATTTTCATAGACATTTCCTCGTCCGAGGAAAGAACCAGGTATCTCCCGGCAGACGATATTAATCCTTTTTCCATGACAACCGGGTGTGCCTTTCTCCTGACGGCCGTAAACAGGATCTTCGGGACGGAAGGCCGTTCGGGGTATTCGAAATTCTGCTCCCATTTTCTTTCCCTGGCCCTGATTCGATTCCCGTCTATTTCAAAGAGAAATCGATCTTTCCCCAAGAGCACCTCGTTGATGTGGGACTGGCGTACATGACGCCACCCGGGTTCCTCGTGGACGGCTTTCAGCAGCTCTTTCAAGGGAACGAAGCCTTCAGGCGAGGGCACGAGCCCGAACTCCGCCGGTTTGTGTCCCAGCATGTACACAAGCAGACGTCCCAGGTCGTCCACCTTTATTTGATATTTTCGCTTGGCCAGAAAAAACCCCTTTTGAAAATGTATCCTATAACCAGCCGGGTTTCCTTGTCAAACGGTAACGTTTGGAAAAAGATCCCCTACGGGCGATCCGGGCTCTTGAAAAAAACTCCCGTTTGTATTAAGAATCCGTTCATGTCGTAAATGGTGGAAGATTCGGTGGATACGAGCGAGGAAGGCTATGAACAGGGAACTATCAGAGGAGAGAAAAGCGTTTCTTGAAAAGGATTTCGCACGCGGGTTCATTGCTTACTGCCGCTTCAAGGGTAACGTGTTGGAAAAGGGGCGTTTCGTGTCAAAAGTTCGCATTGAGGATGTGCACCGGCAGCAGGACGGATTCATTCACGCCGGTGTGATGGCGACGATGGCGGATCACACGGCAGGGTATGCGGCGTTTAGCACGGTGGAGGAGAACTTTCAGATTCTCACCATCGAATTCAAGATCAATTTTCTCAGGCCCGGTTATGGGGATTCTCTGGTTTGCAAATCGAATGTCATCAGGGAAGGGAGCCAGATCATTATCGCGGAGTCCGAGGTTTTCGACCAGAGGGAAGGGAAGGAATTCGCCGTGGCGAAGGCCCTTGTGACCCTGATGGCCATACCTCGCGAAAAGATTTCCTCAAAGGGCTGACGCAATATCGTCGGCTATGCGCTTTGCCGCATCGGTAGGATCGGCTGCATCCCGGATAGGACGGCCGACGACAATGTAGTCGGCACCATCTCTTACCGCCTTCCCCGGCGTGACGATGCGCGCCTGATCGTCCTGCGCCACCTTGCCCCATGGAGGGCGTATACCGGGAGCGACGATAAGCAGATCATCGCCGAACGCCTTCTTGACAGCCGCCACTTCCTGCCCCGAACAGACGACCCCGTGGCAACCCGCCTCTTTGGCCACCTTTGCTCGAAGGAGAACCAGCTCGAGTGCATTGTTTTCAAATCTCGGATCATAGCCCATGCGGGCCATGTTTTCGGGGTGGAGGCTGGTCAGAACGGTGATTGCCAGGATCTTTGTGTTTGAGGGATTGTTTTCCGTGACCGCCTTCAACGCCCCTTCGCCCTCGGCACAGTGAATAGTTACGAACGTCGGATTGTAGCGACATGCGGCCAGGAA
>CAYOIU010000243.1:0-6518 GCA_964404085.1 uncultured Desulfobacteraceae bacterium | reverse complement strand
TCAGTTCACAAAAGACCTGGGCAAAGATACCCGGATCGTTGACCAGGCGTGGACCAGGGTCAAGTCGCACTAAACTGCCGCCTTTGTTCGTATCAGCTCAATATATGGGGGAAAAGCACTTCTGTTACAATAGCTCAACAAAAAGGGGTAAAAGGGATTTTCCGACGCGACTATCGGCCTCCAGCTAACGTAAAGCCTAGCCCTCGGGGAGAATGGCGCCGTCTTTTCGTGATTTATCAGGGGGAAAACTACTGCTCGACGAAGTCGAGAATGCGGAGGGGCAGGCCCTGCAGACTGCCGGCGGGCAAGCATCCCACGCAGATAAGTCACTGAAAAGGCCAGTCCGCCGGAGGCGGATAAACCCGGGAGGCCCGGAGCGGAAGAAATGCCCTTCTACCCCGGAGAAAAGAACGCCGAAGCCACTGCCCTTCCCCTAAGTGCTGAGCTTATACCTTTGACCCATATTTCACTTATTTCACAGGAAAATTCATGGTTCATCCGGACAACATTTGGCCATCTTTGCTGTCAGGCAGGTTTGGTGTGCCGGTAGAAAGCAACGTCCGATGGCGGCAAGGGCGTGTTGCCCAGGATCAGGTCGGCGGCCTTTTCGGCAATCATCATGGTCGGTGAATAGATGTTGCCGTTGGTCACATAGGGCATGACCGAGGCATCCACCACGCGCAGATTTTCCAGTCCGTGAACCCGCATGCTGTCCGGATCCACCACGGCCATGTCGTCTTTCCCCATTTTGCAGGTGCACGATGGGTGGAGCGCGGTCTCCCCGTCCTTTTCCACCCATTGGAGAATCTCTTCGTCACTGACCACACCCGGACCCGGTGAAAGCTCGCCGCCGTTGAATTCGTCGAATGCCGGCTGGCTCAGAATCTTGCGGGCGCAATGGATGGCTTCCACCCATTCGCGACGGTCCTCCTCCGTGGAGAGATAATTGAAGCGCAGGCCGGGATGGACCCTCGGATCAATGGATTTGATCTTAACAGAGCCCCGGGAATTGGAATACATGGGGCCCACGTGGACCTGGTAGCCGTGTCCCTGGCTGGGGGCTGAACCGTCATAGCGGATGGCCAGCGGCAGAAAGTGAAACTGGATGTTGGGATAGGCCACATCCTCGTTTCCTCGGATAAACCCGCCCGCCTCAAAATGGTTAGTGGCGGCAGGCCCCTTGCGATGGAAAAGCCACTGGTAGCCGATCCAGGGTTTGTTCCACCAGAGCAGGGCCGGATACATGGAAACCGGTTTTTTGCATGCCTGTTGGACATAGACCTCCAGGTGGTCCTGGAGGTTTTCCCCCACTCCGGGGAGGTCATGTACCACCTCGATTCCCAGACGGTTCAATTCTTCACCGCTTCCCACGCCTGAGAGCTGCAGCAGTTGCGGGGAGTTGATGGACCCGCCGCAGCAGATCACCTCGGCGCCGCAAGCCCGTTGGGGAGTCCCTTTTCCCTTTACATATTCGACTCCGACTGCGCGTTTGCCCTCGAAAAGGATTCGGTTGGTGAACGCACGGCAGTGCACGGTGAGGTTCGGCCGGTTCTTTACCGGGTGCAGGTAAGCGCGCGCGGCGCTCAGGCGCCGGCCGCGGTAAATATTGCGATCAAAGGCGGCAAACCCTTCCTGGCGAAAACCGTTGACATCATCGGTCAAGGGGTAGCCGGCCTCCTGAACGGCTTTGAGGAAGGCACCGAAAAGGGGATTTTTGCAGGGACCGGTTTCCAGCTTGAGCGGGCCTTTGGTGTCGTGGTAGGCATCCGCTCCCTTGAGACGGTTTTCGGCCCTCTTGAAATAGGGCAGGTTGTGGGCGTAATCCCAGCTTTTCATGCCTTCATCCTGTGCCCATTTCTCATAATCCATGGCATTGCCGCGAATATAGATCATGCCATTGATGCTGCTGGACCCTCCCAGAACCTTTCCGCGGCCGTGGAAGATGCGCCGGTTCTGCATAAACGGCTCCGGCTCGCTCTCATAGCACCAGTCGTAGAACTTGTTTCCTATGGGAAAGGTGAGGCCGGCCGGCATGTGGATGAAGATGTCCCAGATATAGTCCGGGCGTCCGGCCTCCAGGACCAGTACCCTGTGTTTCGGGTCGGCACTCAAGCGGTTGGCCAGGCAACATCCGGCCGATCCGCCTCCCACGATGATGTAGTCGTATGGTTTCGATGGCATTGGATTCCCTCAATGAATTACAATGGTTTTTTCCGCTTATTCGATTTCCCTCGCCATTCCCAGCAAATTGCGACCAAGCAGGTTGCGTTTTTGTTCCGGGGTTCCGGAGGTGATTTGCTGCTTCATCTGGAGCCCCCTGAGCTTTGCAAACTCTTTTTTGGGTTCTCCGAAAACAAGGGCGCCAGGCTCACATTCCTTTACGCAGGCAGGATCCCCGCCACAGTAATCGCATTTGCGGGCGTTATTCTCCTCATCCTGTTCCATCATGCCGTAAGGACAAGCCTCTACGCATTTACCGCACCCGTCACACCTCTCCCGGTCAATGAGCACCACGCCGGATTCGTCTTTGTAGATGGCCTCTTCCGGACAGCTCTTCAGACAAGCCGGTTTCGGACACTGAAAACAGATGCTGGGAACTGAATAGCCATTGAATGGAAAATTGTTGATGTGGATCCGGGACTTGGAAGGGATAAAAAGGTCCTCTTTGGCCGCGGAACAGGCATACATGCACCGGATACATCCGGTGCACAAATCCGGAATGGCGTATAGTTGTTTCTCCATATCTTTTCTCCCTTTATATCCCCTCAAGACCCAGTTCGGCCAGTTTGTCACTTCCGGGCGTACCTGCTTCGTCCCAACCCCGAACCTGATAGTAGAGTGACCTGGCCTGCTCAAAATCCGCCTTTTTGAAGACCTTTCCCGCATGGGGGCCTTTCTCCAGAGGCTGTTCCATGATCTTCAGGGGCAGGGAATCGTCTTTGACGGTGAAGCCCGCGCGCAGGTTGAAAAGGCGCGTCAGATTCCATATCCTTTCGCCGGACCGCGTCAGTTCTTCCGGTGAGACATTTTCTCCCAGGGCCGTCGTCAAGAGGTCGGCGAGAATAGCCGGGCTCATCGTCCCCCAGAAATCGCAAAAGCACATGGACCATTTGATGGCGTTAA
This sequence comes from uncultured Desulfobacteraceae bacterium, assembly GCA_964404085.1. GTDB lineage: Bacteria > Desulfobacterota > DSM-4660 > Desulfatiglandales > Desulfatiglandaceae > CAYUCJ01. Next base: position 3,395 of record CAYOIU010000243.1, on the reverse strand, counting down.
AGTCCTGGCTCCGAACGACGGCCTCAACCTGGGCGGGAATATCAAAAGGGTTTTCCTCAAACATGGTGAAGGCCCGCAGGTGACAGGCGCCCCGCTCGCTGGTGGCATAGGCCAATCCCATCCCAAAGTTGCTCCGTGGCTCATAGCCGGGAAACTCCGCCCCCTTGACCTCCGTTGCCAGGTCCTGGACCCCATATTTTTCGGCAACTCCTTTGGCTCCCAGGGCTAGGTCTCTGCCCCTCTCGGTTGACTGCTGAGCGATTTCGGAAACCACCTCCAGATAGCCCTTGCTGTCGCCGAATTGCAGACCGAAGTCATGCCGCCCTCTTTCCTTCATGTCCATGGCAAGACCGATTACATTGCCGCAGGATATGGTGTCCAGACCGTGATCATCGCAGAATCGATTGAAGCGGATGACCTGTTCCAGGTTGTTGATGTCACAATTGGAACCTCCGAGACAGAGGGTCTCGTATTCCGGACCTTCCATCTCCGCACCGTTGATGTGGGTAAACTTCCCGCAGGCCATGGGGCATGAGGCACAGGCCCTGTTCCCCAGTTTTGCGGATTGCATGGCATCGGAATTGATGCCTTGGATCGCCTCATTGGCGCCGAACGTGAAATTCCTGGTAGGATGCCCTCCCATTTCACTGATGAGATCCATCAGGACGGGGGTGCCGTCGGTCTTGGCCCAGAGGTTGTCTTCCTGGAAAAGATCGGTCTGCTTGTAGTGGCCTATTTTTTTCTGAAAGGTCTCCAGGTCGGCAACGTGAACGCCACCTGTGCCCAGGCAGGTTATTCCCTTCAGGTTTTTGCTGCCGAAAAGCGCCCCGGCACCACCCCTGCCCATCTGGCGATAGGCTTCGGTCCCGACACACGCATAACCGATCCTATTTTCGCCTGCCGGTCCAATGGTGAGCGTCTTTGCATTGGGTGATCCTGCGGCCTCTTTCAAGGCCGCTTCCGTCTCAAAGGTGCCTTTGCCTTTCAGCCCTTCAGCATATTCCAGGCTTACTTTGTCGTCGACAATCTTGAGATAGGTGAGCGCATCGGCCTTGCCCGTGATCACGATGCCGTCGTAGCCCGCAAACTTGAGTTCAGGCGCGAAAGCGCCGCCGGTGTTGGATTCGAAGATCGTCCCTGTCTGGGGAGACTTGGAGACCAGGCAGAAACGCGATGTCATGGGCGCCGATGTCCCGCAGAAAGGCCCCGTCATCACCACAATGGCATTTTCAGGCGACAGGGGATCGATGTCCGGTGTCACCAGGTCCCAGTAATAGCGGAGGGCCAGGCCCCAGGCCCCCCAGTACTCCCTCAGCCAATCCTTACGTAGAGGCTGGGCCGAACTGCTCCTCTCCGTAAGATCCACCATGAGTACCTTTCCCTTGTAAAGGTTCATTTTCTATCTCCTTTTGTGCTTACCTTCTTAGGCTGATCCGTCCGGGTTGGGATAAGGATACCACATCAGGCTATTTGGACAAGGTTTTCTTGATGGCCTCTGTGAGGGCAGGCACCACCTCGAAGAGATCTCCTGGCAGACCATAATCGCACTTGTTGTAGATGGGCGCGTCCTTGTCCCAGTTGATGGCCACAATTTTTTTCGCGGTTTTCATACCGGCAAAATGCTGTATGGCCCCGGATATGCCGCACGCGATATAAAGCTTCGGGCTGACCGTTTTTCCAGTCTGACCCACCTGCATGGAATGGGGCGCATACCCGGCATCCACTGCGGCCCTGGAGGCGCCCACGGCAGCATTGATGAGCCCGGCACACTCGTAAAGGATCTTGAAGTTTTCCTCCGACGACATGGCGCGGCCGCCGGAGATGATGATATTGGCCTCGGTGAGTTCCACCATGTCCTTTTCGGTGGTTATGGTTTTCTCGATTTTCACAAGACCGGGGTCGGTTGCCTGGGCCTGATAGGTTACAATCTCAGCATCACAGGGGGCGACCACCGGTTCAATGGCATTGGGTCTGATGCCGCACAAAAAGCGATCGCCCTTGAAACCAAGGGTGGCTATGGTCTTTCCGGAGAAATGGGATTTCAGTGCGGTCCTTTCGGTGAGGTCAAAACCCAGGCAGTCCAGGACGAGCGGCGCGTCCAGAAGGGCCGCGACCCTGGCCAGGAGATCCCTTCCTTTGACACTTGAAAGGCCCACCAGACAGGGGAGATCAAAATGGTTCATGGCATCGATCAACGCCCCGGCATGAAGATCGGGGCTTTGAGTGAAATCTCCGTCTTTCGCGGATAGCTCCATGAGTTTCGTGATGCCATAAGACTGAAGTGGCTCCCTGTATTTCTCGGCATCTCCGTTCGAAATGATTGCATAAAGGGGTTCTCCGCCGGCCTCCCTGGCAGCGGTAATCATGCCGAAGTTGGTTCCCTTCAGCGCACCCTTTTCATCCAATTCGATCAAAATACCCACATTTTTCATGTGTCAATCTCCCTTATTGCCCACTATTTAAAATTTTTTCTTCCACGAGCAGGTTGACAAGCTCTTCGGCCATGGCGCGCGGCTCTCCCTCAAACATCTTCAGGTTGGCCTTGCTCCTTTCCGGGACCGGTTCGAGTTCCACCAGTGTTGTCTTTCCATTGTTGAGGTCCAGCTCGAGATCCTGGATATCCATCTGCTTGATTTCCTTGTTCTTGGCCCGGAGTATGGCGGGCAAGGTGGGCTGACGGGGTTCATTCAGTCCTTTGGTGCCGCCGACGACACAGGGCATGGACAGTTGGATGACCTCCCTCGATCCTCCCTCGGTCTCACGTTCTACGACGGCCCGGCCGTCAGCGATTTTGAAATCGACCACATCATTTGCCACGGGCATGCCGAAGGCGGCAGCCAACCGGTAAGGGGTCTGCAGACCCTCGCTGTCCACGGATTCTTTTCCTGTGAAAATGACATCAGGAGATCCGTCCAGCTCAATGGCCTTCTTGATTGCCAAGGCCGTCAGGGAACTGTCGAGAAACTGTGTGTCCGTTTTTACCAGGATTCCCCGATTGGCCCCGATGGCCAGGGCCGTTCGCATGACCTTGAGAGCGGATTCCTTCCCCACCGTGACGATGACGACTTCGCCTTCGCCTGCCTTTTCAACCAATTGCAGGGCCTGTTCAAGACCGTACTCATCATATGGGTTGAGGACAAATTTGACTGATTCATCATAGGCGGTCTTGCCGACCAGGGTGATATTTTCCGCTGTGTCGGCCGCCTGTTTCACGCATACATAGATCTGCATAATCGATCCCTTCTATCAAAACTCGAAAACCCCCAGTTCCTTTTCCGCCTCGTCCACAATGGATCGAATGGTGGACAGGACATGGTCCGGTAGGGGCGGTGGTTCATAGGTTTCCAGAATATCGATCATCTTTTCGTGTGCCCGCTGATAGATATCCTTGCTGC
>CAYOIU010000242.1:0-6527 GCA_964404085.1 uncultured Desulfobacteraceae bacterium | reverse complement strand
CATCCAGGTAGTGCTTCACTGAGGCCGCCACCCGCCGGGCGAACTCTCCTTGCTCCGGGTCGCCATCAGGCGCCAGGATGGACGCGACCGCCACCGTCCGCAAGCCCCAGGCGGTGGCCCGCAACTGGCCGCAGCAGGAGATAATGGCGGCGAACCTGGCGCTCTGTCTCGGCACTGAGAGAACTACCGAGGTGGCGGACTGGCTGCTGAACGCCAACGGCATCCGGTTTGCCCTGGGCCTGCTTGTCCTCCTCCCCTTAGCAATGAGACGGTCCAAGGTCTTCGTGTCGGGCACCAATCCGGGCAATCCACCAAGGGCCACTCGGCGACAGGCCTTCTGGGGGGGTGGGCTGGCGGGGCTGGTCCTTTTCACAGGGGCGGCCCTCCAACAGCTGGGGCTGGTCTACACCACCGCCGGGAAGGCGGGTTTCATCACGGGGCTCTATGTGATTATCGTTCCCATCTTGGGACTCTTCTTGGGTTTCAGGCCCGGAAGGGGCGGTTGGCTGGGGGCTGGCCTGGCGGTGGTGGGCCTCTATCTGCTGAGTGTTACCTCCGGGTTCACACTGGCTCCGGGAGACCTGCTGGTGCTTGTGGGCGCATTTTTCTGGGCCGTGCATGTCCTGATCCTGGGGTGGCTTTCACCCAAGATGAACCGGATACGGCTGGCCTGCGCCCAGTATGCGATCTGTTCTTGTCTGAGTCTCGTTTGCGCGGTTCTAATGGAGGAGATAACCGTAAATGGGTTGCTGGGAGGGGCGGTCTCCATTCTTTATGGCGGCATCATGTCCGTAGGTGTGGCCTATACCCTCCAGGTTGTGGCACAGCGGTACGCCCCTCCGGTCCATGCAGCCATCATTTTGAGCCTGGAATCGGTCTTCGCCGCCCTTGCCGGCTGGGTTATCTTAGGGGAAGTGATGTCCCTCCGCGGTATCATAGGGGCGGGGCTCATGCTGGCCGGCATGCTGATCGCCCAGCTATGGGCGTGATAGTCGAAGCGGAAATTGCCTGCACATTTCCCGGACCTCTGCTTTGAACATCCAGCACGGCCGCTGTCGAAAAATTGGCAGCGGCGTTCAGTTCAAGCGTCATGGCCGGCCGTTTCATCTTCAATGGCCGATGCGATTTCAGGGTCTACAGCGCGGAGGTTGCTCATTGGCTGTTTTTTTTCAGACTGGCTCCGAACTTTTTTTCATAGAAAGACCCGAACCTCTCAAACCAGCGCCACCAGGAGTTCTTTCCCTTTTCCACCGCTTCCAGAACGTCATTCAGGTAAAGAACGATATCCGTCATCTTTTCTTTCGGTACATATGAGGCGGCCCCTTCCTTGTAGGCCTTTGCAGTGGTTTCCGGGCTCAAGGCATGGGCGGTCAGCATAACGGCAAGAAGATTCCTGGCCTTGGCCAGTTTGAGCAGTTCAAAACCATTGACGCCCATGATATCCAGAATCGTCATGTCAAAGGACTGGCCTTCCAGAAGGTCTTTCGCCTCGTCAAAATTGGAGGCCTTGACCACGTCACACATGGGAAGCAGCTCTTCCAGGGTTTCCAGAATGTCCGGCTCATCATCCACAATAAGGATTTTCTTCCCTTCCAGCAGGCTCCTCCTGACGATCACACAAGTCTGATGGGTGGCCCGGCTGCAGACCCTACTGCTAACATCCCCAAGGCCCTGGCTGCCCATGACGATCATGTTGATGTGGCGCGCCTTGGCGTATTCCACGATCACATTGGCCGGGTCCCCAAGGAGGATACTCGCTTCAGCAGGCTTGATTCCGTTTTCCTTGGCCGCTTTTTGAGCACCGGTAATAATATGGTTTCCCATCAGGTTCCTGTAAACCTCCAGGGGAGGTTCATCGATTTTCTCTACCCTGATATAGTCCCCCAGCTCCTCGGGAATCTTGGTTTTCATTACAACATGGAGAAGATGCACCTCTGCGCCACTCAGCCTCGCGGCGTCCGCAGCAAAACGAATTGCACTGAAGGCATGTTCGGAACCGTCCACCGGGATAAGAATTTTATCTGCCATTTTCTCTTTTCTCCTTATCTGACGTTAACTTGAAGTTCTAATATGAAATATAATAAAATAAAAATGGCAAGTCAATGTAAATGGTCCTCATTAGAGAAAGGCCTTTTGTAAGAGCCCACCCTAGTCTCCTGTCTCCTATACCGCCATTCTTCCTATGATCGCGGGCCTGATGCATGAGGCAAATCCCCTTGACAACACGCGCCCCTTGACTTAACAATCATTCCATAAAGCAGGCGTGAAAGATAAGAATGTACTGATTAAAGGAGAACCGTATGGCTGACGCAGAAGGCATCCTCGATGCGAGGGGCGCGAGTGAACTCCCTTTGGAGGGAGGACCCATGCGAAAAAAGCCCATCAAGGGGGCCGATACGCTCGACTGGGGAATGAGAAACAGGCTTTCTCGACTCATCCGGGAAGACGGCCGCTGCCAGTTTTTGCCCATAGATCACGGCTATTTCCAAGGACCGACCCACTGCCTGGAGAGACCCGGGGAAACCATAAGGGACCTTCTCCCCTATGCCGACGGCCTCTTTGTGACCCGGGGCGTCCTGAGAACCTGCGTCGATCCGGACGAGAGAACACCCATTATCCTGAGGGTATCAGGCGCGACCAGCGTGGTGGGAAAAGACCTGGCCAATGAAGCGATCACGACTTCCCTGGAGGAAATGGTACGCCTCAACGTGGCAGCCGTCGGCCTTTCCATCTTTGTGGGCAGCGAATATGAAAAGGAGACCCTACAAAATCTTGCCGAGCTGGTCAACCGGTGCGAGGGCTACGGGATTCCTGTTATGGCGGTAACCGCCGTGGGAAAAGAGCTTTCCCAAAGAACCGCACGTTATCTGGCGCTCTCCTGCCGCGTCGCCGCTGAACTGGGTGCCAAGATCGTCAAGACCTATTATTGTGCCGAAGACTTCGACAAGGTCGTCAGCGGGTGCCCTGTACCTGTCGTCATGGCGGGGGGACCAAAATGTGAGACAGCCCTCGAGGTGTTCCAGTTTGTCTACGACGGCCTTCAGAAAGGGGCCATCGGTGTGAACCTGGGGCGAAATGTCTGGCAGCATCCCCACCCCGTGGCCATGATGAAGGCACTAAATGCTGTTATTCATGCCGATGCCGCGCCGGAAGAGGCCTTCGAACTTTTTGAGACGAGCAGGCAATCCGGAAAGGCGGAATGATCCACCATGCGCGTCTTGATGTACTACAGTAACAGCGATGTCCGCCTGGAAGAGATGCCCGTCCCCCGAATCGGCACCGGGGAAATGCTCATGAAGATCATGGCAAGCGGCATCTGTGGCAGCGACGTGATGGAGTGGTACCGGAGGGACAAGGTGCCCCTGGTCCTGGTCCTCGGGAGCGGCATTTCCGGCCTCCTCCATGTGGGTCTGGCAAGAGCCCTCGGGGCGGGTCTCGTTGTGGCGGCGGACACCATTCCATTTCGTATCAAGAAGGCCCGGGAGATGGGGGCCCACCTGGCTGCTCGGGCTGATGAAGACCTCGTGGAGAGGTTTCGGGAAGCCAATCACGGCCGTCTTGCAGACCTTGTCATTATCTGTTTCGAGGGCTTCATCCCACTGGCTACAAAATGCGTTGAACGGGGCGGGACCATCCTCTTTTTCGGAGGGGCCTCAGAAGGCGCCATGCTCCCGGCCACGATCAACGAGCTGTTCTGGCGGACGGAGATTACCCTGACCAGCACCTATGCAGGGAGCCCGGCCGATTGCGTAACAGCCCTTGATCTGATCAAGGCCGGAAGCATCCCCGTTGAAAAACTCGTGACGCACCGGTTGCGCATGGATGAGGCCACCGGTGCCTTCGGGACGGTCTGTGTGCCGGGGGATCACGAATGCGTAAAGGTGATTGTTGAACCCCAACGAAGTGAGTGAGAGGAATTTCGGTCGGGTTGTGTAAAGCCCGTTTTGACGGGAAAGGACGCGGGACATGGAAGCACTCCCTGGTCCCTGCGAATTCATCTGGAGGAAAGGAGGATCAGCCAATGGCTTTAGGCAACAATAAGGTTTTGACGGATTTCAACAGGGCGCTGGACATGGGAAGACCACCCAATATCGTTCGATTGTTTCCCCATTCCAGGGCATTGATCGTGAGCGGCAAGGTCGTTGACAGGGCAATGATGGCCAAGGGTAAGGCCATGACCATCGCGGCCAACGGGAGGAATCAATTCGTCATCAGGGGTGCGCTCAAGGCGGCGCAACGAGCGAACGCCGTCATCATCCTGGAGATTGCCAAGTCCGAGGGTGGTGCCGCCGCCTACTGTGCAATCAATTTCTGGAACCTGGCAAGACAGGCGGACGCCATCTGTAACGAGCTGGGTATCACCGTCCCCGTTGCCATTCATGCGGACCACTATGGCATCAAGGGGCCTGAAGACGTGGAGAAGGCCAAGACCGAAATTCCCTCCCTCTTCGATGCGGGCATAACCTCCATCGCCATCGACGCCTCTCACCTCCCCGACGACGAAAACCTACTGGCCAACCTTACGCTGGCTCCATACATTCCCGTCTGGGCGGGTCATGAGACGGAGGTGGGGGAAATCAAGGGAAAGGAAGGCTTGTCCACCGTGGAAGAGGCCCTTTTTCTGATCCGAGGCCTCAACAGTCATGACATATTTCCCGACTGGATCGCCCTCAATAACGGCACCACACACGGTATAGAGGCCAGTGACGCAGGCATCCAGGTGCCCCTCACCGCACAAATCCACAAGGCCCTTGTCCCCTATGGCATTTCGGGGGCTCAGCACGGTACATCGGGAAACAATTCTGATCGGCTTCGGCGGATCGCCGCCGAAACCCGGACCACCAAGGCCAACGTGGCGACAGCCCTCCAGATGATCTCCTGGGGTGTGCAGGTGAACGAATTCGGAAATGCCCAGCTCAATGCGGAAGGGGAATTCATCAAGGAAGCGGCGAGGGGAATGACGGACGCCCAATGGATGGAGATAGTGGAATACGCAAAGGACAAGGGGTTGAAAGGCGGTGATTACAAAAAATTGAATCTTCCTTTTGAAAATAGACTCATGAGGCTTCCCAGGGACATTCGTGAACGGATGGCCCAGGGTGTTGAAGACTTTGTGTACGGGCTCCTCACCAGGGTTTTCAATGCCCGGGATACGGCTCCATTGGCCATTGAAACCATTCTGAAATCCGGTTCATTCGCTCTCGAACCGAAGGCAAGCCGAACCGAGGACCCCAGGGAATGGACGGAGAATAAAATCAGAGAACGTGCCAAGGATGTGAACTCGGACAAGGGACCCACGGGGGACTTTGACGATTGATGAAAAAAACTCTGAAAGCCGAACCTGTCGACCCATTGTGGATCAAAGATATTGAGGAAGGTGGTCCTGTCCGAGGCCGTTATGTGGTGCGTGAAAAGCGCTTGAGCAACACAAAAAGGGGGGATCCCTTCCTGACCCTGACACTTGCAGACCGGACCGGGGAGGTGGAAGCCAAGGTATGGGACCGGGTGGATATGCTGTCAGACCGGTTCGGGGCGGGTGATATCCTGGATGTGGAAGGCAAGGCAACCTCCTACCGGGGCCGCATTCAATTGACCCTGTCCGGGCTTGAAGTCGTCCAAGGGGATATCGACCCCTCCCTTTTTCTGGAGTCGTCCAAGAGTTCTTCGGGAGCCATGATGGCTCGGCTCAGGAAGATCTTACAGGAAATGGAAAACACCCACCTCAAGGGACTGATCGATCGTTTCCTCGGGGACCGGCGATTTGTATCGCTTTTTGAAAAGGCACCGGCTGCGAAGAACTTTCACCACAATTATCTGGGTGGGCTCCTTGAACACACCCTGTCGGTGTGCCTCATGGCCCTCAAGGCGGCGGAACATTATCCCCAGCTGGACAGGGACCTCCTCCTGGCCGGTGCCTTCCTGCACGACATCGGGAAAGTCAGGGAACTGAGTGCCCACCTGACCATAGAGTACACCGATGAAGGCCGCCTCATGGGGCATCTTGTAGAGGGGACCCTGATGGTGGAAGAAAAACTGGCCCGCATGAAGGATTTTCCTCCGGAACTGGCGGTCCGTCTCAAGCACCTGATTCTCAGTCACCACGGCGAATACGCCTTCGGTTCGCCCAAGAGGCCGAAATTCCTGGAGGCCTTCGTGCTCCACCTGTTGGATGATCTCGATGCAAAGGTCAACGGCCTGGGACGGTTGTTTGAAAAGGACGGCCATGAAGGTGCCTGGACTGAATACAGCCGCCTGTTTGAACGTTTTTTCCTCAAGGGGGAGATGCTTCCTGCAGAAGAGGGTACGGTGGCAAACGATGGAGAAGAAGACCAGCAGGGGTCACTCTTCTAGTCACCCAAACACTTCTCGGTTCCGCACTATCTTCCACACAGCATCTTCTCGCCACAGACCTTGAGGAATGTCCTACTGGGCAGGGAAATCTGATCACCATTTGCACAATGGGGGCGTAGAGCATGGAACCGGTGACGAGGCAGCTCAAAGAGGCCGAACAGAAGATCAGAATCCTT
>CAYOIU010000241.1:0-6540 GCA_964404085.1 uncultured Desulfobacteraceae bacterium | reverse complement strand
CTGAGATTGATGACCAACCTTGACCTGACCGCCAGGGCAAAAGTGAAGCTCGCGACCCATGAATTGACACGAAATCTCGACCTCGGGGTTCGCGCAGTGGACGGTGTTGTCACCGTGACCTACATGCCCCGCCAGGAAGGAGCCGCAGAAGCCATCTCCAAGGTCCTTCAAGGACTTGAAGGATGCAAAGAAACCAGATGTACCATGGCGGAGACCAACATCCTCTGGGTCCAGGAATCCTTCAGCCCGGCTTCAGAAAACTTCGAGGAAATCGTCCAGTTATCGAGGCGCTGGGGGGCAGCCGTGGAACTCCTCCGTGTGGCTGCACCGGGGGAACCCGTCACCACTTCATCCAAGGCCCGACTGAACCAAGCGAAAGGCCCTTCGCCGGGAACGGATTCGGAAGTCTATACCGGCGGTGTGGAAGAGGACGGGCTTGAACCTGTCCTGGATGACAAGGGGCTTACCCAAACGATGGAGGAGCTGGTTTCCATCGGACGTTCCGCCGGGGGACAGACCATATCCGGGGCCCGGCAGGAGATCATTGAAAGGATAAGGGGTGAGAGCAATTGCTCTCTGGTCGTGCTGGGAGACCTTTTTCTTGAGAAAGGTCATGAGGCGAGAATGCGCCTGATGCGAGAACTTTCACTCGCCATCCGGGAAAGGCTGAAGGCACCGGTGATCACCGCCGATGAGATGAAATCACGATTCCTCTTCGGGAAAAAACAGGCGGTAAGGCTCGTGGCTTTTGCCGCTGTTGTCGTCTTTATCTACATGATGGTTTTTGCTTTCCAGGACCCCATTTTGAATTTTCTGGGTGGAGATATTCACGAGCAATGGAAATGGCTGGCGTCAATCGGCGTGGCCCTGTTTGTTCCCTTTGTCGCCTATTGCTACAGTACCGTGACAGGTCTGCTCCTGAAATTGATTGGGATTGATTGATGAGTTCGTAAAGAGCTAACTTATGCCGAAAAGGGCAGTCTATAAGCAACGAATGGAAACCGAACCTGACAATCTTTTTCAGATTCACTTCTTTATACGCGTTTAATAAGCGACTTCGTCAGAAGTCATCATGGTGCCCAAAGAAGGGCATGCAAATCAGATGATAAACAACTCATACTGAGCAAAGCAAAGGAGGTCAAGAATGCATTCTCTGGTTGTCCATTTTCTGGATATCAATCTGGCTACCGGCCTGCAGGTTGTGCTGCTGGGATTCATCGGCGGCGTCCTGAGCGGGTTCATCGGAAGCGGCGGCGCCTTTTTTATGACGCCGGGAATGATGAACCTCGGGGTGCAAGGCGTGGTAGCAGTTGCCAGTAACATCACCCACAAATTCGGCAAGGCCATGGTGGGATCCAGAAAACATGGCGAGGCAGGCAATGTGGACAAAAAGCTTGCCCTCTTTGTCCTTGGGACGGCGGTTATCGGCATCCAACTGGCGGTCCTCATAGCCAGCAAGCTCTTCCGCGGCGGGACAGGCCACGGTGCAGCAAAAGGCGCGGGTGCGAATCTCTATATCAGCATCGTTTTTGCCACCATCCTTTTGGGGGTTGCCCTGTCCATGCTGAGCGACCTGATCAAGACCTCTCGTCAGGCCGAAGGAGGACAGGGGCCTTCCACTAAGATTGCCGATTTCCTGGCCCGGTTCAACCTTCCTCCCATGATCTATTTCAAGGTGGCGGATACGAAGGTCAGCCTCTGGATTATTCTGATCGTTGGCATTGCCACCGGATATCTGGCGGGTACCATCGGTGTGGGGGGCTTCATCGGCGTCCCCGCCATGATCTATGTCTTCGGGGTGCCGACTGCCGTGGCGACCGGCACGGAGCTTTACCTGGCCATGTTCATGGGCGCTTACGGCGCCTTGAGTTACGCCTACCAGGGGTTTGTGGACATACGGTTGACCATACTCCTCTATTTGGGTTCTCTGGTTGGAATCTATCTGGGAGTCTATGGCGTCAAGGTGGTTAATGAAAAGATCATTCGCCTGGTGACCTGCCTAATTATTCTATTGTGCATTTTGAGCCGCATCATCGCCATTCCCATCTACTTACGGCAGCTCGGCTACCTCCATCTCGACCCTAGCTGGGACCGGTACTTCAATCTGGTGAGCAAGTTTTTTCTGTTCGCCAGCGGTATTTCCGGCTGTCTTGTCATTCTGTTTTATGTAATTCGCGCCTATAGGCAAAGACGGAAAATCCAAAAGACCCTCCAAGTTGCAGGCGGCTCTTCCGGGACACGCTCGGAGCCGAATCTGGCCTGAAGGGATTCCATCAATATTAGGAGGTGAAGATATGGGAGATCGACTTGATATTTTGGTCCTGGATGACGAACCCATTGTCGGCGAACGGTTGAAACCGGCCCTTGAAAAGGAGGGGCACCAGGTGGAGATCTTTGTTGATCCCAATAAGGCACTGGAACGAATATCGGAGAAGGCGTTCGATATTGTGGTCACGGACATTCGCATGGACGAAATGGACGGCATCCAGGTCCTTGAGAAGGTATCTGCAAAATCCGGCCGGACAAAGGTCATCATGATTACTGGGTATGCGACACTCGAGGTTGCCAGGGAATCCCTGACAAAGGGGGCATTCGACTTCATCGCCAAGCCCTTCAAACTGAGAGAGATGCGCACCGCAATCGGTAAGGCGGAAGAAGCACTCAAGAATGAGGATGACGCCGCTTAGTAACAGCACAAGTGCGGGGATGAGAAGGGGGGATGCATATGATTGGGGCACTGATTTCGGTAGACAACCGGCTGGCATCCAGCATTGCTCTCAGATATGCCTGTCGATTGGCAAACCAAACCGGCATGAATCTCCAAACCATCTATATTGAAGAACCTGAGCACGAAGACAGGCCACCCGGAACCGGATGGGTGAAGAGTACCTGGGAGAAGGGGCTTTTGGTCTCCGCCGGAGCGGAGATATCTCAACTTATTGATGAAGAAAAGCGCACCTGTCCTACGCTTCGAAAACCGAAGATGTTCGTGGGCGAACGTGAAATGGAAATACTCCGCGAACTCGATGAAGGCTCTTATGATCTTTTTATTGAGGGCGCTCTTTACTCCTTTAACCCATCAAATTTCAGAGCAAAATTTGAAAGCAGGCTATACGTGGAAGCCTCCTGCCCGATCCTCATGGTCAAGAATCTGGTAGAGCTGAGAAAGGCTGCTATCCTCCTGGAAGACACGACCGATCTGTGGTCTCTCATCCCGAGATTTTTCAAGACCTTTGAGGGTGCGGAGCTGACATTCGACATACTCCACGTCAAGCTCCAAAAACCAGGAAGGCTGAGCTTCAGAGAGGGCAAAGATGGTATGAATGCTTCCGATTCCAGAGAAGCTGACCAATGTATTGTCTCCGCCAGGAAGATGCTTGCAGAAGCCGGGTGGTCACCGCGAGAAGCAAGGGCGATTCGAGGCGTCCCGGCAGAAATTGCCGATTCGCTGGAACCCTACAGCTTGGTGTTCGCCTGTCTCCCCCGCCAAACGGACGGGAAAGACTCCATGCTGGAATTGCTTAGTCGTGTACCGTCGGCTGTTCTGGTGTGCCGACAATAGGGGCAAAAATCTGATGATTTTGGAAGAAGTCATCATCGTTTCCATGAACCGACTTTTTACGATTACATCAAGTATAGGGAGAAAAAAATGAAGATTCTTGTTGCAGTGGACCGGAATCCTTACAGCACCAAGACGGCCGACGTGGTGGCTAAACTGGCTGGGAATACCTGGGCCAATGTCACCATACTGGGCGTATTGCCGAAGAGGTCTCCTGCTGGAAAGGCGGCGGCATCCTCCGAGGATTGGAATATGGAACACCCCTTGCCCGAGGTGCTCCTTGAATATCAGAAAAGGTTTCTCAGTCATTTCAACGAGGATGACTGCCCTTATACCCAGCGCAATTTTGGATACCAGCTTATTGAAGTGAGCAAAGGTGTCTGGGAAGAGTTGTATGTGGCCAAGAGCGCCAGAAAAGACCTGAAGGCCCGGATCAGGCTGGGAAATCCTGTCAAAGAGATCCTGGCCGAAGCAGAGGAAGAGGAAATGGACCTCATCGTGATGGGCTGCGATCATTCCAGGGGCTGTGAATGGGAAGAACTGGGTGAGGTACCCCAAAGGGTCGTCAACGAGGCCACCTGTTCGGTCCTGGTGGCCAAGGAAGAAAAAGAGGTGAAAAAGATCGTCTGCTGTCTGGATCATGACCTGGTCAGCCAACAATCCCTTGAAATGATCAACCAGCTGGTGACCCTCCACCAGGCCAAACTGGAAATCATAGGGCTGACCGAGGGTGAGGAACTCAAGGTCGAAGTCGAGAAAAAGATGGATGCCATCCTCCGATACTATACGGCTCGAGGTCTTGAGCCGTGGATTGAGATTGTCGAACTCGCATCTTTGGATGCCTTCATCTCCCAGGAGGGCCGGTGGGGACTCATGGCCCTCTGGATGGGGAAGCGATCCATGCTGGAAAAGGTTTTTCCCAAGGCCAAGGTGAGCAAGTTGATCAAAGGCAGCCAATATTCTGTACTCATCCTCAGGTGATTGTTGACGGCATTTCCGATTTTCTCGAATAAGGTTCGCGAAAAATGGCATGGCTAAAAAAATATGTAAATCTGCAATATAAGCTCAATTTATTCATCTATCTTGGCATATTGATATTGTTGCTGAATTTCCCGGTGCTCTACCTGGGCGTAACCAACGTAAATCAGGGCATCCGGCACCTTGAACTGACGGAGGACCTCTACAATACAATTCTGGAGATGAGGCGGTATGAAAAGAACTTTCTATTGTACCATAACAAGGAGAGCCTCGAATCTACCAAATACTACCTTGGTCTGGCAAGAAATTCATTTTCCAAGAAGCTAAGCTATTCCGGAAAATCCTGTGCACGAATGGAATGCATCCAACTGGAAAAAGGCCTCGAGGAATATGCCACGCTTGACATGCTGAAGGTTGCACAGGCGAATAACAGTCCCGGTAACGCTGAGCAGGAAGAGATCAGATCCGTGGGGAAAAAGTTGGTGGATGCTGCAGAAATCATGCTGAAGTCTGAAAGAGGACTCATCGCCAACGAAGCAAAAAACGCCTTGAGGTGGCCGCTCGTTTTCATGGGAGCCATGTTTTTTCTGTTCATAACAGGCGCAAGACTGATCATCAAGAAAGTTGTCAGGCCACTTGCCAAGATAGAAAAAGCCACGGAAAAGGTCGCCCTGGGAGATTTCAGCCCTATTTCTCACGTCGGCAGCGATGAGAGCCAGGTTGATCATCTGATTATCGCCTTTAATCGAATGGCCAGAGAGCTTGAGGCCAGGGAGGAACAGATCATCCACTCCCGAAAGGTCGCCTCCCTGGGAACCCTCGTTTCCGGAGTTGCCCATGAATTGAACAACCCCATCAACAATATCGTTTTGACTGTGGATTCACTGGTCGGCAAGAGAAAAATCTCAGAGGAAAGGCGTTCTGTTCTGTTGGAGGATATCCTAACCCAGGCACTTCGGGCCAGTGAGATTGTAAAAAATCTGCTGGAATTCTCCCGGGCTGAAATATCCAGCTACAACGAACTGGATTTGGCGAATCTTTTAAGGGAAACGATCCAGCTCGCAAGGAATCACATGGCCCTGTCCAAGGTGCGGTTGCATGAAGAGATTGCCGAAGATTTGCCCAAGATCAATGGAAACCACCAGGGATTGCAACAGGTATTTCTGAACCTCGTCACCAACGCCGTCCAAGCCATGCCTGGAGGTGGTGATTTGACGGTTCACACCACTCTGGGAAACGACAAGATAGGCGTCATGGTCCGAGATACCGGCTCTGGGATTGCAGAGGAGCACCTGCCCCATATTTTTGATCCTTTTTTCACCACGAAGGATGTGGGCAAGGGAACGGGGCTGGGTCTATCGGTCAGTTATGGAATAATCAAGAAACATGGCGGCCAGATCACCGTGAAAAGCAAACCTGGAAAAGGAACCACCTTTACCGTTGTTCTGCCCATTTACAAAGAGGTCGGCCATTGACAATTTGTGGAACAGGAGGCATTTAAGGGTCAGAATTTCGCTCTATTTTGGTAACAATTTCAAATTTTTTACTACTTATGAATTAAGAACTTGAATGGAAGGAGTTGACATGTCGTGGTTCATGTATTTACCCATTGCTCATCATAGCGTTCTCTTGCCTGTCATTGTCGGCCTGGGGTTTCTGGTTGGATTGCTCTCGGGCCTATTCGGTGTTGGCGGCGGTTTCCTCATGACCCCTTTACTCATTATGATCGGGATCCCTCCAACCGTAGCCGCAGCATCTGATTCCAACCAGATTGTGGCAGCCTCCGCCTCAGGCACCTACGCCCACTACAGACTGGGAAATGTCGATTTCAAGATGGGCCTTATTTTGCTGATAGGCGGTGTTATCGGGGGCACGGGAGGTGTTCAGATCATCAAGCTTCTCCGCCAGTTGGGAAACGCCGATTTTCTGATTCAACTTACATACGTCATAATGCTGGGCGGCGTTGGCAGTTACATGTTCCTGGAAAGCCTGCAAGGCCTGCG
>CAYOIU010000240.1:0-6576 GCA_964404085.1 uncultured Desulfobacteraceae bacterium | reverse complement strand
CGCTCGATCTCCAGGCCATCGGCCCTGATCCCGACTGCCTTTGTTCCGGTCATGACCGTCACGCCAAGGCGCCTCAATTCAGCCATGATCGTCCATCGCGTGGTGAGCCCGATATCTTTTCCCGCCTTCTTGATCATCTCCACAACCGTCACCTTTTTGCTGCCCTTGTTGAGCAGTTCCATCAAGGTTTCCATGGACTCGGCCCGGTTGGCGACCAGGAAATGAAGCACTTCCGGAGAAAGGCTCCCGATTCCGGCCAGGTACATGGCTGTTTCAAGTCCCACGGCATTGCCCCCCACCACAACGACACTCCGGCCGACCCCTGACTTTCCCGCCAGCACATCCCAGGCCTGGACCACGTGTTCCTGTTCAACACCCGGAATTTCAGGCAGGATGGGCCTTGCGCCGGCGGCCAGCACCACCGCATCGGGTTTCATGGACTGGACCAACGGCAGATCCGCCTTCTTATTGAGCTGTATTTCCACACCAAGGGCCCTGATATTCCCGGCCAGATCATCGGCCGCGGTAACCATTTCCTCCCTGCCCGGAATCAGCCGGTTCAGGAGGACCTGTCCCCCCAGACGGTCCGTATTTTCCATGAGAGTGACTTTGTGCCCGCGTTCAGCCGCCACAGCCGCCGCCTTCATGCCCGCAACGCCGCCGCCGATGACCAGGACCTTCTTGACCGTGGAGGCCGGCTCAATGGAGAGCTCAGCTTCCCTGCCCGCCATGGGATTGACCAGACAGGTCGCAGGACGAAGGTTGAATATCTGATCGAAACAACCCTGATTGCAGGCGATGCAGTGATAGATCAGACCGACCCTGCCATTCTGCGACTTTCGCGGGAGATCCGGGTCCGCCAGGAGCCCCCTCGCCATGGTGACCATGTCCGCCTCACCATTCCGGAGGATTTCCTCGGCCGTTTCAGGGTCGTTGATGCGGTTGCTGGCCAGGACAGGCCTGGAAACCACCGACTTGATGCCCCGGGCAAGGTAGACATAACCACCCCGTGGAACATTCATGGTCAGCTGGGGAACGCGTGTTTCGTGCCATCCGCCCGTTATATTGAACATATCCACCCCTGCCTTTTCCAGGGCCTCGGCAAAGATCCGGGCCTCCCGGTTGGTGCACCCCCCTTCCATGAAGTCATTGCCTGCAAGGCGCATGATGACCGGATAATTCGTTCCCACCGCCTCTCTCACCTTTTCCGCGATCTCAACCCCGAACCGCATCCGATTTTCAAGGGTTCCCCCGTAGCCATCTTCCCTCAAATTCGTCACCGGCGAAAGGAACTGGCTGATGAGATAGCCGGCGCTCCCCAGAATCTCCACGGCGTCAAACCCGGCTTTTTTGGCCCTCAGAGCGGCTTCCGCAAATCGGTCCTGAACCCCCGGGATTTCCTCCAGATCCAAGGCCCTCGGTGTCTCACCCGTGAATTTTGATCGTACAGCTGAAGCCGAAAAGGGTTTCTTCCCCCCTATCATGGCGGAGTGGGTGTAACGTCCGGCCTGGTAAAGCTGCGCGGCGATCCTGGCACCGTTCTTTTTCACCCCATCCGTCAGCTTTCTCAGGCCCGGAATGAATCGGTCACTGTTGATGCCGATCATGCTGGACATTCCTCCGTATTCATCGATGGAACAACCGCCGACGATGATCAGTCCGACCCCGCCCTTCGCCCTGAGGGAATAAAAAGCAATCAATTGATCCGTCACCGTGCCTTCGGGGGTGTACCCCAGGTGCATGGCGGTCATGACGATCCGATTCTTGAACTCCATCCCGTTGATTCCAATGGGTGAAAACAGATAGGGAAAAGTCATTGTCCTCCTCCTCTTTCAGATCTTTTGTGTTCATGATCCTGCCTGATTCATATCAAAGCCCGGGTCATAACGCAATGAATTTGGGTCCACCTGAAGCCTTAAAAGCGGAGAGATCAGACATTGAGATAAAGCCCTTGTAACAAGGCAAAATATTGCTTATGATTGGCCTTAAAATCCCAGCTTCCAACGAAGCCACTTTGTTCTACGTGTCTAAGGAAGCGAACCTGACAATCTTTTTCATGTGCTTTCTCAAAGTGCATTTGGCAACCAACTCCGACATGGACGACTATTTGGGGTTTTACTCTCCGGAAGCCCACGCGCTTCTTGGACGTGACGCTAAACCCCAAATCGGCGTCCATTTCCGCCGGAGTGTTTAGAAAGTACATGAAAAAGATTGTCAGGTTCGCTTCCAGTTCGTTCCTTTTAGGCTGCCGTTTGCCTGGCTCTTGGGTGCGTCGTTCAAACATTCCGGGCGCTGAATTTCCGCCTGGTTTCTCATGAAAGGAAAGGCTTTGGATATGCACCAGGTGCTGACAGGACTCGACAGGCTCAGAATGGGCCACTGGAAAAGATTGAAAGGGTACAGGCTCGGCCTTCTCTCAAACCAGGCCTCGCTGGACAACCGGTTGACCCCCGCCAAGACGATCATTGACCAATTGTTACCGGGCCATCTGAAGGCCCTTTTCGGTCCCCAGCATGGCTACACCGGAGAAGACCAGGACAACATGGTCGAGACCGGACACAGCGGGGACAAGTCCCTCGGGATCCCCATTTTCAGCCTCTACGCCGACAAGAGGGAGCCTGATGACCAAATGCTGGAGAGGGTGGACATTCTGATCATCGATCTTCAGGACGTGGGGACCAGGGTCTACACCTTCGCGAGCACCATGCTGGGATGTCTCAAGGCGGCAGCGAGGAACGGCAAGAAGGTCCTGGTCCTTGACCGACCGAATCCTCTTGGAGGCGAAATAGTGGAAGGACCTCTCCTGGAGCCTGCGCTTTTTTCCTTTGTGGGTCCGTGGAGCCTGCCCATGCGCCACGGTTTGACCCTGGGCGAACTCGCCGGGATATTCAATGAGGTTTTCCATTTGGGGTGTGATCTGGAAGTCGTGCACCTGGATGGGTGGAAGCGAAGCATGTACTGGGAGGATACGGGATTGCGTTGGATCATGCCTTCTCCCAATATGCCCCAGCCGGCAACGGCTTGCGTCTATCCGGGCCAGGTGATTTGGGAAGGCACCAATCTGTCGGAAGGGAGGGGAACCTGCAGGCCTTTTGAGATTTTTGGAGCCCCCTTTCTGGAACTTTCAGGGATCCTGGACGTCCTGGATAAAGAGGCCTTGAGCGGTTGTCTGCTGCAGGAGTTCACCTTCCGCCCCACTTTTCACAAATGGGCGGGGGATCTCTGTAGGGGGTTTATGATCCACATCCTCGACACCCGCACATTCAGGCCGTTTTTCCTTTCCGTGGCTCTTCTGGGGGCGATCATGGCCATCCACGAGGACGATTTCCGATGGAAAGCCCCCCCCTACGAATACGAATTCGAGCGGAAACCCATAGACCTGATTCTGGGAGACGGTTCGCTGAGGCATGATCTGGAGATCGGTACCCCGCCGGCGGTGCTGCGGGACCGGTGGACAAAAAAAGATGAAGCCTTCTCTGGATGGAGAAGACCTCACCTTCTTTACTCCTGACGATCGGCGCAGTTTGGGAAGACCACTGCCGGCCCAATGGGTCAAGAACCTCCCATGGACTCCAGCAGCTTTTTCCCCACCTGGAGATAATCGTTCCCAAGGCGTTTGATAATGAAATCCTTGACGCTCTCTGAATTCATGGACATGACAAGGAGCTCTTTGATGAGTTTCCGCTCATCCTTGTTCAGCATGAGCAGAGCGCCGGACTTGTCGTGCAGCATAAGATTAACATCCTGCTCATTGTCGATGTCGGTCATGGACTACTTCTTCGTCCCCCCACCGATCCATTTATCGATGGCTTCCTTGTCAAAACGCCACACTCTGCCGATCCGAATAGCGGGAATTTTTCCTTCCGCGGCATATTTACAGATTGTAATCTCGTGCAGCTTCAAATACTTTGCCAGTTCCTTCGTTGTCATGATTTGCGGCATAATCAGCTCCTTTATGTTTTTTTGAATTTCTTCGATGCATTCATTAACATGAAACGTTCATCGTTTGTTATATTAATGCCCAATGGCCTTAAAGTCAATATATAATTTGTTATAGTAATCAAAAGAATGCAAACTGTCAATATTTCGTTATTATTGCTCTTTCCGTAGCTCGATTTCATCCGTCCAATATCAAGTGACCCATGGCAAAATTCGTTTTGAACATTAAATTGTTAGTCCTTCTGGCCGTCATAGCTTTTCTCACCATTTCTCCGTCTTCTTCAAAAGGGTTGAAGGTCAAATTCGTTTATGACGGGGATACCATTCTGCTGGAAAATGGGAAAAAAGTAAGGCTCCTGGGCATAGACGCCCCTGAGATCGATCATGAGACCGGGAAGAACGAATTCATGGCACTTCCAGCGAGGGAATTCAACGTCCGTTTGCTGAGAAATGCACGTGTTTCTCTCGAATATGACCGGGAACGCAAAGACCGTTATGGCCGGTACCTGGCCTACGTCTTTCTGGAGGACGGTCTCATGCTCAATGGGCTTTTGCTGCGGGAGGGACTTGCCCATGTGTTTTATTTTACCCTGAATCTCAAACACCAGGGCAGGTTTCTCCTGTTGCAGCGCCAGGCCATGAAAAAAGGAGTGGGTATCTGGCATACCGATCTCACGAAAAAGGGGAAAACCTATCTCGGAAACAGAAAGACGCTCCGTTTTCATCTCCCCGGGTGTCCCTTTGCCAGGAGGATTGCAAAGACAAACCTTATAAGATTTTCTTCCAAATACGACGCCTTCTGGGAAGGATACAGCCCCTGCCGGCGCTGCCGGCCCTGAATAACGGTAAAAATGAGGCTTCGCAGGAAAATCTGACGCTCAAAGGAGTTTTCCTTGACGACGACCCGCCACCCCATTATAAGGGGGAACAAATAGAAACTGGAGACACAAAATTTTTTCAAACCTTTTCAGAAACCGCCTGTCCCCGATCCGGATTGCCTCGGCGGGCAAATGGGCCTTCTACTACGTACTCATCGGCCTCATAGCCGGTTTGGGGTCCATCCTTTTCCACTATTTGTGTGGCCTCGGGAGCCATTTTTTCATGGATCTCATGGCCGGGTACCGTCCGCCGTCTCCTGCAGGTGAGTCTCCCCTATTCTCACCGACGGGAACGGTCTTCAATCGCTGGCTCCTGCTTTTCCTGCCCGCCCTGGGAGGCATTTTCAGCGGCTGGCTGGTCTATACTTTCGCCCCGGAAGCCGAGGGACACGGCACCGACGCGGCCATTGATGCCTATCACAACAAAGGCGGTTTTATCCGGGGTCGAGTTCCTTTTATCAAGACCGTTGCGTCGGCCCTGACCATCACCACGGGTGGATCCGGAGGCCGTGAAGGCCCCATCGCGCAAATTGGTGCCGGATTCGGCTCGTTCCTGGCCACGAAGCTGAATCTCTCGGATCGTGAACGAAGGATCATGCTGGCGGCCGGCGTAGGTGCCGGTATCGGAAGTATCTTCCGAGCCCCCCTTGCCGGAGCCTTGTTCGCCACCGAAGTGCTCTATCGTGATCCTGAGTTTGAATCCGAGGTCCTTATCCCGGCCGGTATCTCGTCCGTGGTTGCCTACTGCATGTTCTGCCTGGTCTTCGGGTGGGGTTCACTTTTTGAATCTCAGGATTTTGTATTCCAAAACCCCCTGGAACTCGGGCCTTACACTGTTCTGACCCTTGTAGTCGTTGCCGGTGGATTTCTTTACGTGAAAACCTTCTACGGCATTCATGGTCTATTCAAGAGCTTCCGTATCCCAAACCACATCAAACCGGCCATCGGGGGCCTCTGCACCGGGGCCATAGGCTTCTTTCTTCCCCAGACTCTCGCGTTCGGATATGGATTTGCACAGATGGCACTGGACAACCAGCTGCCGACCCTCTTCCTCCTGGGTCTGGCCATTGGAAAAATACTCACCACCTCCTTTTCCATAGGCTCCGGCGGCAGCGGAGGGGTCTTCGGACCTTCCGTCGTGATAGGAGGATCCTTGGGCGGTGTTGTGGGAAGAGTCTTTCACAGTATCCTGCCCGGGTTAGTCCCCTATCCGGGCGCATTTGTGGTGGTGGGAATGGCGGGTTTTTTTGCCAGCGTTTCAAATGCTCCCATTTCGACAATCATCTTCGTAAGCGAAATGACCAACTCCTACCACCTCCTGCTCCCCAGCATGCTGGTTTGCACCATCGCTTTTCTGCTGTCCCGGAAGTGGACCATCTACATCAAACAGGTCCAGAGCAAACTTGATTCCAATGCCCACAGGGGGGATTTCTTTGTCGATGTACTGGCCGCCATTCGTGTCAGGGAGCTTATGCCGAAGCTGCGAAAAACCCAGTTGATACACGAGAACACGACGTTTGCCCAGTTTCGCGACATTTTCAAGTCCAGCCAGCTTCAATATTTTCCTGTGGTCAACGAAGCGAACCAGCTGACCGGGATCTTTTCCATCAATGATATTCGCAGCGTCCTTTTTGCTCAGGAAATAGAAGATCTGGTCCGGATGAAAGACGTGGCCAATACGGACATCATCTTTACCACACCTTCCGAAGACCTCAATGAAGTCCTTAAGAAATTCACGATTCGAAATCTGCACCAAATA
>CAYOIU010000239.1:0-6580 GCA_964404085.1 uncultured Desulfobacteraceae bacterium | reverse complement strand
AAAAAGGGACATTCAGGGATGACCTCTATTTCAGGTTGAACGTCATCCCCATACACGTTCCCCCATTACGGGAGAGGGCTGACGATATCCCTGAGCTTGTCGAAGAATTCCTGGAAGAATTTTCCATCAGCACCAACATTGAGCCCAAGAAGATCAGTGACGGCGCCATGGCGATCCTGAAGAAGTATTCCTGGCCGGGGAATGTGAGAGAATTGAAAAACTTGGTAGAGAGACTGATGATTATGACTCCCGCTGACGTGGTTGAGGCAAAAGACATACCACCGCCCTTCAGCCGTCCCTATGACCAGAAAACGGGGTTTGAGCCGCAAACCTTGTCAGACTCCCTGAAAGAGGCCAAGAGCCAGTTCGAAAAAACATTCATTGAGGCAAAGCTTCGGGAATGCGGCTGGAATATTTCCCAAACAGCCGAAGTGATCGGCATTGAAAGAAGCAACCTTCATAAAAAGATCAAGGCCTACGGCCTCGATTCCATCAGATCTTAACCCCAGCGATCCGGTTTATGCATGCCCGGAGTTCATCACGGCCTTGACGCGTTTTTGATGAAAAGAGGACAGGTCCTGCCACCGCTTCGGTCTCAATGCCATGACAGATTCGTTTTGCACGGATTCCCGCCTGCTGCCTGCTGATCTTGTCGACCTTGGTCATCGTGAGAATAATTCCCACCCCGTGTTGCATCAGCCAGTCAAGGAGGTCCCTGTCACCTGGAGACAGATCCCGCCTGACGTCGAGGATAACGACCACAGCCTTCAGATTCGGTCTTGTATTCAAGTAGGTTTCGACCATCTGTTTCCATGATGCCTTGACCTTGAGCGGGACCTTTGCGTAACCATAGCCCGGAAGGTCCACCAGGTAGATGGCGTCGTTGAGAACGAAGAAATTGATGGATTGGGTCCTCCCCGGCTGGGAGCCTGTTCTTGCGAGTTTCCTGCGGTTGACGAGCACGTTGATGAGCGAAGATTTCCCCACGTTGGAGCGTCCGGCAATGGCGATTTCCGGCTTATCCGGCGGTGGGTATTGATGCTGCCCGAACGCACTTATGAGAAACTGAGCATCCATTACATGTGATCCAGAAAGTGTTCTATTCTGTCCAGTCCTTCACGAATATTTTCCATGGAGTTGGCATAGGAAAATCTCAAAAAACCTTCCCCATTTTCTCCGAAATCGATGCCGGGACTGACGCCCACGCCGGCCTTTTCCAAGATTTCAAATGCGAGATCATAGGAGTTCTCGCCGAATTTTCTTGCGTTGGCAAAGACGTAAAAGGCCCCCGCAGGCTCCACTGGAAGGCCGAAACCGAGTTCGCGGATCCTCTGGATCATGTACCGTCTCCTCTCATCGTAGACTTTTCTCATGCGCGCTACATCCTCTTCAGCGCGCGTGAGGGCAGCCAGACCTCCCCATTGGGCGATGCTTCCGGCTGATATAAAGAAATTTTGCTGCAGCTTCTGGAGCGGCCTTATGAAACGCGGAGGTGCAATGACATAACCCAGCCTCCAGCCGGTCATGGCGTAGAGTTTTGAAAATCCATTGAGTACAAATGCTTTTTCAGTATATTCGAGGATCGTATGTTCCTCTTGACCGTAGACCAACCCATGATAAATTTCATCCGAGATCACAGGAAGCCCCAGGTGAGCAATTGCCTCCATGCGTTCGGGAGCGAGAAGATTGCCTGTTGGATTCGATGGTGAATTGATCAGGACGGCCTTGGTTCTGCCCCCGATATTTTTCTCGATGGGTTCGGGGTTGAGCTGGAAACCCTCCTTCTCATATCCTTTTACAAAAACCGGCGTGGCACCAAGAAATGTGGCGTAGTTGGGGTAGCAGGGATAGTGCGGATCAGAGAGAATGATTTCATCACCTGGGTCCAGCAAGGCACAAAAAAGCAACAGAAGCGCGGGAGAAGTTCCTGAGGTAACTATGATCTGGTCAGGCGATATGTGGACGCCATATTTCTCCAGGTAATGGTTGCAGATTGTCTCTCTCAGGGGCAGGATTCCCAGGCTGTGGGTATAGTGGGTCCGGCCCTGGGTCATGGCCTCCCGGGCGGCGTCACAGATGCAGGAAGGGGTGGTGAAATCCGGTTCTCCTATTTCCAGATGGATGATGTGCTGACCTTCCTTTTCGAGTTCATGGGCCCGTTCCATGACTTCCATTACGATAAAGGGAGGGATTTCAAGAGCTTTCTTGGTCATTATCGTCTGCATGGTATTCTCATTTCCCTGTGATCCTTAAGCCTTATGCCTTAAGCCTTACACCTCTCAAATGAGTTTGTTCAGGGGGTACTCGATGATCCCTTCCGCGCCGACAGAAATGAGTCGGGGTATGAGATCCCTTACCTGGTTTGCATCAACCACAACTTCAAGCGAGACCCACGAGGAATTGTAAAGCCCCGCGATTGTCGGCGCATTCAGGGACGGCAGCATAGCAATGACGTCGTCCATCTTCTTTTGCGGGACATTCATTTTGAGCCCCACCATATTTTCAGCGCGCAAGGCCCCCTTGAGGAGCAGAGAAATCTGTTCAATCTTTGATTGCTTCCAGGGGTCCTGGTATGCATCATGATTGGCAATGAACTGGGTGTTGGTCTGCATGAGTTCATGAATGATCTTCAAACCGTGGGCGCGGATGGTGCTTCCGGTCTCCGTGACCTCCACGATGGCATCAGCCAGACCGGATACGACCTTGGCCTCGGTGGCCCCCCATGAAAACTCGATTTTCACATCGATTTTCCTTTCCTTGAAATATCGGGAGGTAAAATTAACAAGCTCCGTTGCTATTTTCTTCCCTTGAAGGTCCTTCAGTTCATGGATCTTCGAGTTTGCCGGAACCGCCAGGACCCACTTGGCCGGACTTTGACTGACTTTGGAGTAGACAAGATCTTCCACCACCTTCACATCCGACTCGTTTTCCTCTATCCAGTCTCGTCCGGTAAGTCCCACATCGAGCGTGCCGTTTTCCACATACCGTGACATCTCCTGTGCGCGGCACAGGCTGCATTGAATGGCAGGGTCATTAATGTCAGGAAAATAGCTCCTTGAATTGACGCTGATTTTCCACCCTGACTTTTCAAAAAGGCCCATGGTGGCCTTCTGCAAACTCCCCTTGGGGATCCCCAGTTTGAGAATATTCATTTCTTGTATACCTTTTTTGGATCAAATATCTTTATCCCATCCACTTTCATTCTTCCGTCCTTGTCGATATTTTTGTGAAAACAGGTGTCGTAGCCCGTGTGACAGGCGGCGCTTCCAATTTGTTCCACCTGAAAGAGCAGGGTGTCGTTGTCACAATCCGCATGGATACTTCTAATTTTCTGCACATGTCCCGAGGTAGCGCCTTTATGCCAGAGTTCTTGGCGGGACCGGCTCCAGTAGTGTGCTTCACCCGTTTCAAGGGTCTTTTCCCAGGCAGTCTGGTTGACATAAGCAAGCATGAGCACCTTTCCGGAGCCGCATTCTTGTGCGATGGCTGGTAACAGACCGTTACCTTTAGAAAAATCAAGTTTGATCATTTTGATCTCCATATTCTAAAACATTTAATATAGCTTTTCGAGAATCTTCAAGGCAAGAGAAAAGTGCGTGAATGCGGTTGTCTTTGGTTTTATTACCGGAGGTGCTTTCCACTCAACTGCCCGCAGGCGGCGCGAATGTCCTGACCTTTGCTCTTACGTATAATAGCGGTGAAGTTTTTTTGAGTAAGTTTTTCCTGGAACCGCAGGATCTGCTCCATGGGCGGGGGCGTGAACTCGGAGTCTTCGTAGGCGTTCAGGGCGATAAGATTGATCTTTGCCCTGAGGCCTCTGAGGAGTGCGACAAGCCTTGATGCGTCTTCAAGGGTGTCATTGATGCCCTTGATCAGGATGTATTCGAAGGTTATCATGCGTCTGTTGGGAAGCGGAAAGTCTTTGCATGCCCCGATCAGTTCATTAAGTGGATAGCGCCGGTTGATGGGCATTAGGAAGTCGCGGGTTTTGTCGGTCGTGGCGTTGAGTGAAACCGCCAGGTTGATCGAGATATCCTGCCCCAGCCGTTTTATCGCAGGGACTAGACCGCAAGTGGAAACCGTCACCTTTCGGTGTGAGAAATTCATTCCGGTTTCACCGACCAGGTTATTTACCGCTTTCAGAAGGCTGTCATAGTTGGCCAGGGGCTCCCCCATTCCCATAAACACGATATTGGTGAGGCGCTCCGGGGATTCCAGCGAGCGCCTGACTTGAATGACCTGGTCGACAATTTCCGCAGGGTCAAGGTTTCGTTTCAATCCCTGCTTTCCTGTAAGGCAAAATCGACAGCCCATAGCGCAGCCTGCCTGGGAAGAAATGCAGATCGTCAGGTGATCACGCTCGGGAATCAGTACCGTTTCAATCCGGTACCCGTCATGAAGCTCAAAGAGGTATTTCCGGGTCCCGTCATTGGAATCCTGTGTGTCCACGAGGGAGAGGTGCTGAATATTGGCCTCACAGGCAAGCTGTGAGCGAAGGGAGAGGGGCAGGTCGGTCATTTCCTCAAAAGAAGCCACCAACCTCCTGAACAGCCAGGACCGTACCTGGCGTCCCCGGTAGGAGGCCAGGCCCAACCCAAGGGTCCACTGTTCCATCTCGCCTTCGTCGAACCCTTTCAGATCAGCCAACATCTTCACATGTGCCGTCGGCAAGGGCGGATGGGTTTTCACACATGGTTCTCAACTTGGCGAGTTCCCAGACATAGTCATAGAGGTGTAGCCCCTTGCTGGCTGCGATGATTTCGCCGTCTTCCACCCCGATGCTCGAAGCCATGTATTCCTTCAGGAGTTGTATGGCGCCAAGGTTGGCCGGAAAGCCGTTCCAGAGATCCCATGACCTGAAGTAGACCGCGAAATGGAGTTTCCCATCCTTGATACGTGTATCGATTCCGCGAAGGCAGGGGGGGTCCTTCAGGTGAATGGCCTGAGGGTCTCCAACGGTCATAAAGGCCTGATTGGTGCCGAAACCATCCTCTTTGTACATGCGAATGACCTCGGCAATCTGGCTTTCGAGATACGATCCATAGGTGTAGTCTTCTCCCGGTTGTTTCATGGATGTCATGAGGTAGGGGAGGTATTCCTCCAGATACCCCTCTGCAACGGGGTTCGGGATACCGAGTGCAGGAGGGATATCCGGCAAAAGGGGTTGGACACCCGGGTATTTTATATGAACAGTGACATAATCAAATTCCAACCGTTTTTGACCTTCATAACTTCCCCGATCAATGGTGTATTCGTGTCCCATCTCCAGCAGTCTGTAGACACATTGAAACCATGCATCGGGAAGGTCCCGTGCCTCGATAAACTCGAGCTTCATAGGGCATCTCCTTCATTAAAACCATTGTGTTTTTTCACGACCACTTTTCCTGAGGAATCTATTTTACGTCGTCCTCTACAGGGAGTCAAACACTATCCCGGAATTCTGGAATTAGGCACTCCACCTTGATTTTATATTGTAAATCGGATATGAAATAGAAAGCATGTAGTGTAAACCCATAATGAACTGGAGGAGAGACATGACCATCAAGAGGATTGCATGCTGCACTGATTTTTCCAGGAATGCGGAACTGGCATTTCACGCTGCACTGGAAATTGCGGAAAAGTATTCGGCAAAGCTGTTCGTCCTCCATGTTTTGCCACCCGTGATCAACCCTCTCCTGACGGATACGGAATGGGTTTTGCCGGAGGAACCCAAGAAATCCCTGATGCTGAATCTTGAAGAGCGGATGCAGTTGGAATATGCTTCCGGGATCGCAGAGGGAATTGATTATGAGCTCGTTGTCCTCAACGGGCACGTGTCTTCCGAACTCCTTCGATTCCTTGAAGAAAAGCAGATTGATCTGGTGGTTATGGGATCATACGGCCTGTCCGGCGCCGGCCTCGTTTTTTTTGGAAGTGTTGCCAAAAGGGTGGCCCACAAGGCTCCTTGTTCGGTGATGATCGTTCGAGACCGGGAAGCGAAGCAGAAGGAGCAGTGATAACATACTGAAAACAATCAGGAGGTCAGAAACGCATGGAGATCAGGACCATAGGCGTAGTTGGTGCAGGACAAATGGGGGCGGGCATAGCCCAGGTTGCCGCAGCGAGTGGCTTTGATGTCATCATGAACGACATCAAGGATGAATTTGTGGAAAGGGGTTTTTCCAGTATCAAGAAAAGTCTCTCCAGGATGGTCAGGAAGGAAAAGATAACAAAAGACCAAATGGGAGAGATTCTGGGAAGAATTCAGGGGTCTGTCTCCATCGCTGATATGGCCAAGGCGGATTTCGTCGTGGAGGCGGCAACGGAAAACGAGGAATTGAAACTTCAGATATTCAAGGATTTGGACAAATACTGCCCGAAAGAAGTGATTCTTTCCTCCAACACTTCTTCCATTTCAATTACCAGGATTGCGAGCGCGACCCAACGACCCTCATTGGTGATCGGGATGCATTTTATGAATCCGGTCCCTGTCATGAAACTGGTGGAAATGATCAAAGGGCTTGCCACTTCCGAAGAGACGTTTGAAGTGACGAGGTCCCTGGTACTGAAAATGGACAAAACACCTGTTCCGGCAAATGAT
>CAYOIU010000238.1:0-6584 GCA_964404085.1 uncultured Desulfobacteraceae bacterium | reverse complement strand
TCTGGGCTTCGGGCTGAGGATGAGACGACTGCCCAAAACCGTCATACATGAGAGGGTATCCGAGGCGGCACGTTTGTTAGGAATAGAGGAGCTGCTTTTGCGAAAACCTCGTGAACTTTCCGGAGGACAGCAACAACGTGTGGCAATGGGTCGGGCCCTGGTCAGGCGGCCAAAGGTGTTTCTTCTGGACGAACCCCTGAGCAACCTGGACGCGAGGCTCAGGGCCAATGTGAGACTGGAACTCAAACGCCTCCATCAGCAGATCAAGGGGACGATCATCTATGTCACCCACGACCAGGTGGAAGCCATGACTCTCGGTGACAAAGTGGTGGTTATGCGTGGCGGGATGGTTCATCAAATGGGTCCGCCCGAAAGGATATATGCAGAGCCGGCTGACAGGTTTGTAGCCACCTTCATTGGATCGCCCGAGATAAACATCTTCAAGGGGATCATTGAAGCCAGGGAGGGGCATCCTGTTTTCAAAGGCAAGGGTTTTTCTCTCGGCCTGGGGAACCGGAAATTCAAGCCTTTGGAAGGGGAGGTTGAAATCGGCATCCGTCCCGAGGATGTGATGATCCTGGAGGGGGAAAGCGGACCTTTGCAGGCAAAGGTAGATCTGGTGAGCAACCTGGGGTCAGAGAAGTATATTTATGCCAGGCTCGGTCAAGAATCCCTGACCTTCCAGGCTACAAAGAATACGCGCCTGCAACCCGGGGACACCAGCTGTTTAACGGTCGAGCCCGCCAGGATCCATGTGTTCCATAGAGGGAGACGCATAAGGTCCGACAAATGATTCACTATTGCTGATTTCAACAGTCCCATTTAACTTTATTGACAATTCCAGCAAAAAAACATATACAAATTCATGTAAAAGTAAACTGCAACCAATAGGTTTGAAGTTCCGCGTTCCAGGGTTCCAGGTTAAGAGCGCGATGCGGCATGATGATCCGGAAGGGCCTGGGGTTCCGGATAGCAAGACCACCATATCGTTTTGGGGTGAATATGAGGATCGACGAAACCAACATCGGAATCATCAAGCAGCTTCGTGATGGCAGAAAATCATTCAAGGCCATAGCGGATTCGCTGGGCATTACCGAAAATACGGTGAGGACAAGGGTCAAGAAGCTGGAGAAGGAGGGGTTGCTGGACATTACGGCCCTGGTGGACCCGGAAGGTCTACCCGGGCACAGGCTCGTCATGGTGGGGGTTAAGCTGGATACCATGGAACTTGTAAAGAAAGGGGAGGAGTTCAGCCGACTGAAGGGCGTGGTTTCGGTGGGGGTCGTGACAGGCCGTTTCGATCTCGTCTTGACGGTATTATTGAATGGACAATTCGGTCTCCTTGAGTTTTACTCCAATGAGGTCTCACGGATAAAAGAAGTGCAATCCGTTGAGACTTTTGTGATATACAAGGGCTACAATCTGAAGATTCCCTATGTCTTGCCCTGATAGTGAGGCATTTCAATCCTATTGAACCATTCAGAACTGTTTTAGGAGCTAAGGAGGAGCCAACATGAGAGAAATCACCGAACTGAATTTTCCTGAGGACGTGCATTATACAAAGGATCATGAATGGGGAAAGTCCGCAGACGGCAAGGTGCGGGTCGGCATTTCGGACTACGCGCAGGATCAGCTTGGGGAAATCGTGTTTGTGGAATTGCCCGAGGTGGGGGACACGTTCGAAAAGGGAGAGGAATTCGGCACGCTCGAATCCGTCAAGGCCGTATCCGAACTCTACATGCCCATCGGCGGTGAAATCATCGGTGTCAACGCCCAACTGGAAGATTCCCCGGAACTGGTTAACAGTGAGCCCTATGACGGCGGCTGGATCATCGATGTGGCACCGAGTGATGAAGGCGAGATCAACGGGCTCATGGACAAGAGCACGTACATAGAGGAATTGAAAGGCATTGAACCATGAGATACCTGCCCCATACAGATGAAGATATCGCGGCCATGCTCAAGGTCGTAGGGGTGGACACCCTGGACGATCTTTTTTCGACGATCCCCGAAGATTGTCGTCGCAAGGACGCCATGTCTTTGCCCGAGGCCATGACCGAATGGGATCTCGACCGTCACATGGGGGACCTTTCCCGGGATATGGCCACATCTCCGGATTACAAGATCTATCTCGGAGCCGGCAGCTACGAGCATTACATCCCGGCGGCTGTTTCCTATCTCCTGGAGCGCTCCGAGTTTTCCACGGCCTACACGCCTTACCAGCCGGAGATCAGCCAGGGAACCCTACAGGCCATGTACGAATACCAGACGCTTGTGACGAGGCTGCTGGGGCTCGATGTGGCCAATGCTTCCATGTATGACGGTGGATCCGCCCTGGCCGAGGCGTTCAAAATGAGCTTCAACATCAAGCGGAAAAGGAAAACGGTGGCAATTTCCAGCCTGGTAAATCCTCTTTACCGCAGGGTGGTCGAGACCTATTTTGCCGCCACGGAATACCGTGTGGTGGCGCTTCCCTATCTCCAAAACGGCACGACCGATCTCTCGAGCATCGGTGAGATAGAGGAGCTTGCCGCGGTGGCCCTGCAGTCGCCGAATTTTTTCGGGTGCATTGAGGATCTGCAGTCTGCCGGTGAAGCGGCCCACACGAAAGATGCTCTCTTTGTCGCCTGTTTTACGGAACCCATGGCCTACGGGCTTTTGAAGGATCCGGGCAGCCAGGGCGCGGACATCGCCTGTGGAGAGGGGCAAAGCTTCGGGATTCCTCAGTCGTTCGGGGGACCGGGCCTGGGAATGTTTGCGGTGAAAAAGGATTTTGTGCGCAAGATGCCCGGCCGCCTTGTGGGAAGGACCACGGATGTGGACGGGAAAGACGGGTTTGTCCTCACATTGGCCACGCGTGAGCAGCATATCCGGCGTGAAAAGGCCACATCCAATATCTGTTCCAACCAGGGACTCTGTGCCTTGACGGCCGCCATGTACATGGCATCGG
The DNA here is from genome assembly GCA_964404085.1 of uncultured Desulfobacteraceae bacterium. Taxonomy (GTDB): domain Bacteria; phylum Desulfobacterota; class DSM-4660; order Desulfatiglandales; family Desulfatiglandaceae; genus CAYUCJ01. The sequence continues at coordinate 3,634 of CAYOIU010000238.1, read as the reverse complement.
TCGGGGGAAAAGGCATCCGGGACCTGGCCGGACTGAACCGTGACAAAACGGAATATCTCAAGGAGCGGTTCAGGGAGGCGGGTCTCAAAGTGGCCTTCGAAACCCCTACCTTCAATGAATTCGTGGTGCAATTCCCCGAGGGCTTTGAGGAGAAACATGAGGAGCTGATGGGGAAGAAGATCGTGGCGGGCCTGCCGCTCGCCTCGTACTATCCGGAGCTTGCCCACCACTATCTGTTGTGTGTCACGGAGACAAAGACCAGGGACGACATGGATGCACTGGTCGCGGAGATAACATCATGAAGAGCGCTCAAGGAACAACAGGCCTCATACTCAATGAGCCCGTGCTTTGGGAAAAGGGGAAAAAGGGCAGATGCGGGTTTTCCCAGCCCGAGAGAGATGTGGAAAAGTACCCCCTGGATAAGCGATTCCAGGGCGGCGGCCCGGATTTCCCGGATCTGAGCGAAGTGGATGTGGTGCGGCACTTTACCAGACTGTCGCAATGGAATTACGGCGTTGACACCGGCATGTACCCGCTTGGCTCCTGTACCATGAAGTATAACCCCAAGTGCAACGAAAAGCAGGCGAACCTGGACGGGTTTGCCGGTGCCCACCCGTTGCTTCCCCCAAGGCTTTGCCAAGGCGGGCTGAAGATGATGTACGAACTGGAGCGGCTGCTCGGGGAGATCACCGGCCTTGGCGCCGTGAGCCTCCAGCCGGCGGCGGGGGCACACGGAGAACTGGCCGGCATGTTCATTTTTTCGGCCTGTCACAGGAGCAGGCAATCACTTCGTTCCAAGATCCTTATTCCGGACACGGCCCATGGCACCAACCCCTCCAGTTCGGCACTCTGCGGCTTCCACCCGGTACCTGTAAAATCTGGAGAGAAAGGCATCCTCACCCCCGAAAGCATCGCCGAGGTCATGGATGAAGAGACCGCCGGCATCATGATCACCAACCCCAATACCCTGGGACTCTTTGAAGAAAACATCAGGGAGATCTCAAGGATCGTGCATTCCAAGGGTGGACTGGTGTATGTGGACGGCGCCAATATGAATGCCGTGATGGGCATGGTAAGCATGGGGGATATCGGGGTGGACGCCATGCACCTGAACCTCCACAAGACCTTTTCAACGCCCCATGGTGGGGGAGGGCCCGGTTCCGGTCCCGTGTGTGTCACGAAAGTTCTGGAACCCTTTCTGCCTGTTCCCCGGATCCTGAAGGAAGAGGACCGTTACACCCTGTCTTATGATTTTCCGGAATCGATAGGCAAAATACACGCCTTTTACGGAAACTTCGGCATCCTCGTCAGGGCCTACAGCTATATCCTGACCATGGGGGAAAATCTGAAAAAGGCCAGTCAGCTCGCAGTCCTCAACGCCAACTACATCAAGGAGAGGCTCAAGGACGTTTTTCACCTGCCCTATGACAGGCCGTGCATGCATGAATGTGTTTTTACCGACAAGAAACAGCAGACCGCTAAAATCGCCACCCTTGATGTGGCCAAGCGGCTGATGGACTATGGGTTCCACCCCCCCACCATCTATTTTCCGCTGGTGGTTCACGGCGCCCTCATGGTCGAACCGACCGAGACGGAATCCAGGGAGGATATCGACCTTCTCATAGAGACGCTGAAGAGGATTGCGAAGGAGGCCGAACAGGACCCGGAGCTGCTTTATGAAGCACCCACGGTGCCTAAAGTGAGACGAATGGATGAGACGGCAGCCGCAAGAAACCCCTGCCTTGCAGGCTAACATAGGGGTTCCGAGGCCGTGCCTCTGCCTGGAGGTCGCTTCCATGCCTTACGGGGAGGCGTGGGAGCTGCAATCCCGCCTGGTTGAGGCCAGGAGGATCGGAGTTCTTCCGGCCGACACGGTCCTGTTTCTGGAGCACCCGTCGGTCTTCACCCTCGGGCGGCGTGGGGGCAAAGAGAACCTGCTGGTTTCAGAGTCGTTCCTCGAAAAGTCGGGAATACCGGTGGTCCATGTGGAGCGAGGCGGAAATATCACCTACCACGGCCCCGGGCAGCTCGTGGGTTATCCCATCCTGGACTTACGCGAAGCAGGGCTGAGTGTAACCGAATACGTGGAAGGACTTGAGGAGACCATGATAGGGGTCGCCTCGGACTTCGGTGTCCGTGCCTCCCGGGACAGGCGGAACCGGGGGGCCTGGGTAGGCAACAGGAAGCTTGGAAGTATCGGCATAGCCATCAGGCACGGCATTGCTTTTCATGGGTTCGCCTTCAACGTCAATCTCTCCATGGCGCCTTTCGGGTGGATCAACCCCTGCGGTCTCCAGGAGGTGGGGATGACATCCCTCGAGCAGGAGCTTTCTGAAAACATTGCCATGGAACAGGTGCTTGAATCCGCTAAAAACCACATGCAATCCGTCCTATGCCTGGCATTTGAGGGGATCACCCTGCCGGCAGTGAAACAGCTCTTAGACGGTGCTGGTAATAACGAAGGGATTTCATGACACAGATCCATCAAGAACCGCTAAAAAGAAGGCCAAAACCCCCATGGTTGAAACGCAGACTGCCGTCCGGCCCGGTCTACGGGGAGACCACGGCCCTGCTCGAGGGCTTCGGGCTTCACACCGTCTGCCAGGAAGCCAAATGCCCCAACCGGTTCGAGTGCTTTTCAAAAAAAACGGCGACCTTCCTGATCATGGGACCTAAATGCACACGGAACTGTCGTTTCTGCTCCGTGGAGGCGGGGCCTGACGGCCCCCCTGATCCCGAAGAACCGGTCAGGGTGGCCCGGGCGGCCCGGGACATGGGGCTTCGATATGTGGTGGTGACCTCCGTCACCAGGGACGACCTTCCGGATGGGGGCGCCCAGCTTTTCGCCGAAACTGTTAGGGAGATCCGAAGGCGCATCGATCAGGTCCTTGTGGAGGTCCTGATCCCCGATTTCAAGGGTGATGAAAGCAGCCTGTTTGTTGTTCTTAATGCCCAACCGGATGTCCTCAACCACAATATTGAAACGGTGCCGCGCCTCTACAGTCTGGTTCGGCCGGAAGCGGACTACCACCGTTCCCTGACCTTACTGAAAAAGGCCCGGAGGCACAGCTCATCTATCCCCGTGAAGTCGGGCATCATGCTGGGCGTGGGGGAAGAGCCGGCTGAAATCCAGGATACCCTTCAGGATATGCATGATTCAGGATGCCGGACCGTGACCATAGGACAATACCTCCAGCCTTCCAGGCACCATCTCCCGGTACACCGATTTGTGACGCCGGCGGAATTTGAAAGCTGGAGAAAATCGGCGCTCCAAATCGGCTTCGGGCAGGTTTTCAGCGGCCCTTTTGTGAGAAGTTCCTACAATGCCGGAGAGATGTACAGAACGATCTCTCCACAACCCTTTCGGGAAACGGCTAAACACGGAGGTCCAACATGAAAAGAAGATTCATAATGACTGCCTTTGGGAAAGACCGCCCCGGAATCCTCGCCGAGGTTTCTCAGGTGATCTATGAAAACGGGTGCAACCTTGAAGACTCCACCATGACCATCCTTTCCGATGAATTTGCTATGATTCTGCTGCTGGAGGGCCGTGAGGGAAGTCAGTTGGAAGAACGGCTCCTAAGCGATTGCCGAAGACTTGAAAGGGAAAAGGCAATCTCGGCATTCATCCGTC
>CAYOIU010000237.1:0-6620 GCA_964404085.1 uncultured Desulfobacteraceae bacterium | reverse complement strand
ACCACCTTTATAAAGTCTTCATTCCTATCGACCAATATATTCTTGACATGGACTATAATGGCAAATTCCGATACTGTCAAGAACAAAACCAGGAATTCTGCCAAAAACAAAATATCTTCAATATTATGCTGCTTTTCTGCGATTATTTCAGCCATCCATTCCGCGAATTTTCACGAGCCTTGACTCCTGTTTCCAGGCTGGCTAGAATGCTTTGAAGAACTTGGCGTTGCTGGGTATTGCTCGGGGAAAGCCGAAAAGTGATCGTTTAGAAACCTGGGGATGGCGATAACCTGGGGAAAAAGTCTTGGACTACCCGATCCATGATTTTTTTCGCCTACCAACAACCGATATGCTGACTGAACTGATCCTTTTTGTCCTCGCCCTCTATCTGGTCCTCACGCTCTATTTCACTTATCTGGTACACCAGATTCCGCGAAGGGCCGTCGTGGAACACCCGAACTGGGGTAACTTCACAGATACACGCATTCCTGCGGTTGACGGTGGAGAACTGGAGGTCTGGCGGGTTGATCCGGATGTTCCCTCCAGGGGTGTCGTCCTGTTGGCCCACGGCTGGAGCCGCAACAGGGACCGCATGGTGGGCAGGGCCAGGGTCTTCGGACAAATGGGGTTTACAACGGTCATGCACAGCGCCAGAGACCATGGGGGGTCTTCCGGAAATCACTTCATGAACGCATTCCGGTTTGCCGAAGATATTGAAACAGTCATGGATTGGATAGGTGAACCGATTCTCTTGTATGGCCACTCCATAGGTGCTGCAGGCGCCGTCATCGCCGCGAGCAGAAAGACCGAACAGATCAGGTTGCTTTTTCTGGAAGGCTGCTATGCCCGCACCCGTGAGGCCCTACTCAGGCTCTACAGGAATCAAAGCCCGCTTTTGGGACCCTTCTTCGCTCCCATGATCCTTCTTTGGATGGATCTCTTCTACCGATTTCGCCTGGAAACGGTGAGTCCGGTGAGGCTGGCACCACTCATTGATCACCCTGTTCTGATCATCCACGGCGAAAGGGACCGGAATTTCCCCCTGGATCACGCCCTGAGACTCAGGGACAACTTCCCCGCAGGTCGGGCCGAACTCTTCGTGGCCGGGGGAGCGGACCACAGCAGTTCCAGCCTGGATCCCGGGTTTCCCGATGCCGTCAAGGCCTTTGTGAACCGGCACATCGCCTGATGGCCCTGATATTTTCCTTGATCTTTTGAAGGCCCGCCCTGGCAAAAGCGGTCCTTCCGAACTGTCTGTCAAAGCCCTCCTGGTCCATGTCCAGAAACATTTCTGATGAGGGCAGGCATTCCAGCCTTTCATCCATCCCCTGGTTGAAAGGGCACACCTCCTGGCATCTGTCACATCCGAAAAAACAGTCCCCCATCTTTTTCCCTGTCTCGAGGTCGATCGGGCTTTTTTTTTCAATGGTGAGATAGGAGAGGCACTTTCCCGCATCAAGAAGAAACGGCCTTTCAAGGGCACCGGTCGGACACGCCTCCACGCAACGACTGCACGTCCCGCACCTATTCACCAATGGTTTCTGCGTCGTGATGGGAAATATCGCTGTGGTAAGCACTTCAGCCAGAAACAGATATGAACCGTGGCCGGGCCTGATGAGCATGTTGTTCTTCCCGATAAACCCAATGCCCGACGCATAGGCAAAGTCGCGCTCAAGGAGGGGGGCTGAATCTACACAGATGCGCGAACGCTCCCCTGGATATTCTTCGGATATGAGGGCCACGAGAGGCTTGGCCCTTTCCTTGATCGTTTCATGGTAATCCGAACTCTCGGGTCTGGTATACCGGGCGGTGGTGAATCCGTCTGAAGTGCTGGGTTTTCCGGTAGGATAGGGATATGCCAGGGAGATAACAGTTAGGCAGTCTTTGAGCACATTCGCCGGATCGGTCTTCAGATTCCGGTGCTTCTCAAGCCAATGCATCTCCCCGTACTTCTTCGCGTCTATCCAGCGGTTGTATTCAGCAAGAAACGGCGGTGGGCCTGATCGACAAAAACCAACAGCAATAAACCCCAAATCAAGCGCCTGCTGAGAAAAACGCATATGGAAAAACATACCTAACACCTTGGGGACCGGCACTAAATCTCAAAGGGGGTCAGACTTTCCGATCCTGTTTGCGTCACCAGGACCGTCTGTTCGAACTGGGCGGAAAGGGACCCGTCTTCGGTCACCGCCGTCCATTCGTCATCCAGAATATAGAGGTCCTTCTTCCCGAGGTTGATCATGGGTTCTACGGTGAAGACCATACCGGGGACAAGCGGAACGCCCTCTCCCCTATGGCCGTAATGGGGGACCTGCGGGGGTTCGTGAAAATCAAAACCGACCCCGTGACCTACAAACTCCCTCACGACCGAGCAACCTTCTCCCTCCGCGTAATTCTGGATCGCCCACCCGATATCACCAATCGTTTTGCCGGGCCTGACCTGTCTGAGCCCGGTCCGGAGGCTGTTCCCGGCCACCGCGACTATCTTCTTCGCATCCTCCCTTGGTTTTCCCGCGAAATAGGTCTTGCTCGCATCGGCATAGTAGCCGTTCAAAATGGAAGTGACATCCACATTGACGATGTCGCCCTCTTTCAGAACGCGATCTCCGGGGATCCCGTGGCAGATGACCTCATTGACCGATACACAGACACTCTTTGGATACCCCCGGTAGTTGAGGGGCGCCGGCGTGGCTCCGTGTTTGAGGGTGTACTCGTGAACGATCGTGTTGATTTCGTCTGTTTTCATTCCCGGCCTGATGCGCTCCTCCACCAGATCGAGGGTGTCCACGACCAGGCGACCAGCCTTCCTGATGCCTTCCACGTCCTTCTCTTCCTTTAGACGTATCCTGTATTTCTGGGCATACCGGCCCTTGACATCAATGGGTATGAACTGGTTCCCCGCTTTGTTCATACAACACTTCTTGTATTTCAGCCCGCTTCCGCAGGGACAAGGATCGTTTCTGCCGACCTTTTTCACATTCTTTTCGTGTAACACGCCATGACCTCGCTTTTCAGTGATACCTGCTGCCGGTATCAGACTTTCGCATATCCCACCACAGATCCCCAACGCCGCTCCATCTCATTTCCCGGCGTTGCCATGGACTGCAACTTTTTCATGGAACATAACAGAATTTGGGAGGGTGGTCAATTGAACACACATCTTCTCTTGGGACACACTTCCCATCTCGCAAGCAGAGAATTCTCTTGATCCAATGTCCCTTAACGGGTATGAAAGGGAAACATGTCGCCGGCCTACCGAGATTCCCGTCCGGCCTTTCCACCAGAGCTGTCATGTCCAAGATCCTGAACAGAAAAAATCTCCAGGTCCCCCATGTCTGGGCCTTCACAACCTACTTTGCCGAGGGCTTTCCCTATACCCTGATCCGCATCGTATCGTCCGTATTCTTCCGGGACATGAAGGTCAGCCTCGAGGCCATCGGCCTCACCTCCCTCTTCGGTCTTCCCTGGGTTCTCAAGTTTCTCTGGGGTCCCCAGATCGACCAGTTCGGCACCAAACGCCGCTGGATGCTCGACACGCAGGGACTGCTCGTTTTGCTTTTCGTCGGCGTCGCCCTGATGACCCCCTTTGCATGGATGGTAAAGTGGATTGCAGTGGCTTTCTTTGTGGGCTCTCTCATCGCTGCCACACACGATATGGCCATTGATGGTTATTACATGGAGGCCCTGGACAAGGAGGGCCAAGCCCGGTTCGTGGGATACCGGGTGATGGCCTATCGTATCGCCATGATGACAGGTACCGGAATAGTCGTCACCATCGGTGCCACCACCAATTGGCGTTTCGCCTATCTTTCCTCGGCCGGGATGCTTTGCGCCTTGTTCATCTACCACCTTTTCTTATTGCCGAGAGTGCAAACCCCCAAACGACCCATCCGCCAGTCCTTCGGACCTCTGTTGAGCCCCAAGCGCGCAGGAACTATTGCCGTTCTGATCCTCCTGGGTATGGCCCTCCACCGCAGTCTGTCCCTTGGGTGGTATGATAACCTCAAGGCCCATGTACCCCTCTTGGCTCACATCCGTGTCTCCGGCTGGATCGGAATAGGACTGCTGCTCGGCCTGGTGTTCATGGCCCTTTTCAGAGATCGTATCAAACAATCCATTTTCGGGGACCCCGAAGCCTTTTATGCAAAGGCCTTCATGGCCTACATGGACCGGGAAAAAATGGGTCTGGCCCTGGCCTTCATTATTCTCATGAGGACAGGGGAATCCATGCTGGCATCCATGGTTTCACCATTTGTGGTGGACCTGGGAATCAAGGTGCATTACGGCTGGATTTCCGGCGGGGTGGGACTTCCGTTCTCCATTGTCGGGGCCATGCTCGGGGGCTGGTTCATTGCCCGGTACGGCCTCAGGAGGACCATCTGGCCCTTTCTCCTGGCCCAGAATCTGACCAATCTCATCTATATGGCGCTGGCCCTTGGTCTCCAGGGTTATGTGGCGCTCAATACCGGCGCCTCAACTCCAACCCCCATCGGTCCCTTCAACCTCTTTCTTGTGGCTTCGGTCCATGCGTTTGATCAGTTCGCGGGGGGGCTGGGGACGTCCGTCCTCATCACCTTTCTCATGCGGACGTGTCTCTCTCAATTCAAAGCGGCCCATTATGCCATCGGCACCGGGTTGATGAATATCAGCGGGGTCCTTTCCGGAGTCATAGGCGGTTTCCTGGCCCAATGGCTGGGCTATGGCTGGTTTTTCGGAATCAGTTTTCTGGCTTCCATCCCTGGAATGGGGCTCCTTTTTCTTGTCCCCTTTCTTGACGAGGAAAACACATCCGAAAACCCGTCAGGAGCTTAAGAAATCACCCGGGCTAATCCATGACCAGAAATGTGCTCGGATCCAGATTGACACTTGCCCCGGTTAAGGTGGGGTGATCGTGGTCCTTCAGCAGTCGGAGATGAATACCCGACACCTCGGGCTGCATCTGTATGATAATGCTGAAAAGATCATCCACCTCATGGCACGGGTGGGGAATGCCCCTCTCGTTCGTTTCGGTGATGTGCCTGTGGGAAAGGGCTGAAAACCAGACCTCGGTTTCAAAGGATCCCGCGATTTCTTTGAACTGCTCCAGGATGGTTCGGGGGGATGCCTGGAAATCCAGGCCGTCCACGACCAGGGCATCCGGGCTGAATCCCATGTTCTCCTTAAGATTGGAAAGATTGTCCGCCAACCGTTCAAGAGAAAAGCTCTGGTTCAGATAGGCAAGGATCAGCCTGTTGCGATCGATGAGATCCCGCACCTCACATTCATCCTGTATTTCAAGGGCCTTTACGAGGTCGTGCAAAATAACATCGTAATAAGAAGTGACTTTGTCCGGTGGTTCGTCCAGCGAGATATGCACCAATTTCGCCCCATTGATGATTCGGTCAAAGGCGATGTGGATCAAACACGCCGTTTTCCCGACCCCGGCCCTGGCAATAAGGGCTCCCAGGTTCCCGGACCCGAGGCCTTTTCGTGAGGATTTTTCCAACAAGGTCAGTGGGCTTACAGAAATAAATCTTTTCATATCTATTTTCCCCCCATTGATTTCTCTTTGAATTCACGCTTCAGGTCTTCCGCCAGCGAATCAGGGACCTTTGCATATTTTGAGAATTCCATGGTGAATTCACCCTTCCCCTGGGTCAAGGAACGCAGGGTTGTGGCGTATCCGAACATCTCCGCCAACGGGACTTCGGCGTCTATGGCGCTGAAAGCCCCATCCTCCGTGGAACTCATAATCAGGCCCCGTCTCTGGTTTAGGGAAGCCATGGCATTTCCCTGAAACTCACTCGGGCATTCAATGGACACCTTCATCACAGGCTCGAGGATAACAGGCCTGGCCTTGTTGTAAGCCTGTTTAAAGGCGCCAATCGCGGCCTGGGAGAAGGCCCGCTCAGAAGAATCGACGCTGTGGGACTTGCCGTCGTTTACCGTCACCTGCATGCCCACGACGGGAAATCCCAGCATGAGGCCTTCCACAAGGCAGGACTGGAAACCCTTGTCCACGGCAGGAATAAATTCCGTGGGTATGGCACCCCCTTTCACCTCGTTCACAAACGCATAGGAATCTGCTTCCGAAGGCTGCATGAAACCGGCAACCCTCCCGTACTGACCGGCGCCACCCGTCTGTTTTTTGTGCGTGTAATCAAATGCGGCCATCTTGGTAATGCTCTCCCTGTATGCCACCTGGGGAATGCCTGTCGTCACTTCCGCACTGAACTCCCTTTTCATCCTTTCCACGTAGACATCCAGGTGCAGTTCACCCATACCCGAGATGACCGTCTCTCCCGATTCCACATCCACGTGGCTGCGAAAAGTGGGGTCCTCGCGGGTAAAGCGGTTCAGCGCCTTGCTCATGTTGTTCTGGGCCTTGTTGTCCGCCGGGTTGATGGTCACGGATATGACAGGCTCCGGCACATACATGGTGGACATGCTGTAGTTCAAACTCCCATCGGTAAACGTATCGCCGGAATAACAGTCCACGCCGAACAGGGCCACGATCTCGCCCGCACCGGCCCGGCTGATCTCTTCCATCTCATCTGCATGCATGCGAGCCAGCCGCCCCACCTTAATCTTTTTCCGGTTTCGCGTGATGAAGACATCATCACCCTTGCCGATTCTCCCCT
>CAYOIU010000236.1:0-6656 GCA_964404085.1 uncultured Desulfobacteraceae bacterium | reverse complement strand
AACCCCAGGGACATGACCTATATTCACACCTATGGGGGTGAGGCCGTGTTTTTCGAGAACCTGTCTCAGGCCAAGGTCCATGGCACCCGGTGCGACAATCCCGATTGTGAGTTCAAGGGAACAGTTTATATCCCCTTCCGCATTCACTGCCCCGACTGTCTGGGCAAAAACACGGTTGTCGATTTGACGGACCTGTGCCGCAAGACGGCCAAGATCCATACCTTCATGGTCTGCGAGCGTTCGGGGGCATTCAACACCCTTGAAAAACCCATCCAGTTCATCAATGTGGAATTTGATGGGGTCTCCACGATCCTGATGAGTTATCTTTCCGTGGGTGAACCTAAGATCGGAATGCGGGTGATCCCCATCTTCCGGACCCTTGATCCCACGTACACCATTACGGACCTCTCCTGGGTTTCTGAAGGAACCCCTGAAGAGGCCCTGCCCAAGGGGTTTACGTTCGGATAGTTTCCCCCTCCAAATGAAAAAGGGGTTGCATCTGCAACCCCTTTTTCATATTTGTGTCCGAGCTATTTTTTCAAGAAATCGTCAGTTTCATTTGCCTAACATTCGTTTCGAGCCCAAGCCTCAGGCAAAGCTCTCTGATTTCCTTTTTCTTCTTTTCCCCATTCACACTGAAAGAAATAATCAGTTCCTGGATCTCATGTCTGCGGATGAGCTTCTCAACTCCCTCACCCCGGCCCAAAATGGGATAACCCTTGACCTTTCTTCCCTGTAACCCCATGTTGTCGTCCACAAAACCAACCATATGAAGCCCCAGGGCCCTGTTCGCCGCAATTTCTTTCAAGACCATCTGGCCTCCGATACCGGCTCCGTAGATGAGGGTTCGTTTGCCTTTGGGGTTGCCATTCTTGATGCCTTCGTCCAACAGTCTGAAAGACAACCGCGAAAGTGAAACCAGGATGACCATAAGGCCCCAGTAGATGACGAACACGGCCCGGGAGAAACTCTGGAACCGGTACATGAACAGTAGGATGAGCATGGCTCCCACCGTACCCACGGTAATGCCCTCCACATAGCCTATGAGATCCCGGATGCCGGTAGTTTCCCACACCCCCCGGTATACGCGGAAGACATAGAAACCAACGAGTTGAAAGGCGATGAGAATGGGTAGGGACTTCAGAAAAAAATTGAGGTTTGCTCCGGGGGCTCCCTCAAAACGAAGGAGGTAGGCGGTGTAATAGGCCGCGGAGGCGAGCACAACGTCCAGGAGTACCTCGAAAAGCCGTCTTCGGTAGGTGATTTCTATCAGAAGCGGGGTGAAAACCCTCGATTTCTTATCGGCCAGAATGGATTCTTCCGTGTAAACCTGGACCTTCCCCAGGTAGACCCAGAAAAGAATCACAAAAAGGATGTAGAGGATGGTGGTAACCAGGATCGTACCCGCACTCAGATACTTCATGCCCAATGCCAGCAGGCCGGAAGCCATTGAGAAAGAGTACAAAACCAGGACGGCCTTTCTCTCGGAAAGACCGATGGCAACCAGCCTGTGGGAAGAATGGTCTCGTCCCCCTTGGGAGATGGGGCGATGAAACAATTTGCGCATAAGGCTGACAAAGGTGGTGTCCAGGATGGGGATAAAAACAATGGAAATGGGCACGGCGATGACCGAAAGGATATGGAAAAAACTCCCGGAGGAGGACGTTGACGGCCCTCCGGCGATCGTCATGGAAGCCATCATAAAACCGATGAAGAGGCTCCCTGCGTCACCCATGAATATGGTGGCGGGATTGAAGTTATAAACCAGAAAACCACCCAATGCGCCCACATAGATCGCCCCGATCAAAAGGATGGGGTCGTGGGAATAACCCGGTACGACGGTAAGCAAACGGTAGGCACAGAAAAACAATCCCCCTATCACGGCAATCCCCGCAGCCAGGCCGTCCATGTTGTCGAGGAGATTGAAAGCGTTGGTAATACCCACGATCCAGAGGATGGAGAGCAAAAGATCGAGGGTGTGAAAGCCCGTCCAGGAAAGCCTGAGCCCGAGAAAGACCACGATGCAGGCGAAGATAATCTGGCCTGCGAGTTTGTGCTGGGGATCCATGTCCCGGATGTCATCCGCAAGCCCCAGCAGGAAAACACCACTCCCACAGGCCATCATGGGCAGATAGGGGTTCCCGTATACCTCCCAGCCCATCAGGAAGGCCAGCACACCCCAAACCCCCGCCACGGAGACGAAAATCCCGACACCGCCCAGGAGCGCAGTCTCTTTCCTGTGCCAGCGATCGCCTTTGGGAACGGCAACCTGTCCAACGGCCAATGCCATTCGCTTCACCACAGGCGTGAGTGCCAGAGAAAGGATGAAACCGGCTCCAAAAGCAATCAAAAGGAGATAGATCGACAAATGCATCACTTAACTTTCCACCTCGCCTGGTGATTTTCTTTTAGGAATCTCCCGCCCGATGCCCAGACCTCGGAAAAAATTGATGGACTGCTCGCGGGAAACCCGCCTGAAAAGATAGATACACGCCATCAAAAGGAACAGGTCCGGTAGCCACATACCGATTTCAGGGGCGAGGGATCCGGCATCGCAGATGTTTTTCACTCCCGCGAAACTGATGTAATAGGCAAGAAACACAACCAGAGAGATTCCCACCCCTGCCGATCGTCCTCTGGCTCTCACGTGCGCCCCCAGCGGTGCCCCGATAATTCCCATCAGGAATACCGCCAAGGGGACGGCAAGCTTTTCGTAGAGCTTTACCTTCAGCGCATTGAATTTTTTGTCCCCTTTTCCGGAGCTGCTTATCCTTTTCATTAACTCCCCGACCCTCATCTCACTGGCATGTTTTCTTCGAGATTGAAGGGCCGCCATGATATCCTTCAGGCCGATATTCAGGTCATAGGTGTCAAACCGTATGGTCCTGGCCGCCGCCAGGGTCTTCTCCACCACGAAAATCGTCCCGTTCGTAAAACGTAGGGTGATCACCTTTTTTCCGGGTTGGACCAGTATCTTACCCTCCCTCGCCGTAATGGTGTTGGTGGTCTCCGGGTCACGCCGATCCACAACAAAGAGGTCTTTCATTAAATGTTCCCGACCCGAAAAATGATTCACAAAAAACACCACATCATCAAAGGGCTCGCAGAAAACCCTCTCCTTGATCCCCAGATCCGCCCGGGATTTGGCAATCTGGAAGATCAGGTCCCTGAAGGACCTGTTGCCCCAGGGCACGGTGGAGACGCTCAAAATGAGAGCCGCCAGGAAACCCACGAAGGAGATGAGGACAACCGGTGGCAACATCTGATAAAGGCTGATCCCACATGCCTTCATGGCAATGATTTCACTGTCGGCGGACAATCTGAGAAAGGCCACCAGGACCGCCATGAGCGTTGCAGCCGGCAGGGCAAATACGACAATGTCCGGCACCAGGTAGAGCAGCATCCTGCCCATCTGGCCTGCCTGGGCCCCCCGGTTCACCACCAGCTCCATGACAGAGAGCATCCGGGTGGCCAGTATGATAAATATGGCCACAAAAAGACTCACAAGCAATGTGGGCCAAACCTCGTTAAGAATATATTTGTGAAGGATCAGTTGCACGTCTCTATTCTTTCTTCGCTATCAAAGCCGGCAGCCGCTCTACGGGAATATCCTTCAAGCACGGATAGGACTGGTCTTTTTCAGAGAGCAAGGGCTTTTCCACCGGCCAGTTGATGGAGAGGTCGGGGTCCGACCAGAGGACTCCACCCTCGCTTTCCGGTGTATAGAAATCGCTGCATTTATAATGAACGTGTGCTGTGTCGCTCAGCACCAGAAACCCATGGGCGAAACCCCCAGGCACAAAGAGTTGACGTCTGTTCTCGTCTGATAATTGCACGGATGTCCATCGGCCGAATGAAGGGGATCCGCGACGGATATCCACAGCCACATCAAGAATTTCACCTTGAACTGCTTGCACAAGCTTCGCTTGCTGCTGCGGTTCTTGGTAATGAATCCCTCGGAGTGTTCCTCTAATGGAAAATGACACATTATCTTGGACGAACCTGACATCGATGCCGTATTTCCTGTATCGCACCTCTTGGTAGGTCTCCTCGAAATAGCCACGGTGGTCACCAAAGGAATCAAGCTCCACAATGAGAACACCGGCAAGAGGTGTGGTTAAGACTTTCACGCTTAGATCCTATGCCTCTCAAGTATCTTCATAAGATATTTCCCATAATCGTTTTTTACAAGCGGTTTTGCCAAAGCTTCAAGCTGGTTTGCGTCTATGTAGCCGAGGCGATAAGCGATCTCTTCCACGCAGGAAATCATGAGTTCCTGCCTCTCCTCTATGACCTGGATAAAATTAGCCGCCTGCATCAGGCTTTCGTGGGTTCCTGTGTCAAGCCAGGCTATGCCTCGGCCTAATTTTTCCACATGCAGCTCGCCCATCTCCAGGTAGGCACGATTGACGTCGGTTATCTCCAGTTCTCCCCTAGCCGACGGTTTGAGGGCGGCAGCGATGTCGAGGACCCGATTGTCATAGAAATAGAGGCCGGTTACCGCATAGTTTGACTTGGGTCGAGTTGGCTTCTCTTCGATATGAATGGCTAGGTCAGCCTCATCAAAACTCACGACCCCATATCGCTCAGGGTCCTTCACCCAGTAACCGAAAACCGTTGCCCCCCGTTCCTTTGCCACGGCTCTCTGCAGCTTTTCCGGGAATCCGTGTCCATAGAAAATATTATCGCCCAGGATCATGCAAACGGAATCATCTTCCACGAAATCGCGTCCGATGACAAAAGCTTGCGCAAGACCCTCGGGCCTGGGTTGTTCCGCATAGCTCAACTTCAGACCCCATTGGGTTCCCGTCCGCAAAAGCGCCTTGAATCGCGGAAGATCTTCAGGCGTCGAGATGATCAAGATCTCCCGCAAACCTGCCAACATGAGGACCGACAGGGGATAATAGATCATGGGTTTGTTATATACCGGCAAAAGCTGTTTGCTCACGACCTGTGTAATCGGAAAGAGCCGTGTTCCGCTGCCTCCGGCCAGGATTATGCCCTTCATAGCTCACTTTCTCCGTTAGCCTTTCTGTTGACACCTGAGATTTCCTTACCCAACGCCTTGTGCCTTTAGCCTTAAGCCTTGCCTGCATATTGTTTCTTCATCCACTCCCTGTAGGCGCCTGTCTGAATCGATTCGACCCAGACGGGATTCTTGATATACCATTCAACCGTCTTTCTCAATCCGCTTTTCAGCGATTCCTTTGGTGACCAGGAGAGTTCTTTCTCAATCTTGGAACAATCAACAGCATATCTTCGGTCATGCCCTGGCCGGTCTTTTACAAAGCATATTAGTGACGCACGCGGTTTGTAAGGAGAATCCGGCATCAACTCATCCAGGACCTCGCATATACCTTTTACCAACTCCAGATTGGTTCTTTCGCAACGTCCCCCTATGTTGTAAGTCTCGCCAGGGCGACCCTTTTCCAATGCCACGCTTATGGCTTCACAATGATCCTCCACATACAGCCAGTCCCTCACATTCATACCATCACCATAAAGGGGTAACTTTTTCCCGCTCAAAGCATTCAGGATAATCAGCGGAATCAACTTCTCGGGGAACTGTCTTGGTCCGTAATTGTTCGAACAGTTGGTGACCAGCGTCGGCAAACCATAGGTGTGATGATAGGCCCTCACCAGATGATCACTCGCTGCCTTGGATGCCGAGTATGGGCTGTTGGGTGCATAAGGGGTGTTTTCATCAAAGGCCGAATCCTCTTGGCCGAGTGACCCATAGACCTCATCAGTGGACACATGCAGAAAGCGGAAGTCTTCCTTCTCTCCTCCAGTCAGATTGGCCCAATAATGCCGTATTTCCTCCAGGAGATGAAAGGTACCGACCACGTTCGTTTGGATGAAGTCTTCAGGGCCGTCGATGGATCGGTCCACATGGGATTCGGCCGCAAAATTGACCACTGCGCAGGGATGGTATTGTTCCAGGATACCCCGTACCAAGTCCCGATTGCCGATGTCCCCTTCCACGAAAATATGGTCCCCATCCCCCATAAGGGGTTCCAGATTCATCAAGTTCCCCGCATAGGTCATAAGATCCAGATTGATAATGCGGGCGTTCTTTTTCCGCCGTGCCATCAAGACAAAATTGCTCCCGATAAATCCTGCCCCCCCGGTTACGAGATAGGTCTTTACTTTTGTCATTCCCGTTTAGGCCCCCACACCAATGAATTTCCCTATTTCGATCTCATAACCCGTAACATTTCATAACCTTATCAATGACGATCGCTTCGCTGAATTCCCTCAACATCTTTTTGCGGCCTGCCAGCCCCATACTTAGGCGCATTTCCGGGTTTACAATCATTCTTGTCATGGCCTCGGAAAGCCGTTTGGCATTTCTTACGGGCACCATCAGCCCTGTGCACTCGTCTTCTACCGCCTCACGGCAGCCCACGGCGTCAGTCGTAATGACGGGTTTCTCCATCGCGGCAGCTTCAAGCAGTGATCTTGGAATGCCTTCCCTGTAGGAAGGCAACACGACGACATCGGACTTTGCTATGAACGGCCGCACATCTTTCACTTCTCCCAACCACCTCACGATGCCCTCTGATCGCCATCGGTCCAGTTCATCTTGCTCAATAACAGAAGGATTTCGCTCGTCTCTTCGTCCCAGCAAGATGAAGCTTGATTCGGGGTGCTTT
>CAYOIU010000235.1:0-6674 GCA_964404085.1 uncultured Desulfobacteraceae bacterium | reverse complement strand
ATCAGGCCGGGGAGAGTTATGCAACGCTCGCTGAGTATATCAACACGGGCAAGGCCCTGGCGATCATCATGGGTATCCTTATCTCCGTGGTCGTGGCCTTTGTTTCCGGGGTCGTTTTTCAATTCCTGACACGGCTCCTCTTTACATTCAACTTTCCCCGAAAACTTCGTCGATATGGCGGAATCTGGGGAGGCTTTGCCCTTTCCCTCATCACCTACTTCATTCTCATAAAGGGCGCCAAGGGGGCTTCCTTCATTAGGCCTGAGACCGTTTTCTGGATACAAACGCACACTCTTCTCATCCTTTTTTCGAGCTTTCTATTCTTCGGCGCTTTGTTTCAATTCCTCACGCTCTTCACACGCATCAATATCCTCAAACCCGTTGTGCTCGCAGGAACCTTCGCCCTCGCCATGGCCTTTGCAGCCAATGACCTGGTCAATTTCATCGGTGTTCCCCTGGCCGGCATGGGCGCCTACCAGATCGCTTCAGCCTCGGGGAATCCTTTGACCATGACCATGGAGGCCCTCCAGAAGCCCATTCATACCAATACCTTCGTGCTCCTGATTGCGGGCGGCATCATGGTGACTACCCTCTGGTTTTCCAGAAAAGCGAGAACCGTCACGAAAACAGAGGTCAGTCTCGGCCGTCAGGACGAAGGAATTGAGCGCTTCGGGTCGTCGTTCATATCCCGTATCATCGTCGGGATGGTCTATACCTTCTTCGAGTTTTTCAAGAAACTTGCTCCCGTTTCCTTGAAGAAATGGCTTTCCGCCCGGCTGGACCCAGAAGTCTACCGTCCGGATCGTGCAGCGGATGGAGAAGCGCCGTCCTTTGATCTGATCAGGGCATCCGTCAATCTTTTCCTGGCAAGCGCTCTCGTTTCATTCGCCACGTCGCTGAAGCTGCCCCTTTCCACAACCTATGTGACTTTCATGGTCGCCATGGGGACCTCTTTCTCCGACCAGGCCTGGGGAAGGGAAAGTGCCGTTTACAGGGTGACCGGGGTCATCACCGTCATTGGAGGTTGGTTCTTTACTGCTCTCGCTGCTTTTACGATCTCCCTCCTTTTCGGCTTCCTTATCAAGGCATTTGAACTCCCTGCCATACTGATCCTGATGGCCCTTCTGTCCTGGGTGGTCTACTCCACATACCGCTTACATCAAAAAAGAGAGAAAGAGGAAAAGGAAATCAGCGATATGGGCCTCAAAGAGGCGAGCGACCCCGATACGGCTATTCGAAACAATTTCGAGCAGACAGGCTATTTTCTAAAAGACATCAGCGATAACCTCGGCGTCTGTTTTGAGGGTGCCTTTTCAGAAGATCTTCAGAGAATTCGAATTACCAGAAGCGAGTCCGGCAGAATCCAGCAATGGGCGAACACGCTTGTGACGAACCTCTTCAACACCCTTTCACTCATTCAAGGAAAGGACATCGGCATCGCTCAGAGTTATCCACGCATCATAAGGTCCCTTCAGGAGATTGCAGAGAGCCACCGGGATGTCATCCTCCGGTCTCTTGTGCATTTTGAAAACTATCATAGCGGCTTTCTGGAGGATCAAAAGGAAGATCTGACTCATGTGAAGACGTATGTGACCCGCCTTTTGTGGAATACGTCCATCATGCTGTTGAGAAGGAAAAAGGTGGATTACAGCTACATTGCCAATCAATGCCGGAGATTGAAAGACCTTGTTTCAGATTGTGAAATGAAAGAAATCCGACGCATACAGGAGGGTGTATCAAAGACACGCCTCAGCATGCTCTATTACGCCTTTCTGGAAGACTGCATCAAGATATCCGAGGAAACCAAGAACCTGCTCGAGATATTCAGAGAATCTTTCGGGCACAAAAACGTTGGCTCATGAGAGGAGACAGCCATGCGCAATCCCTTCGCTTCAAAACCCATGACTTCATATTTTGATGATCTGCTCGAACATGCCGAAAAGGTCAAGGAATGCGGGTGGGCCTTTCAACAGGCCATTGAATGCTTTGCATCCGCGCAGTGTCAGGAGTTCGAAGAGTACAGACGAGAAGTGACCAGCATGGAGAGTGAGGCCGATGCCATCAAGCGCAGGATCCGCGGTCATCTTCCACGTGGTACCAAGATGCCCGTTTCCCGCTTCGAGTTCTTCATGTATATAAGGGAACAGGACAAGGTCCTTGATTCGGTCCAGGATTCACTGAACTGGATATCCTACCGGACCATCCCTGCCATATCCGAGCCTTTGCAAAAGCAGCTCTTCCTGCTCGTGGATGCCGTTCTCGAGCCGATGGAAGACTTGAGCAGGATGGTGACGGAAGCGAAAAAATACTTTGAGAACTACTCGGAAAAACAGCGCAGGATTGTTAAAGGCATCATCCACAACCTCCGAAAGAGAGAACACGAGGCTGACCAGATGGAAGACGAATTCAAGATCCAGATTTTTGCCACAGAAAAAGATCCGGTGGGCCTCTTCCACATGGTCAGGCTGGCTGAAATCATCGGCTCCATCGCCGACCATGCCGAGAATGCCGGGGATATGATGAGAACCATGATTGCAAAGAGAGGCGCGACGCCTTCCTAACCCGTGTTACTCATCCCGCGATGGCCGCTACTGCGACAAAGATTGATGAGTAACCCGTTACACGGCGACCAATGTGAGAAGCGTGATTTCCGATGGTGCACCCACACGGACGGGTGGTCCCCAGTAACCGGTACCCCGGCTCACATAGATCTGGGTATCCCTGAATTGGTGGAGACCTTTTATGAAAGGCTGATTGAGCCCTATAAAGAAATTCCACGGGTAAAACTGTCCCCCGTGGGTATGGCCGGAAATCTGCAAATCAAAACCGGCCCTGGAAGCACCTGAAACGCTTTTCGGCTGGTGGGCCAGGAGAATCTTCATATCTGCAGGTAGTGCCCCAGCCGCAGCCTTCTCCGGATCCGAGCGGTGGCTGGGCAGGAAATAGCCTCCGCGGTAATCGGTCACCCCGCCCACAAGGAGACGCCCACGACCTCGTGAGAGGACCCGATGTTCATTGAGAAGGACCGTAAAGCCCAGGGCCCCTATTTTTTTCACCCACGGCAGGACACCCGAATAATATTCATGGTTGCCGGTAACGAAGAAGTTCCCCAGATTGGATTTTAGGTCCGCCAGGGGAGCCACATCCCGAGCCAGCTGGGGAACCGTTCCGTCCACCAGGTCCCCGGTCAGGGCCACCATATCCGCACCAAGCCCATTGACTACCCGGACGATCTCTTCCACAAAAGGACGCCGGATGGTGGGACTGACGTGAATATCGGTGATCTGGACGATCCTGAAACCAATGAGATCCGAAGGTAGATCCGCCACGGAAATGGTCACTCTTTTGACCGCAGGGATTCTTTTTGCCTGTGCGAGGCCGTAAAGAGTCAGTGTGCCGGCGGCGGCCATCATCCCGTAATTGACGCCGTTTACCATAAACCCCCTGCGCAAGGGGTTTTCAGGGACGACCACAGGATTGTTCTTCGGCCGGCGTCTTCTGACGAGCCTCAGCATCCTGAGGAAAAAGACGGGCAATAATAAGACGTCCCGGATTACCAAGAACGTGAAGATGAAACTCAGAAAACCAAGCCCCAGGTATCCCGTCCACACAACCCCATCCACAGCAACGTTTTCGATTCCGGCCGATCTAAGCAGGATCGTCACAGGCGTGGTAAAAAAAATCGCCACGACGGTCGCACCTATAGCCAATTTCCAGCTACGGCGGAGGGCGGTCTTGCCGAAAAGCTGCCATGTGAGATAAGTGGCCACCCCAGTGACAAAGGTAGAAAATATGGCTAAAAAAAGGATGGTTCTCATGTTCTATCTGCGGTTTTCCTGCAACCGCCGGTTCAGATTCCTCTCATTTCCAAGGCACTCGGTTCACGACGCGCCCGCACCAGGAGGATCGTCACAAAGACAGACGACAGCACGAAGCAAATCCCCATGAAATAGAATACGGACGTAAGCCCGAACCGGTCCGCCAGGTAGCCGGAAGCCGCCGCGGCAGTGGATCCCACACCAAAGGTGAGCCCGAACTGGATGCCGTAACCCAACCCCTGGCGGTGCCTTGGAAAATAGGTCGAGAGGAGGTAGTTCTGGACGGGTTGCGTGGAAAAATAGAAAAAGGCATAGATGACGGCCGAAACAATCAGCAGGAAGTTGGTACTTATGGCCATTAAAAACACGAAGACCGTTCCGATGAGAACGGAAACCAGGTAGATCCCCTCGGCCCTGTAGCGGTCTACCAATCTCCCGGCCACGTACTGACCCGCCGCACCCGAGAGCAGGGCGATGGTGGCAACGGTTCCACCGAGGGCCACGTTGTTCATCTCCATGAAACCCAGGTGAACGTTTTCCCCCATGTAGGCCGGGAGAAAGGTCATAATTCCCTTGTAGGTCAGCCCAAGGGCCGTAGCGGAGAGAAAGAAGATCACCAGCTTCAGATAAGAAAAGCCTTTTTCGGGGTCTCCTGGTCCTGATTCCTGTTCCGTGGCGGGTTTTCTCGAGACGGGTCTGGGAATCATGAGAGAATAGATTCCAATAGCGATGCCGAAAACCCCGAAGACCACATGGGGTGCCCGCCATCCCAAAAGGGAACCCAACAACGCTGAAATCACGGGTACTGCGGCGATACCGAGACTCCCCGCGATACCATGGATCCCGAAGGCCTTCCCTTTCTCGCGAATGGAAAGCGATATGAGCGTGTTGGAGGCCGGGTGGTAGGTGCTGCAAAAAAGTCCGATGAACCCCATGATCACGCCATAGGCCAGGAGAGACCTGCTTGGCCAGACGGCGATGCAAAGGATCCCGGCACCGAAAAGATAGAGGCTCACAAGCCGCCTCGGCCCCACCCTGTCGGCAAAAATGCCCGCCGGGAGGGACCCAAGCCCGAACGCATAGGAAAATGCCGTCACAACCAGCCCCAGATGGAAGTAGTCGGTCCCGAATTCCGCCATGAGGAGTGGAATAAGTGGGGGGAGAACCCCTTCGAAAAGGTGCACCAGGCTGTGGGACGCCGTAGTGAGTCCGATGATCTTTTTTTCTTCTTTATTCACAGAACCGTCCTTTCAAACACCGGAGTAGGCGGCCCTCTTACCACAAATGGTGCAAAAACACAAAGAACTTTGGACATCCCAGATCCACCCTCTAATTTGCGCATCATGCACTTCATCGGAGATTTGCTGACATTCCTGATCACTGGCAAGGTGTCAGATGTAAAGCGCCGAGGAACGACCGAAGGCAACGCAGCAGATGATACCCTCTTTAATTCTCATCCCCACGTCTGAATGAATTATTTATGATCGAAAAAAGTATTGACAAAGGATTGCAATGGTGTCACCAATGCAATCATTCATACTTATGCTGCCACCCTTGCGACGGAGACTCCAATCGAAATCTTCCACAAAATAACGCAGACACGCGCCTACCAGGTGGTCATCAACCAACTGGAGGAGGCGATTCTTTCCGGGAAACTCAAGCCTGGACAAAGGCTCCCAAACGAAAGGGAGCTCACGGCTTCTTTTGGAACCAGCCGGCGCACCCTCAGGGAGGCCTTCCGTGTGCTGGAGCAAAAGGGGCTTATTGAAGTCAAGCTCGGATCAAAAGGCGGAACCTTTATCGCCGATCAGGTTCAGGAAAGATTCGGTGAAACCCTATCCCTTTTTGTCCAGCAGAAAAGCGTCTCCTATGAAGAACTGGCCGAATTCAGGGCTGCAACCGAAGGGACCGTCGCAGCCCTTTCTGCGAAACGCGCCACCGAAGAAGAATTTGCTCTTATCGGTCAGTCCATTTTGGAAGTCGAAGCATTGATGGAAGAAGATCCCCTGGATACCCAGGCTTTCGTCGAAAAGGAGATGAAGCTCCACTCCACATTGGCGCAAATCTGCGGAAACAGAATGTATGCCTTGACAGTGAAGACGGTCCATGACCTTCTGCTCCGCCCTGCGTTCCTGAAAGACCGAATTGATTTACCCTATGTACGCGGTACTGCTGAGAACTGGAAGAAAATCCTTGCCGCGTTGAAGAAAAGGGATCCCGATGAAGCGAGGCAAAGGATGGAAAACCATGTCCTGGATTTCGCCGAGAATGAATAATCATGATGATGTCCATTGCCAAACCGAAATTGACCATCCTGACCGAGGAACAAATCGGGGAAATCGATTCCATGGCCAAATCCATCCTGGAGAAAACCGGAATCCGGGTGGATGGCGAAAGTGCCAGGAGGGTCTTTGAGAAAGCCATTGGAAGGGAGAGTAGCGGGGACAGGGTCTTGATCCCGCGTGAGATAGCCGATTGGGCCATCGAGGCCGCGCCTTCAAGAATAGAGGTCTTGCGCCGGGACGGCCGCCATGGCTTTAAACTGGACAGCCGGCAATCAGGCAGAAACGTTTTCGGCATCGGGGTAACCAATCTCTATTATCAAGAACCGCTCACGGATCAGGTTACTCCCTTCAAACGCGAACACATGGCCCAGGCGACGCGACTTGGAAATGCACTGGATGAATTCGATGTCATCTCAACACCCGGCGTCATTCAGGGCGAGAGTTGCGGGAACCCTGAGCTGATCGGTGCCCTGGAGATGCTGGCAAATACCCGGAAGTCCCTTATCCTTTTGATTTCGGAAAAGGATGCTTTTAAGAACGCCCTTGACATGTATGATCTCCTCATAGGCGA
>CAYOIU010000234.1:0-6690 GCA_964404085.1 uncultured Desulfobacteraceae bacterium | reverse complement strand
TTTCCTTGGTGGTGAAAAAGGGTTCGAAGATCCTTTCCTGAGTCTTTTGATCCATTCCCGCACCGGTATCACGCACAACAAGTTCTACATAATGACCCGGCTTGGCCCTATAGACCTTTCCCTGTATTTCCTCGTGGTGTGTGTTCGTTGTATGAATGAAAAGGTCGCCTCCCCTGGGCATGGCCTGCCAGGCATTCACATATAGATTGAGAAGGACCTGCTCAATCTGCGTTCTGTCGGCCTCGATACCATAGAGTCCTGCTCCCAGCTTCAAATGAAGCTTGATCTCCTTCTTGGTCCTTCCAAAGGTCTCGGATGTTTCTTCAACAACGCCGTTTAGGTCGATGGGCTTGATCTCATAACGCCCTTGTCTTGCATACCCCAGAAGCTGACCCGTGAGCTTGCTGCCGCTCCGGACCTGATTTTCGATGCTTTTCAGCTTTTCATAAAACCGATGGCTCTCATCCAGTTGCATTAGCATCAGCGAGGTATTGCCCTGGATCCCCATGAGCAGATTATTGAAGTCATGTGCTATCCCACCGGCGAGGGTTCCTACGGCCTCCATCTTCTGGGCCTGTTGGAGTTGTGCCTGGAGTTTTTTTGTCTCGGAAATATCCCGGATGATGACCAGCAATCCTACCGGTTGTCCTTCGTGGTCACAGTAACGTGAGGCGCTGATGCTGACGTCAAGAATCCCCCCGTCCTTTGTCAGGCGCCTGGTCTCAAATCCCTGGCAGGGCGTCCCTTCGCCAAGCAGCGAATCAATGATTTCATAGGTCCTTTCTTTTTCAGAATCAGGGAGAAAGGGGATCTTTCGATGGAGAACATCCTTCTCGCTCCACTGGAAGATTTCGGTAAAGGCAGGGCTGACATATTGTGCCTTGCCCTCGAGATCATAGATGATGATGGCATCGGCAGAGGATTCCAGGAGGGAACGATAGAGCACTTCCCGCGTCTTGGACTTTTCATAAAGCCGCTTGATCCTCTGCTCGCTTTCCACAAGCTTCCTTTCCGTCTCAACTTGTTTCCCAATACTCTCATAAGTCAGGAATTGCTTCAGGTTCTCAATGGAGACGTTTCTAAACCGTATCGTCTTTTCCTGACCGTCTTTGCACCTGACCCGGAAGACCCGCTGAAGAATCCCGCCACTGGATCGAACTGCATCCAAGTCCTTCTTCCAGGTATCCACAACCTGACGGCGATACGTTTCGTCCGGATAGGCTTTCAGAAACCAGGTATCTTTATCCGGTACATCATCCAGGTCGAAACCGAAGAGCCTCGTGAACTCGGGATTCAAGTATTCAAATTTGCCGTCCGAGGCCATGATAGAGAGTCCAAAAGGTGCGTTTTCTGCAAGCCGTCTGAAGCTTTCTTCGCTTTGGCGCAGTGCCTCTTCTGCATCATTTCGTTTTCCCTCAAAGACCAGAGTCCGGCGGATATGATAGATGAGCAAGAGGCTGATTATGACAAGGATGGCTAGAGAAACCAACGAGAGTTTGTCGGTCAGGATATGACCCCTGAAGGCCGGTAGAAAGAAAAAAAAGATGGCAAGGGCAAACAGGAGGATACTCAATAAAGAGGGTGCCACAGCCCTCCAAAGACCAATACGATTCAATTGGTGCAGATACCTTCTCCCCATGTTTGGCTGTTGCTCCCTACTCTATAGTCGGTAAGTTAAAACCAACAAAATAAATCATGCAATATCTTTGCCAATCTTTTACGCTCCATTCCTCGAAAAAAAAACCTTTCGAAAGTTCAACAGATTAAGGCCCCTTTTTTCCAAGTTAAGAAAAAGAAAAGTTCCCTTGTCTTTGTCGTCAATGTTTCGACATGTCTATGAGCTTTTCGGCATACAGGTAGGGCGGCCCCAAAACCGGTTTCGAAAAAAACCTCCTTGACAAATTGAACCAGATCTCTATAAATGGCATACGTTTTCATTGCAGAAATCCAGTCGTCTTGATAACGTCGCTGCGTGTGGCTGTTTAAGAAAGCGGCTTTGTCAAATAGAAACTGATATCCATTATGTAAGATCAACTTTGGTGAATTTATGAAATGCATTAAAGGTCTTTCTTTTTCTGACGGAAACGGAATGGCTTTCGACCCTTCCATCAAGAACCTTCCGCTTCCGAGCCGTGCAATCCTTCCCCTGAAATCCATTTTTGGAATAATGACGCCACTTGTTGCTGCGGGAGATTCGGTTCAGGCCGGTCAAATCGTGGCCAAGGGACCTGACAAACTCTGCCCACCCTTATTGGCGTCCGTCACAGGCAGGATTTCAGCCATTCAATCTTGGCCTACACCTGATGGGGATGAGAGCCTTTCCCTGGTCATCGATTCTATAGAGGAAGACAGGGTCGGAGGGGAAGAAGTTGCAGGGGCTTCAGATGACGATCTACAGGCCATGATCCGACGGATTCGCGGGGCCGGAATCAGGGAAGTCGACCCCTCCCCCTGGCCTATCGCCGCCAGACTGGCGCAGCCGGGTGGTTTCCTCACGGCCCTCGCTCCTCCGGAATCGGATCTTGATCGTCCGATTGATTGCCTCATCATCAATGGAATGGACACCCAGCCGGGACTGTGGATGAGAAAGGCAATTATCCGGACCCGAAGCGAAGAGATTCTTGAGTGCATCCCTCTTCTTAAGAAAATCAGCGGTGCCTCCCGCATCATCTTTCCCGTGCCCAAAGGACTGGCTCTCACTGATGAATTCATTCGTGGCCTCACAGGCCACGGCGTGGAATTGGTCTATTGTCCGACGAAGTACCCCATGGCCATGGACCCGCTCCTGGTGCCCTTCCTGACGGGAAAAGAGCTTCCACGACCCACCATGGACACCCGTTCCGTCGGTGTGGCCATCATTGACGTCGTCAATTCCCTGAAAGTCCTTGAGGCCCTTCGCAACAGGAAACCCTCATTGGACGTCCTGGTCCAGATTACCGCGCCCGCATCCGGGCTCGACACCCTTGTTTCCGTCAGAGAGGGAACCCTTGTGGAAGACATCCTCAAGGAGCTGCCGCCTTTGGGCCACCAAATAGCCAAGATCATCTGCGGGGGCCCCTTTCTCGGGGAGACGCTCTACCAACTCGACGTACCCGTCACACAGGAAACGGGATCCATCATCCTTCAGTCAGAGCAGGAAATCACCCGTTATTCCAATCTCGCCTGTGTGAACTGTGGCTATTGTGTCCGCCACTGCCCCATGAAACTGCTGCCCAATGAACTGAGTAAGTTCTGTGAATATGGAAAATTCGACATTGCCGAAAGAATGGATCTTTACAGTTGCATCGAATGCGGCATCTGTGCCTATGTTTGCCCTGTCAAACGCCCCATGGTGCAATTCATGCGTTTCGGCAAGCGCGAGCTTGAACTCGAGAGGAAGGAATTATGAAAAGACCGGCGTTTTACGTCTCAATACCACCCCATCTTCATTCGGGAGATTCCCTGAAAAAGATGCATCTGGAAACCGTTCTGGCCCTCGTTCCGGCTATATTTGCAGGATGGTTCTATTTCGGGTGGCCTGCATTGATGATTATTCTCATCAGCTCTGCAACGGCCCTGTTGACGGAATTCCTCTGGCAGAAGGCCATCGGTCGCGACATTCAGATCACTGATGGCAGCGCCCTCATAACGGGGATACTGGTGGGCTTCCTATTGTCGGCCGAGTGTCCGTGGTGGACGGCTGTCATAGGGTCCCTTGTGGCCATCCTGGTGGGGAAACAGTTCTTTGGAGGCGTCGGCAGCCACCCCTTTAACTCCGCTCTGGTGGGATGGACCTTTTTGAGCCTCTCCTACAAAGATCTGCTGGCCAGTTTTCCAACACCCGATCCTCGTTTTCTGCTGGCGCCCGGAGAATTCCTTACAGATCCCGGCCTCATCACTTTCAAAGACGGCGGTGTAGACGAGATAATCGATCTCCCGTGGAAGGACTTTTTCCTGGGAAATGTACCGGGTGAAATCGGCACTGTCTGCGTCATTGCCATCCTGCTTGGGGGGATATATCTTCTTTACCGCAGGCGTATTACCTGGCACATCCCCTTGTCGTTCATAGCCTCTGCCTGGATTTTCGCCCTTATCTTTTGGCAGATTGATCCTGAGACCTACGCGCCGCCGACATTTCATATCCTAACGGGTTGGATATTCCTCGGGGCCTTTTTTCTTGCACCGGAGAAGGGAACCTGCCCCGTGACCACGCCGGGAATGATTTTATATGGAATCGGCTGTGGCGTCATCACCATGATTATTAGAATCTGGGGGAGTTATGTGGAGGGGGTCGCCTTCGCCATTCTGCTCATGAATGCGGTCTCCCCATTGCTGGACCGCATCAAACCCAGAGCTGTTGGGAGGGTCAAAGAAATTGCGTGATTTAATCAAGATGGTTGTGGTCTTGACGGCCATATGCGGAGTCTCCGGGTTGGTGCTTTCCTACACCAATCAGGCCACAAAAGCTCCGAGAGAATACCAGCTCCTGAAATATGTCAAGGGACCTTCCATTAAGGCGGTCTTGGGTGGATATGACAATGATCCCATCAAGGACAAGATTGTTCTCAATATGGGGAAAGACAAAAAAGGGAAACCCATTCTGAAGAATATTTTTCCGGCCCGAAAAGGAGGCAAGCTTGTCGGACTTGCTTACGGATCCGCGGCAACCGGATATCACGGACCTATTGACGTGATGGTTGGTTTTGACCCCAAGGGAAAAATATCCGGAATCAGTATTATGACACATTCTGAGACACCCGGACTGGGAGCCAGAATTGTCGAACCCGCTTTCACAAAGCAGTTCAAGGGATTGACCCTTTCAGGGGATCTGAATCTTACGGCCAAAGGCGGCAAGATCGATTCCGTCAGCGGGGCAACCCACTCCAGCGAAGGGACCGTTGAAGCGGTAAGAAAAGCCCTCGAATTATTCCCGACCGTTAAGAAGGAGGTTGGTTGATGAGTATCTCGCAAGAATTTACCAAGGGACTCTGGAAGGAGATTCCCCCATTTCGTCTGGTGCTCGGGCTTTGCCCAACCCTGGCCGTCACCACGGCAGGAGAAAACGGCCTCGGCATGGGCCTGGCAACCACTTTTGTTCTGGTTTTTTCGAACCTCCTCATCTCGTTGCTGCGCAATGTCATCCCCAATAAGGTCAGGATCGCCGCTTTTATCGTGGTCATTGCCTCTTTTGTGGTTATCGTGGAGCTGGTCATGCAGGCCTATGTCTATCCCCTTTACAAGGTCCTGGGCATATTTATTCCGCTCATAGTGGTCAATTGCATTATTCTGGGACGTGCAGAGGCCTTCGCCTCGAAGAACAAGCTCCTTGCCTCCATTGCCGACGGCCTTGGAATGGGGATTGGTTTCACCATCTCGTTGACCGTCCTGGCTTCCGTTCGTGAACTAATCGGTAATGGAACGCTTTTCGGGGCCCATGTGATGTGGTCCTCGTTTCAGCCCTTTTCCATCATGTTGAAGCCCCCCGGCGCTTTCCTGTGCCTCGGCCTGATCCTAGGGTTTATGAATTTTGTCAGTGCAAGACAGAAAGGACACTAAGGTTTTATCTGAAGAGAGAAGGAATTGAACTATGTCTGATTACCTGCTTTTGCTAGTAAGCGCCATCTTTGTCAACAACATCATCCTGGCACGCTATCTGGGCAACTGCCCCTTCCTGGGCTGTTCCACCCGCATCGACACGGCCATCGGCATGGCCATGTCCGTGGTTTTTGTGATCGTTATGGCCAGCGCCACCACCTGGCTTGTAGAATACTGTGTCCTGGTCCCCTATGAGCTGGAATACCTTGAAACCATTGCCTTTATTCTCGTCATTGCGGCGCTTGTGCAACTGGTTGAAATGTTTCTGCAGAAATCCATACCAGCCCTCTATCAGGCCCTGGGGATTTACCTCCCCCTGATTACCACGAACTGTGCCGTGCTCGGCGTCGCTATTCTTTCCATCCAGGAAGAGTACGATTTTATCCAAACACTGGTATTTTCATTCGCCTCCAGTGTTGGATACGGCATGGCCCTTGTTGTTTTGACCGGGATCAGAGAACGGTTTGCCGTATCCCCTATTCCGGTCCACCTGCGTGGGACATCCATCGGACTGATAACGGTTGGCCTTCTGGCCCTGGCGTTTATGGGCTTTATCGGACTCGTTTGATATATCGAATATCCCGGCACATACCGAAGGGCATTGGCCTGGATATTTCAACAATAAGAAGACGGAGATAGAAAATGATTGCAGCCATACTGGCTATAGGAGGAATTGGCCTTCTTGCGGGGCTCGGGCTCGCCGTGGCTTCCAAGGTTTTTTACGTATACGTTGACCCCATCATTCTGGAAATTGAAGAAGCGCTTCCGGGTGCGAATTGTGGGGGATGTGGCTATCCCGGGTGCAGCGGCTCGGCCCAGGCCATAGCCACAGGAAAGGCCCCCCCGAATGTCTGTGTGGCCTCCGGACCTGAGGTCCATGCTGAGATTGCGGCCATTATGGGTGTTGAAGTCAAGGAAAGGGAACCGGACTTTGCCAAACCCGGTTGCACTTACGGAACCCAGGATGCCGACCTGAAATATGTCTATGATGGGTTTAACGATTGCCGTGCCGCCATGCTCCTCAACGGGGGATCCAAGGTCTGCCCCATAGGGTGTCTGGGACTCGGAACGTGCGTAAAGGCCTGCCCTTTCGGGGCCCTGTCCATGGGTCCGGAT
>CAYOIU010000233.1:0-6715 GCA_964404085.1 uncultured Desulfobacteraceae bacterium | reverse complement strand
TGGGGTACCTCATCATTCATACCCGGCAACTGGACATGATCATGGCAAACGGCGCGGCCATGAACCACCAGCGACGGAAAATTCTGAAAGACCTTCGCGATATCACCGCTCCCGAGAATCCTTCCTTTACAACCTGTAAAAAACCCTGACATTTCCAACCTTTTACTGGGCAAAACAACAACGGACATCCCTCCATATTTTTCCATTATTTCTAATAGTTAGGTCGGATCACCCCCAAGGCTTTGCCTGGCACGAACCTTGCCAATGATGAAGTGTAGGTGGTTTCCTTCTAATTGGGAACCATTCCAGATCATTTTAAGGAGGAATCCATGGCACATCATTCACTTGCCGAGGCCGGCCAGGAATCGAGAAGCATCTGGGCCAGCAAACCGGGATTTAAGCCCATCTTTTTATTGATTGCCGGGCTTTTTTTTGTGGGTCTTGCTATGACTCCGCCTCCACAGAGCATGGTCAACCTGGTGAGCAATAGCCATCCCGCCGGCTACAAACTGGGAGCAAAATGCAACACCATAGCCGAGACAGTCAACAAAAAGCTTCGTTCAAAGACCGGCCCTCTTCTCACAGACAGAGAGGTCGCTCAAATGGCCAAGATCATGCTGGGCATCCTGTTTGTAGCGGCCTTTATGTGGGGAACAGAGGCATTACCTCTTGGAGGAACAGACATCCTGGTGGGCGTGTTGATGTATCTCTTCTTCATCCTTCCCATCAATCAGATTGCCAAGGCCTATATGAAGGATGCCGTCTTCTTTATCTTCGGCATCCTGGCAGTGGCGGTGGGTGTTGCCAAGACGGGTCTTGACAAGCGTATCGGACTCATACTCTTGAGCAGGATCAAGAGCGCCAAGGGGTTTGCCTTTCTTTTTCTTCCAACGCTTGCTGTTTGCGCCGGATTCCTCTCCGAGCATGCCCTGGTGGCCCTCCTGATTCCAGTCCTGATGGGCGTATACAAGGTGACCTGCAAGATGAATGGGGTTGAAAAGGACCCGGCCCTGGCCGTTTTTCTTCTGATGGGTGTGTGCTTCGCCGCCAACCACGGCGGCCCGGGCTCACCCGCCGCTGGCGGCCGGAATGCCATCATGGTAGGCTACCTGATGGAGTATGGCGCCCCCATATCTTTTGTACAATGGATACAATTCGGGATGCCCTTTGTCCCCCTGATGGCCGTGGTCATAGGGGCCTACATGTATATCCGTTGCAAACCCCGGTTCAAGGTGAAAAATGTCAATCCGAGCGAGGTCGTCAAAGCGGAGGTGGCCAGGATACCCAAATTCGGGGGGAAAGAGGCCGCAATGGCCGTTATTCTGGTTTTGCTTGTCGCGGGCTGGATTGTACTGGGGAAACAGTACGGCCTGGGAGGCATCACACTCTTTGCTGTTATTGCCATGTTCCTGTGTCGTATCGTGGACTGGGACGATATCCAAAGCGGTGTCGCCTTTGACGTGGTCGGGCTTTACGCGGCCGCATGCGCCATGGGCGTCGGACTCAAATTTACGGGCGGCGCCCTGTGGCTGGCCAACACCTTCGTGGCCCTGTTGCCGGACTCCATGGCCCATGGCGATATGCTTACCATAGGCGTCAGCCTCCTGACAGGAACCATGACCAACTTTATGAGCGACGGGGCAACGGTTGCGGCGTTAGGGCCTATTATCCTGCCAATGGCAACTCTGGCCAAAGTGCATGTGTGGAAAGTCGCCCTTGCATGTGCCTTTTCTTCCTCCTTTGCCAATTTCCTGGTGGTCGGGACCCCCAACAATGCCATCGCATTCGGAATGGGCAGAGATCCCGAAACCGGTGAAAGGTTATTGAGCGTCTTCGATTTCGTAAAATACGGCCTCCCGGTGACCATCCTGGCATGGCTGGTCCTCTGGTTCTGGACCGTGTTCGGATACTGGCAATTCATGACCTGGCCCACGCTTCATTGATTGAGAGGAAACGACGGAACAGATATGAAAACGTCGCTCTACACAGGACTTCAAAGGAAGATCATCCTTATCACGTTGCTGGTCTCTCTGGCCCCCCTGATTGTGCTCGGAGCAACAATCTACTATCAGTTTGCACGCATGTATGGTGACAAGATCACCCAGCAGATAGCCTACCGCTCAAGGAGCCTGGCACAAGCCGTGGAACTCTTCCTGAAGGAACGAACCGCCATCCTTTGTTCCATGGCCGATACGCACCATTTCAACGAAATGATCGATGAAACCAATCTCTCGCGCATATTTGAGAGTATGAATTCCAGGGCCGGGGCCTTTGTGGACCTGGGAGTCATTGATAGGAATGGGCAGCATCTGGTCTATGTCGGACCCTATGACCTCAAAGGATTGAATTACTACCAGCAGCCCTGGTTTGGAGAAGTCATGATCAAGGGGGTATACATCAGCGATGTCTATATGGGCTACCGCAAATTACCCCACTTCATTATTGCTGTCCGCCGCCAGGAAAACGAGAATAGCTGGATCTTAAGGGCCACGATCGATTCAGGGGTCTTTGAAGGGATCCTAAAGGCGGCGCAGGTGGGAAGAACAGGGGATGCATTTATTGTTGGCAAAAATGGAGCATATCAGACACAGCCGCGTTTTGCGGGCAAGATATTGTCGAAATCCAAGCTGGAACCAAGGTCGTTTGGAGGTGGCACGACGATTGTTGAAAAAAAGCGTGGTCAAGGAAAGCAAATACTCTTCGCGGGGAGCTGGATAAATCATGGCAAATGGCTCCTGGTAATCAGGCAGGGTGTTGCCGAGGAAATGACCGGACTCTTCTCGACAAGGAATATGGAAATAGCCATTATCCTTTCCGGCATTCTGGCCATTATCCTGATGACCGTATTTACGACACGCATGACAGTCGGTCATCTAAAAAAAGCCGACCTCAATGCCACTGAACTGAACGCCCAGCTCATGCAATCGGACAAGCTGGCGGCCCTGGGCAAAATGGCGGCAGGGATCGCCCATGAGATCAACAATCCCTTGCAGGTCATTATCCAGAAAACCGGGTGGATGGAAGACCTCCTTAACGAAGAAGAACTGCAGCAAAGTGAAAACATAGAAGAATTCAGGACGTCTATAAAAAAAATAGAGGAACATGTGGAGCGGGCCAGAAAAGTTGTGCACGGCATGCTCGGGTTCGTCCGCAAGATGGAGCCGCACCTGGAAGACGTGGACGTCAATGCAATCATAAAACAAACAATAGATCTTTTGGAGAATTACGCCAGGATCAACGACATTACAATCAAGCCTCGGTTTTCTCCGGAACTGCCGATTATTGCCGCGGATGGGTCGCAATTACAGCAGGTATTCATGAATCTCGTATCCAATGCCATAGATGCAATCGGCAAAAATGGAATAATCGAGGTAAACAGCCGCCAGGTGGGACCCCACATCCATATCGAAGTATCCGACAACGGCCCAGGGATCCCTGAAGAAAAGCAGAAAAAGATCTTTGACCCCTTTTTCACCACCAAGGAGACCGGAAAGGGGACCGGGCTTGGTTTGTGGGTTACGCACAATATCGTGGAAAAGATGGGCGGCGCCATCAGTATTAGGAGTCAGGAGGGGAAAGGGAGCACGTTCACGGTTCAAATTCCCATTGCAATTCCGGAAAAAAAATGATTGAGCCAGAGGCTAAAGGCGAAAGACTCAAGGTCTAAGGAAAATACCTTTGGCCCCGGACCTTGCGCCCTATGCCGCAATGAAGGAGGACACCATGCACTATTTTAGAGTCTTGATCGTGGACGATGAAGAGGACTTCCTGGAGACCATTGTGAATCGCCTTGGCAAAAGAGGAATTGATGCCACAGGATCCTTGAGCGGCGAAAAGGCCCTGGGATTGATGGCTGCGAAAAGGTTTGACGTGGTCCTGCTGGATATCAAGATGCCCGGGGGGATGGACGGGATAGAGACCCTGAGGGAAATGAAGAAAATTGCGCCCCTTACCGAGGTGATCTTGCTGACGGGACATGCCTCGGTTGAAAGCAGTATAGAGGGCATGAAGCTGGGGGCCTTTGATTACCTGTTAAAACCCGTCAAGCTGGAGGATCTCATCACAAAACTGGCGCAGGCCTTTGAAAAAAAAGACGGCCAGGACCAGAAGATCCGGAGCGCCAAAATCAAGGAACTGATGAGATTCCCGGGGCGGGTCTTCCAGCAGGAAAAAGATGAGGAAAAATAGGCCGAACAGCTACAACTCCTCGGATGGAAAAAGGTGTGTCCTATGGAGCGAGATCATTATGGTGTGCTGAAAAGAATTATCTTGTCCTGCATGATCGGGCTTCCCCTTGCCTTGCTGATCAGCGTCTTGTTTATCAGTTACTATTTCTTTACCCATTCCATTGAGAGCAGCACCGCTTCCACCATTGTGCGCATTGTCGAGGATCACCGGCACATGATCGATTCCTTTCTGAAAGAGCGAAAGGCCGATCTCGCATTCATCCTCCGTTCATACACATTCGAAGACCTCTCCGACCCGAAGAAACTCGACACTGTTTTTGAGCGGTTGCAAGAAAAGTCGAACACCTTTATGGATCTGGGAGTTTTCAACGACGCGGGCGTCCACGTGGCATACCATGGCCCTTACAAACTTGTAGGCAAGATCTATAAGCAGGCGAAGTGGTTCAAGGAAGTCATGAAAAGCGGGTACTACATCAGTGATGTCTTCCTGGGTTATCGCCGTCTGCCCCATTTTGTCATTGCGATCGGCAAACAAGAAGGAGGGCGAAATTGGGTTATTCGCGCTACCATCGATACGTATATGTTCAATGATATTGTCGAAGGCGTACACATCGGCAAAACCGGGGAAGCCTATCTCCTCAACGCCCAAAGGGTTTTTCAGACGCAACGTCGCTCCGGGGGCAACCTGATGGCAAAAGACCCGGCGGCCCTGGAACTTCCCGGGTCGCATAGCAGTACCAGGGCATTCATGCAGGAAGATTCGAGAGGTGAAAAACATCTCTACGCCACAACATGGCTGAGGGAGAAGAACTGGCTCCTGGTCGTCAGGCAGGAAAAATCAGATGCCTTCAAGGTCCTCCACACGGCGACATACCTGGTCCTCTTCGTCAGCCTGCTTGGAGGCACCGCCATTATATTGGTCGCCTTTTTCCTTACCGGACGGATCGTCAGCCGGATGATACGTGCGGATGTGGAGAAAAAGAGCCTGAGCGAGCAGTTAATCAGGGCGAGCCGCCTTGCAGAGCTGGGTGAAATGGCCGCGGGCTTTGCCCATGAAATCAACAACCCCCTCCAGATCATAAGGTCCGAACAGGCGCTCATCGAAGCCATCTTTTCGGACCTGAAGGAAGCCGGTGGGCTTGAACCATCCAACGACCTGGAGGAACTTGAGGACTCCCTCAGCCAGATACGTCTGCAGATAGACCGTTGCGCGAAGATTACCCAGTCGATTCTCAAGTTCGGGAGACAGAGTGAACCTGTTTTTGAAGACATAGACCTCCGGGATTATATCCCCCAGGTTACGGCCATGATTTCAAAGAAGGCCAGTGTACACGGTATCAAGGTGACACAGGATGTCTCTGAAGACACCCCCCGGGTGAATGGTGATCCGGGACAGCTGCAACAGGTGCTCATCAATCTCCTCAATAATGCCTTCGATGCCGTCGTTTCAAGGCATGGCTCCGAGGGAGGCGAATTGGCCATCGGCGCCGCCCGAAAATGGGAAAAAGTGGCGATCAGAGTAAAAGACAATGGTTCCGGAATCAGCCCCGAGAATCTCAAGAGAATCTTCAGCCCGTTTTTTACCACCAAGGCCGTTGGCAAAGGTACAGGCCTGGGACTTTCCGTATGTTACGGAATCATAGACAGCATGGGAGGGGTCATAGAGGTTGACAGCGAAAAGGGGGTCGGGACGACTTTTACCATAACCCTGCCGGCCGCGGATTAATCCATGTTCAATGTTCGCTTGAACCCAATGGGAGGCAGCAGATGAAAAAGATGAAAATGATGCTGGTGGACGATGAAGAACGATTTCTCTCCACCACAAAAAAATTGCTTGCAAGAAAGGGCTACGATGTCCTTACGGCAACAAGCGGCGCTGAAGCACTGGAAATACTGCGGGGACACAACATCCATGTGGTGATCCTGGATGTCAAGATGCCCGGCATGGACGGCATTGCCACCCTGAAGCAGATCAAGAGGCAATACCCCATGGTGGAGGTGATCATGCTGACCGGGCATGCCACCGCGGAATCTGCCGTGGAGGGTCTCAAATCCGGGGCCACGGACTACCTGATGAAGCCCACCGATGTCGAGGAACTCCTCCGCAAGGCGGAAGAGGCCTTTGAAAAACGACAAAGGTTGGAAGAAAAGATCCGCGTGGCCCAGATGCGCTCATTGTCAAGGTCACCGCGGGATATTATCAGAGAAACGGAAAAGTCATAAATTTCCAGGAGGTCAATGATGCCGGAAAAGATAAAGGTGTTGATGGTAGATGATGAAAAACAGTTCCGCAAAACCACTGCAAAGATACTCTCCAGAAGGGGGTATGAAACAAGCGTGGCGGAGAGTGGCGAGGAGGCCATAGGGATTTTGGAAAAATCCCCCCACGATGTGGTGATCCTGGATATCAAGATGCCGGGCATGGATGGTCACGAGGCCCTGGCCCAGATAAAGAAGATAGCTCCCGATGTGCAGGTCATCATGCTGACCGGTCACGGAGAAGTCGGGTCTGCCAGGGAATCCCTAAA
>CAYOIU010000232.1:0-6727 GCA_964404085.1 uncultured Desulfobacteraceae bacterium | reverse complement strand
TTCCATAAGAAACCACAACAAGATCCGGGTTATCGTCCATAAAGAGCGATTCATGGCGGGCAAAAACGTCTTTGTGGTTCCTGATTTTGTAGATCAATCGGTAGACATGCTTGTGGGCGGCTTCCATTTCCTCGGTATCGTAGCCTTCCTCGGTCGGGGTCCAATCCGAGCAAAGGGCACCGGTGTTGTGTCCCAATACCACCGGAGGAATATCTATCTCATCTGTGGCAGGATAAAACTCAGGGCCGTAGTTGATTTCCCTTTCCTTAAATCTCAGACCCATTTCCTTCATCTCCTCTTCAGTCTCGGGGATACTGATATCCTCCATTCCGTCTGTGATGAGCTGATCAGCCAGGATTGTCACCGGTGTCCTGAACCTCTCAGAGAGATAGAATGCCTCGACTACCAATTCAAATGCCTCTTGAGCGCAGTTCGGTGCCAGAACAATGGTCTCATAATTTCCGCCCTGGGTGGGATACCGCACATTGTAAAACTCGCCCTGCCCGGGCGAGCCGGTAATTCCGCTTACAGGCCCTACTCTCCCGGAGTTAACCACCACCAGGGGTATCTCGCTTCCCATGGCCCAGCCATATGGATCAGCATAAAGGATATATCCGGGGCCAGAAGTAGCAGTCATGGCTTTCAGGCCGCCAAGAGCGCCGCCAATACACATGTGCAAGGCGCCGCATTCATCCGCCGCCTGCATATAGTATCCCCCCACTTCAGGCATTATCTTTGACATCTCTTCTGCTATTTCCGTGGCCGGTGTAATCGGATACCCTGCATAAAGCCGGCATCCGGCAATAGCGGCCGCTTGGGCAATAGCGAAGTTCCCAGTTTCCAAATATCTTTTCATATCATATCCCTCCTCTATTTTACGGTCTCACGCTTTTCACATCGATTGCATAGTCAGGACAGGCAAAGAAACACTTCAAACAACCCACACACCTGGTTTCATTATTCGTCATCACAGGTTTGTAACCTTTTTGGTTGAAGTGATCACTTGGAATAAAAATATTGAGCCCACAAACTTCGATGCAATATCCACACTCCTTACAATTGTCACGATATACCGTAACCTCGAACTGCCTGGCATCACAATTCAAACAGCGCGATGCCTCTTCGATAGCCTGCTCTTCATCCAATCCCCTCTCAACCTGCTCAAAACAGCTCAGGCTCTTTTCGAGATTCAAAGTACGCATCTGCGCCCGCGGTTTTTCAACTCTTTCAAATTCCGATAACAAGACTTCCGTTTCGGGACTTGCCAGGTCCTGGTCTATCATTCCCTTTCCCCCGAGATATCTGTCTATGAAGGAAGCCCCTTTGCGGCCTTGGGCAATTGCATCAATGATGGAAGCCGGTCCGCTCACAATATCACCGCCCGCAAAGACACCCGGCTTGTCCATCACGAGGGTATCGTGATCCACCTGAACAAGACTTTTCTCTGATAAAGGCAATCCCATAGAATCATCAATATCCGCCACCTGTCCCACTGCAGCTATCACTGTTTCAAACTCCTCCTTGAATTCGCTCCCCTCGACCGGAATAGGTCTCGGTCGACCACTCGCATCCGGTTTCCCGAGTTCCATACGCGTCAATCTTACTGCCAGTCGCCCCCCCTCCTGTGCAACCTGAACGGGAGCTGTGAGGAACTCGATCTTTACCCCCTCACAGGTGGCAGCCTCCACTTCCTCTTCATATGCGGTCATTTCGGCCTTGGTGCGGCGATAAAATACAGTGACATCTTTTGCGCCCAGACGCACAGCACTGCGCGCGGTATCTATGGCTGAATTCCCTCCTCCTATAACCGCGACCCGGTTGCCGATTTCCACGGTTTTGCCTTCGTTGACCTGCCGGAGAAATGAAATACCATCCATGACCGCCGGAACATCATCTCCCGGGATTCCCAGTCTCGCACCCTTTTGTGCTCCCAGCGCGATATAAGCGGCGTCATAACCTTCCTCGAAAAGCTGATCCACAGAGTCTACCCGGTGCCCTGTTTTCATCTCGACGCCTATGTCTTTGATGTAGTTAATCTCTTTATCAAGCGCCTCCCTTGAGAGACGATATTCCGGAATCCCCATGCGCATCATTCCTCCGAGCCAATCCTGTGCTTCAAACACAGTCACCTTATGTCCCAGGGTTGCCAAGTAGTAGGCAGCTGTGAGGCCACTCGGGCCGGATCCTACAATGGCGACACGCTTCCCCGTTTCCGGTGCAATATTCAAGTTCTTTCGCCAACGTTCACCCCCCTTTTCGTAAGCGACTCGATGAAGTGCCCTTATGGAAATAGGCTCGCCAAATTGTCTATTTCCACAATGGGCTTCACAGGGGCTATAGCATGCATATCCGCACACTGCCGGAAAAGGGATTCTTTCACGCATAACAGCAAGAGCTTCGTCGAATCTGCGTTCCTTGATACAACGGATATATCGAGGCACATCAACTCCCGCAGGACAGGCCTCGGTACATGGGGCTACAACAAAATCTTCTCTAGAAATACGTTTTTCATCCATCCTTCTCGGCCTCCAAATATTAATGGGTTAGCAGTTCCTACCTTTACAAAAAATCATTATCCCGCCCATGGACGAGCACATGAATCAACATCACACCCCGTTAATTCATAAAAAATCCTAGAATTGTACTTTTCAGATTTCGTGGGGAAAAAGTCCCTGCGCGGACTTCTTACCCTTCCTTCAATAGCTCCCCGGACAACTCTGAGCCCTTTACATTTTTATCCATCTCTACATATCGTGCCAATGACTCGATATGGGCCCTCATCCGTTTTTCAGCCAACTCTTGTGCTTTCTTCTCCAAGGCCTCAATTATCTCTAAATGCTCCCTATGACTATTGATCAATCTCTGTTCAAACACGACAGTCTGAAAACGAATCCAGCGCATGTGGTCGAAAATATTTCCTGCCGATTCAATCAAAGCCTTACAACCACTGAGTCGGAGAACCAGCTCATGGAATTTGATATTGGCGTTCGAATATTTCAAAAATTGTCTTTTGATATTTGATGCATCAAACGGCAGGAAAATCTGTTTCATTCTCAATATGTCGTCCTCTGAAACATTTATCGCGCTCAACCGCGCAGCCAGTCCCTCCAATACTGATCGGACCAACAAAATTTCCACGATCTCGGCCTTGGATTTCTTGACCACAAATATGCCTCTGCGTGGTACAACCTTTAAAAAACCTTCGATCACCAAGCGGCTAATAGCCTCTCGCAAAGGTGTCCGACTGATCCCCAGTTTCTCGGCAAGACCTCTTTCATCTATGCACTCCTCACTCTCCACGGTGGATAGATCCATTTTCAGAAGGTTCTCTTTAATGGTTTCATAGGCTATTTCACTTAGGCTAGCCGGAGTTTCTATCTTTTTGAGATCAAAGACCATAGTGCACTCACTTAGATTTTAGGTATTCCAATTGTTGGTATACCAACTACCATTATTTTTTTTGGCTTGTCAACAAAAAAGATACCTTGATGGTGGACCAGGGCTGATTATGGCGCTATTCATTGTAAAGGCCTTACTACAGGTTGAAGAGGGCGAAAATTATTCGCTGGCGGTAACTGGATCCCGAACTAAACTGCTCCCGTCTATAATACGAAGAGTTTCCACCATTCCCGACACAGCCCTTTAACCTATTCCATTTCGATGGAAGATGGACTATACTTCTCAGTCGTATATGAAAGGTTCGCCCATCATTGTTTCTCACGGAATCAAAAGCCAAGAGGAAGGAGAGCACTTGAAATGTTGTTGATAGAAGGGTTACACGTTGCCATTGATGATAAAGTCATTCTTGAAGGGATTGACCTAGAAATTCATCCGGGTGAGACCCATATCCTTTTTGGTCCGAATGGTTCGGGAAAGACCTCTCTGCTGATGACCATTATGGGATATCCGAATTACCGGGTTGTGAAAGGCAAAATTTCATTTAGAGGCGTCGATATCACGCACATGCCCATAGACGAACGGGCAAGACTTGGAATCGGGATATCGTATCAGCGACCTCCCACCATAAACGGGCTGAAAACACTTCAGATGGTGAAGATTTGCGGGGGAGAGGATGTTGATGTGGAGGGATTGGCAGCCAGAATGAATTTCATCGACTACCTGGATCGGGATATCAACAGCGGCTTTTCCGGAGGAGAAATCAAGAGGTCGGAATTGCTTCAATTACTTGCTCAGGATGCTGATTTCATGATGTTTGACGAACCTGAATCCGGTGTAGACATGGAAAATATTGCCCTTGTGGGGAACACCATCGCTTCGTTGCTCCAAAAAAATAATGGAGATGGAGAGGAGCAAATCAAATCCAAGATGCAGAAAAAGCTGGAGCGGACAAGAATGGGGCTCATCATTACCCATACGGGCTACATTTTGGATTATGTGGCGGCTGACAAGGGGCAGGTGCTGTTCGATGGGAAGCTCAGCTGCGTAAGCAATCCACGTGAGATCCTCAGTTGTGTCGGAGAATCAGGATATAAGGAGTGTGTCAGATGTATTCGAGAGACTCATCAAGAAAGATAGCGGAGAAAATGAAAGACAAAAAGGCGGCTTTAGGCACAGACATAAATCTAGGTGAGTTTGAAAAGGCACTGGTGCAACATGGATATGTTGAAGAGGAAGATCTCCATGCCCTATCTAAGGCAGAGCAGGAACAGCTTGCCAAGGCGGGAATCGATACCTCTGAAGAAAAGCGAGGAGGCACTTTTTTCCAAAAAGATACCACAGTTGTCCGATGTTGGACAAAGCAGGATGGCATTGAGGTTATTCCTATCACAAAAGCACTGGAGCAATATGATTGGATAGAAGAATACTACTGGAAGCTGCTTTCACCCGGTACTGACAAATATACGGCTGCCGCGGAACTAGAGCTCCAGAACGGGTACGTTATCCGGGCCCTGCCCGGTACCAAGAGCATCTATCCTGTTCAGGCCTGTCTCTATATGGAAAAGGACGGGATTCAGCAAAATGTTCATAACATCATTGTGGCTGAGGAAGATTCGGAACTTCATATCATAAATGGGTGCACAACTGCTCCTCATCTCAAGAGGGGATTGCACATCGGCGTCTCCGAATTTTATGTAAAGAAAAATGCAACGTTAAGCTTTACTATGGTTCATAACTGGGCGGAAAATGTCCTTGTGCGATCGAGGTCGGCAGCAAGAGTGGATGAGGGAGGAGTGTTTCTGAATAACTATATTTGTATGAAGCCGGTGAAGTCAGTTCAGATGTACCCCACTACATATCTGACCGGAGACAACGGGGTGGCACGTTACTATAGTATCATTGTGGGAAATCCCGGATCTGAGCATGACATCGGCGGAAGAATCTTCCTGAAAAAACCAGGAACCAAGGCAGAAATCGTATCGAGAACGATCAGCAATGGCGGAAAAATCATTGCCCGTGGTGAATTGATTGGCGAAGTCCCCGGCATTAAAGCTCATCTTGAGTGTAAGGGCCTTATCCTGAACGGCGGAATCATCCATGCTATCCCTGAACTTGAAGGTCACGTGGAAGGGGTGGAAATGTCGCATGAGGCGGCGGTGGGAAAGATAGCACAGGAAGAAATAGCCTATCTCATGTCCAGGGGCCTGAGTGAGGATGAAGCCACTTCCACCATTGTGCGGGGTTTCCTGAATGTGGATATTCCCGGCCTGCCTCCCCAGTTGAAAGCCGAAATTGATCGCGCAATAGAGAGTAGCGACAAAGACATGATGTAGCTCTGATTTTTCTCATAGGAGATGGAGCATTCTGAACAGGCGATCCCCGGCAAAAACGCTGAGAAGGAGCAAGCATGGGATAGACAAGGACGCGGTTCAGAATTCCCATGTGAGCACGGATTCATGGCGGGGACGAGCCGTAGCGGATAAACAGGAGGTAGGTGGGATCCACACCTAGGTTGATCACTCCTTTGGTAATTGGGGGCGCAACGCTGAAGGAAAGGCTCGTCAGACCCGCCAATAGAAACCCGACCCATGTTTTCCTCGCTTGAGATCCCTTCATGTAAACTAAGGTTCCTTACTTAGGAAGTGATGGGTGTGACTCTGGAAATGAGTTTGGTCAGATTGTGCAGAAGACATGCAGTTTTTGGCAATAGCTCAATATTCAGGGGCATGTGTCATGGGTTTCCACGGAAATGACGAGACAAAACAACTCCTTGTCGTTCCAGCAAAAACGGGAAACTCATCTATCCTGCAAAGGCATTCCCTACCCCGCCTGTGAGATCATACCAAGCCTCAAATGCATTTCGCAAAATCATCCCGAGGTATTGCTTCTGCAACGCTTTTCTGATAGGACACCACATGACTGTGGGCGAATCAACCCTATTCTTTTCAGTCAGGGAGAGAACAGATGTCCGGCTTGATGGAAATCCTTTTGATCGTGATGATTGCCCTGGCTATTTTCATGCTTCCCAGACTGCTGGCCGGGAAACAGGAGAAGGAACTGCACTCCCCGGTTCATTCCTTCACGCTTTCCGGATGGATACGATTGGCCCTCGTGGCGTCTTTCCTTTGGCCCACATTCCTCGCACTTTACCTTAAGCCCTGGAACAGCCACTGGCCCGCCTTTCTTTACGTGGCAGTGGGTCCGGTGGCCCTTGCCTGGGGAGTCTTCTGGGTGGTCTCGGGTTTCAGGAAAAAGAAAAAATAGAGGACAATGGAGCCAGTTTCAAAATGGAGCGGTAAATAAGGCTCCGGCGAGATGAAGCCGGCGA
>CAYOIU010000231.1:0-6737 GCA_964404085.1 uncultured Desulfobacteraceae bacterium | reverse complement strand
CCTCTATGCGACCGCCGCCTTCCTTGCGACCAAAGAGTCTCGCGGGAACCACCCGGGTATCATTGACCACCAGTATATCTCCTGGCAGCAAAAGATCCGGGAGATCATAAAAATGATAATCTTTTATGGCCTTTGTCGGTCGATCCAACAAAAGCAGGCGGGAATGGTCACGTTGATGCGCCGGCACTTGGGCAATACGTTCAGCCGGCAGTGCATAGTCATAGTCTTCTAATCGAAACATTCGAAAAAA
The DNA here is from genome assembly GCA_964404085.1 of uncultured Desulfobacteraceae bacterium. GTDB lineage: Bacteria > Desulfobacterota > DSM-4660 > Desulfatiglandales > Desulfatiglandaceae > CAYUCJ01. The sequence goes on along the minus strand of CAYOIU010000231.1, from coordinate 6,487 downwards.
TCACTCAAGCAGAGGACGTTAAACAACTTCCGGAATAAAGTCAAATGATTTTATGTTTTGGATATGTAGGCAAGTAAAAGTCCGAGGCACATGGCCAAAAGGCCTATGGGTCTCAGGCGCCTGCTCGGGACTTCCATGACCAGAGACATCCATTTTTTCATTTGGTCCGGACAAGCGAAATAGGGTAAGCCCTCTATGATCAGCAGGAGTCCCAGTATGCAAAGCGTCAATTTCATAGTGAAGATCCTTCCACCGTTCCACTTTATGATCATTGGAATTGAGGGCCGTGAAACGATACGCTCTCTTCCCTTTTTCTTTTCAGCATCATAGAGCGCCCGAACAGGGAGTGTCAACCGATTGTAGTTTTCGTCACAATTGGCTTGATATCAGGGCGAAGATCAGATAGCCTACTCGGATTGTTTTGATCAAAGCCATTGAGAAAAGACGTTGCCCATGAAGAAAAAATTGCAGCAAATACTCGCAGTGACACTGCAAAAATCTATAGAAAAAGGCCAGTTGAAACAGACCCCCGTCCCGGACTATGTCATCGAAGTGCCGAAAAACGCCAAACACGGGCACTTTGCCACCAATCTGCCCATGACACTGCGTGCAAGCCAGGGGAAAAATCCTAGGGAAATAGCATCGGTTCTGAAGGCTCAATTGCTGGATGACAAGGATTTTTTTGAGAGCGTGGATATCGCCGGGCCGGGGTTTATGAATTTTGTTCTCAAACACGAGCAATGGTACCGGGAACTCAGGGATATCGTTACCCTTGGCGAGAGATACGGCCGAAGCCTTCTTGGAAATGGGAGCAGGGTCATTGTGGAATTTGTCAGCGCCAATCCGACCGGTCCGCTTCACCTTGGGCACGGCAGGGGTGCCGCACTGGGCAATAGCTTGTGTCGTATTTTTTCCTTTTGCGGGTACGAGGTTGCCAGTGAATTCTACATCAACGACGCGGGCCGGCAGATCAGGTTGCTTGGAGAATCCATTTTCACTAGATGGAAACAGATGAAGGATCCCGGCTATCCGTTTCCCGAGTCGGGTTACAAGGGTGACTATGTTTTTGAGCTTGCCCGGTCCATCTCTCAACAGACAGACCTGTCAAAGCTGGAAGAAGAAGAGGGTATTTCCACGTGCGCCCGTCTGGGTAAGGAAATGATGCTCAGAGAACTCAAACAGGACCTGGAGCTTTTCAGAGTCCCGTTTGACGTCTGGTACAGTGAACAAGGCCTTTTTACGTCGGGAAAAATTGAAAAAACACTCGATGAGCTCCGGAAAAACGGGCATCTATACTCGAAAGACGGTGCACTCTGGATCAAGACCCTGCCCTATGGAGACGACAAGGACCGGGTACTTAAGAAAAGTGATGGTGAACTCACCTATTTTGCATCAGATATCTCCTACCATATTGATAAGAAAGAACGGGGTTTTTCCAAGGCCATCAACCTCTGGGGGGCTGATCATCACGGATATATTCCCAGGATGAAGGCCGGCCTCGAGGCCAGCAACATTTCCGGAAACTGGCTTTCCGTTATGCTGATTCAACTGGTTAAACTGTGGAAGGGCGGTCAGGAAATCAAGATGTCCAAGCGCTCCGGATCTTATGTCACACTGAAGGAGTTGGTGGAAGAAGTTGGGATCGACGCGGCGCGCTTTGTGTTTCTTTCCAAGCACCACGATTCTCCGCTCGATTTTGACATCGATCTGGTAAAAAAGCAGGACAGCGACAACCCTGTCTACTATGTGCAGTACGCCCACGCAAGGATCTGCAGTATTTTCAGGAAGGCCAAAGAGGAAGGCGTAGACTTGTCAGGGCAATCCCCCCCCTCCCTTACGGGCCTCGTACTGGATGAGGAGATCTCCCTCATAAGAACGATGGCGGAATTCCCCATTCTGATCGAGGATATTTGCAGGAGTCTGGAACCCCATCGTTTGACTTACTTTCTGACGAATTTGGCTGCGCTTTTTCACCGCTATTTCAACCTGGGGACAAAGTTTCCGAAGCATCGGATTGTGACGGAAAATATGGCCCTCAGTGAAGCGAGGCTTTATCTTGCCCTGGGTGTTAAACAGATCATCGCCACAGGCCTGGACCTGCTGGGGATTGACGCCCCTCAGAAAATGTGAAGTATAACTGCGAAACCGTTGATCAGGCTGGACATCAGCTTGGTTTTTTAATCGAGAATAATGGCAAAAACACGCAAGAAATCACTGAGGCCCAATAAACCGCGTACCCTCACCCTGACGGCCAGGGCATCCTTTTTCTGGGGACTCTGCCTTTTCTTCCTTCTTGCTTGGATATTTGTCCTGGGAATATTCGTAGGCCGCGGATTCCTCCCCGACGGCGTGAAGGGCATCTCAGAACTCAAGGCCCAGATTGCCAAGCTTCAAGGAATGCTGTTGTACAAAAAGGCGCCTGAACCGAAACCTGCAAAGAGGGACTTCGAAGATCCGAAACTTGCCTTTTATGAAAACCTGTCCATCAAGAAAAAAGAGGTTGCCAGAAGGGGCCCATCAACGGAAGAAAAACGAATGGACCCAAAACCGAAGACCATCAACAAAAAGGCTACGGTGATCCGACCCTCATCTCCGAAGCAGGGTCCTTCGGCATCCGCCTACAGGTTCACGATACAGGTGGCTTCTCTTGAAAGCAGTGACAAAGCGAAGGTCTTGATCAAGAAACTCTCCGACAAGGGTTTTCAGGCCTACTACTACAAAGTCCGTGTAAAAGGCAAGTCACGCTACCGTATTCGAAGCGGGCGCTTCATAACAACCGGAGAAGCCGGACAGTATGCTGAAAAGATCTATAATGCCCTGAAACTGAAGGGGTTCCCGATCAGAATCGATAAGTAAAGAAATCGCTTGAATCGGACTATCCCCGGCCAGAGGCCGGGGCCTTACGCCCGATTCATGGCTTCGCCACCGCGATTTCAAAAGCATTTTTAAGGCAGAGCCAAATGACTCTGACCCCGCCCAGAGGGCGGGGTTTTAAACGACTAAATAAAAGCGAGTGTGACAGACGACCATGACACTGCGAAAGGCAACCATTCCTGATATCGATGAAATTCGGACACTCCTCAATCACTATGCCGATAAGGGATTGCTGCTGCCCAGGCCTTTGAGTGAGCTTTATGTTCACATCAGGGACTACCTGGTGATTGAAGGGAATGACGAGATCTCTGTACTCCAGGGGGTTTGCGGACTGGGAATCTGTTGGGAAGACCTGGCCGAAATAAAGTCCCTGGCGATTCGCGAGGATTTTCAGGGAAAAGGACTGGGTTCAAAACTCGTTGAATCCTGCCTTCAGGAGGCGCGAATTTTTGGAGTTAAAAAGGTCTTTGTTTTGACATACATTCCCAATTTTTTTATGAAATTCGGATTTCAAGAGGTGAGCAAATCTCACCTCCCTCAAAAGATATGGGCGGACTGCCTCAAGTGCACCAAATTTCCCAATTGTGATGAGGTCGCCCTCATATTGACACTGTGACAAATAGCGGATTTTCCCTGGACCTACCTATAGGTCCTGCACTGCATTTCAAATGCTATAGATTTACAGGAGGCATCTATGTTTGGTATCGGCATGCCGGAGCTTATCATCATCCTGGTCATCGCCCTCATCGTCATCGGGCCGAGCAAACTCCCGGACCTGGCAAAGGCGCTCGGTAAAGGAATGGCCGAGTTCAAAAAGGCGACACAGGAGATCAAGGAAAGCCTGGACGTGGACGACGACCTCAGGCAGGTCAAGGATGATCTGGTGGATTCCGTAAGCGGCCTTGAAGCATCCATCAGGATGGATGGTGACCTGTCGACGGAAAAAAGGGAAGGACTGGTGGAGTCTGAAAGCGATCTTGAAAGTCCCGATGAGGACGTCAACGGCTCATCTACGGAGGCGGACGGGTCCAAATACGCGGATTTTGATGAAATGATCGAGGATTACGAAAAGGTCAAAGAGCCCGAACAAGGTGACCGAGAGGGTAACGGCCCACCAACCGCAGAGACGGAGAAAAACGAGAATGAATGACGAGGAAAAACAGCCCTTCTTAAGTCATCTTGAGGAATTGCGAAAGCGGCTAGTTTCCATCTCCATAGGGGTGGGAGCCGGCTTTGTGGTCTGTTATATCTTTTCTGAAAAGCTTTTCCAGTTGCTGATTTTGCCCCTTAAATCCGTCTTGCCGGAAGGAGACAGGCTCATCTTCACGAACCTTCCCGAGATGTTCATAACCTATCTCAAAGTGTCCCTCATCGCCGGCGTGCTTCTGTCAGCCCCTTTCATCTTTTATCAGTTGTGGCTGTTTATCGCCCCCGGGCTTTACCAGCGCGAAAAGAAATACATATTTCCCTTTGTGATCTTTTCCACCATTTTGTTCGTGGGGGGGGCACTTTTCGGCTATTTTGTGGTCTTCCCGTTCGGTTTCAAATTCTTCATCGGCTTTTCCAACGAGTACGTCAAGGCCCTCCCATCGGTCAAACAATATTTTTCCTTTTCTATTAAGCTGCTGTTTGCATTCGGCGTTGTTTTCGAGTTGCCGGTTGTGGTCTTTTTCCTGGCCAAAATGGGTGTTATCACTCCGGAATTCCTGAAGAAGAAGCGTAAATACGCCATTTTACTTACTTTTGTTGTGGCCGCAATCCTGACGCCACCCGACGTGATCACCCAGTGCATGATGGCAGGGCCCCTGCTTATTCTCTATGAAATCGGAATTATCGTCGCCAGGATAGCTCGGAAAAAAGAACCGGAAAAAACCGAAGATAATAAAAACGAGGAAGGAGCTGAAACCTGATATCTAATCAGAGGTTACCATCTCCCGGCATCGTTTGGAGAACCGTCATATGCCTTCCTGAAATCGTCAGGACCAGCGGGACCTTCATGACCTCTCCCTGGGCGTCGAATGTGATCTCTCCCGTCACGCCCTTGAAGGGCTGCATCTCCGGTATAGCCCTTTGAAGGTCCTTTCTTGTCTGGATCTCACTGCGCGTCATGAGGTTCTTAAGGAACCGAATGGTATCATAACCCGTGGCCGCAAGGATGCCCGGCGCGGACTCAAAGCCTTCTTCATAGCGTTTAACAAACTCTCTCGTAACGGGGTCCTTGCTCTTTCCAAAAAAGCCTGATGTGAAGACAGCCTCCTGAACATATTTGGCAGCCATTTCAACCAACTTGGGGGATTGCCAGAGGGATGTCCCGACCAGGCGGACATCGGTCACATCATGGTACATCAATTGTGGCGCAATCATGATAATTTTCTGATAGCTATCCGGGATGAAAACCGCGTCGAAATCGATAATGGGTTGGGGTTTTTCAGGTTCCAGCTCGGTTTCTTCTTCAAAGGGGGTCCGCATCTCCCGCAGCTTTTTCACGACGGATGGAGGCCTGGGATAATAGAGACCCGTCATTTTCCTGATGGGATCTCCGAAATCCGTCCGATCCGGGCCATAAGACTCAACGGCTGTCACGCTTCCTCCTGCCTCTTCCAGTCCGTCCCAGAAGCGGTTCATGAAAAAGCGGCCGTAGGGGTTATCCGGATAGAGAATGGCGAAACGTTTCAGGCCCAGTTGTTTCACGGCTGCATTGAGGATGGTCTTGATCTCCTGGGAGGGCACGAGAAAATTTCGGAAAACCATCTCACCTTCCCGGGTGATTTTCTCGCTCTGCGTCATGGTAATAATGGGAACACCCAGTTCCTCCGCCTTTCGGGCCGATGCCAGTGACGCCTTGCTTGAAAGGGGTCCGATAATACCCATGGCGTGTTCTTTTTCAACAAGTTCAGCCACCTGGGCTGATGCGACTTCCGATTTCCCCTGTGTATCCTTGATGAGGAGAACGATGCCCGGATCTTCCGCGCCGGCTTCACTGAACAAACCCAGCCCCAGTTCAATACCGTTAAGGACTTCCTGTCCGTATATGGCAAAGGGGCCGCTCAGCGGGAGTAAGCAGCCAAAAACCCGTTTTTTGACTGAAAGCTCTGCCGTGATCCGGTCCAGAATGGTTTTTCCAAGAGTGACCCATTTCTGTTCGGGTGTGGCTCTGACCAGGGCCATGGCCGCTTTTCTGGCACTTTGAAGGTCGTCCATGCTCAGATAGAGGGATGCCAGTCTGTATTGGATTCGAGGTACCAGATCAGTCTGTTCCGCATAAACCGCAAAACGCTCGAGGAGTTCCAGATCGGCGCCGGCAATCAGTTCATCCAGTCTTTTCCGGAGTTCCGACTGCAGGGGGACATCATCCCGACTTATTTTCTTCGCCTGAACCCACCAGTAAAAGGCCTGGTCCCGGTTGCCCAGAATCAGGTTATCAAGACCGAGTATATGAAGGATCTTCGCCTCCAGGGTATGCCCCCGGTAGGTCTTGATCCACTGCAAGGCCCGATCGCGCGAATCTGCATATTGTCCAATGGTGTAAAGGATATCGAGAACCCGGTACCGAACTTCAGCGAGCCGGGGGTCATCAGGATGCTGGGAGACCAACCTCTCATAGTACTTGAGG
>CAYOIU010000230.1:0-6742 GCA_964404085.1 uncultured Desulfobacteraceae bacterium | reverse complement strand
CCAGCGACTCCCGCGTCCCGAACGCGGTGCTCTACCAGGCTGAGCCACGTCCCGATCAGTAAACCTATATCCTATTTCTTGGGGGGAGGCAAGGGTATTTTGTCTCCCAGGATTTGCATGAAGTTATCCATGATCCTGGCGGTGGCACCCCAGATCACATTTCCCGCATACTCGTACCCCGGCGCCTGAAACAATTGTCCTTCGTGCTCAAAGGTATAGTTCTTCATGCTCGCGTATCGGGGGTGAAACACAGACAGGGGAACTTCCAACACCCTTTCCACCTCTGAAGGATTAACCGAATAGGCGCATCCCGATCTCACAAAACCCACGTAGGGATGTATGAGGAAACTGGAAACAAGTGTCAAGGTGTCATCGAGGGGTCCCAGGATGTCGATGAATTCTTCCGGAAGGCCTATTTCTTCCCGGGTTTCCCGCAGGGCTGTTTCCTGGTAGGACCCGTCCTCCTTATCAACGGCGCCCCCTGGAAAAGAAATCTGTCCCTTGTGGTGCTCCACATGGTTTGTTCGCTTGGTGAGAAGAACAAGCAGTTTTCCTTCACTCTCCAGTAGGGGGAGAAGCACGCCCGCATGGCGCAAGGAATTCCCCCCGGCGCGAATCCTTCGTGCTTCTCTTTGAAGAAGGATCTTCTTTATCGTCTCTGCAGTATGATTCAGACTTGGCATGGTCTCACATCATGTGAAAGGCGGTCATTCATCGGGAGGCCCCGTACACCTCAAGGTAGGCGTCGAAGTCGGCCTTGACCTCTCCACCCATGGGCCTTTTCTCCCCGTTTACGAGAAGAGGCACTTCTTCCCTGTAAAGGAACTCCACTATTTCCCGGATTCCGGCCACCGCATAGACAGGAACACCGCTCCTTTCAACAAAATCCCCGATGGCATCTTTTCCCCTTTTCCCCGGGACCACCCTTCCGCTTTCATCGTAGTTTGCAGTGGTCTGCTCTCTGTCGATTCCGATCCCAATCCCTGTAACATGGTAATGGTTTCTTGCATTCCGGGCATGGGTCCTGATTTTTTCCAAGAGATCGTATTTTGTTCCCATGGAAGTGGCCACGTCATCCACAATGAAGATACGGCAACCGTCAAAAAAGGCCCCGTTTACAAAAAGGCTTCCCGAAACGCTTCCTTCACCGTGGGTCTTGGCCTCTTTTCGGTCATACTCAAAGAGCATGTCGCGCCCGTGATTTTTCCAGAGGGCAATGGCGGTGGAAAGGGCAATGGCGCTCCCCTTGTAGGAAGGGCCCATGATGATATCCGTTTCTTCAACCAACCCCTTTGAAACCATCATATCTGCAAAAAATGAGCCCAGTTCCAGGCTCAGGCGACCGGTCTTGAACATGGCCATGTTCACAAAATAGGGTGTCGGTCTTCCATCTTTCAACACCAGTTCCCGATGAAAAAAAAGGGCTCCAGTGTCGGCAAGGATGTGTGCCAGCCGTTTCTTGTACGCTTCCATATTGTGATCTTAATCGAAAGCCTGAAAGGGTTCAATAAGATTTTGGCAGACAGATTCCTTGACACTTAGGCCGGAAGATGATAGACAATAAGTTAATTTTGGTTACTGTCGTCTTTAGTGAGGAGGTGCTGTCATGCCTGAGGAACAAGTAGCCCTGGTGATCAAGTTTTTTTCGAAACCCGGTGTGGCCGCCATTGAAGTCACGAACGGATCCATCAAGGTAGGTGACCTGCTCCGCTACAAGGGGCATACGACCGATTTCACCGAAGAGATCGGCAGCATGGAGATGGACAACCAACCCCTGGAAGAGGCAAAGGTTGGGGACCTCATCGGCATCAAGGTCAAAGAGAGGGTCCGGGAAAACGATCAGGTCTTCAAGGTGACGGATTAGTCTTTTATTTCCTGCAGGATCTTGGGGATGAGCCTTCGGACATAGGCCTCGCGATCGAAGGCGTTCAGTTTTTCGAATTCTCCGTAGCCGGCGTGTGACCGGCTGAGGGTGGGGGTCTTTGCCTGCATGCCCGGCGCCAGTTCATCAAATCGCGTGACCAGCTCTACAATGGTCGACGCTTCGCCTGGATAGTCATCGATCCACCCCATGCGCTTCATACACTCAAATCGAATCCGGTCCAGGAGAAAGAGATAGCGGTCAATGACTTTCATCTTGTTCCTGGCATCAACTTCATTGAATTCGAAGCCGGAGCCAAGTTTCTCAAGATTCATTATCAGGTCGTAGAGATAGAAGGTCCCTTTGTCCTTGCCCTGGGCCAGATAGGAAAGGGTGGCCGTGGAAACCTGGGACAGTTTGGTGTCCACCTGGAAATCTTCCCCGAAGTGACTTACCCAGTTTCGGTAGCCCTTTTTCGCGGCAATGAACAACCTGCCTTCTTCCAGATCAACAATCCTTGACACGTTCTGAATCCAGCCCTCTGCCCGCATTTCTCACGGGCCTTCGTAGCGAGACGTTGGAGAGTTCCGTGGATACAAGGCGCGCAAAGAAAAATGGCCACAGGCGTACTTGATAGTACGTCGAGGGCATTTTTCGAGTGCAACGCAGAAGACATGGGGCTATCCAACGTCACAGTAGATTGGTCGTGAGAAATGCGGGTTAGGCCCTCCCCCTCAATTGGAAGCCGCAACGGACACAAAAGAAGCCCTTCGTCTGCTTGAGCCCGCATTCAGGGCAAAGGGTAAAATGATCAAATGACGCCACGGCCATGGTCTTCCTGCCACCATCACGCTGTTCATGGACCTTGTATTCCTGAATGGACACGAGACCCCCTGCCTCCTGTAATTTTCGGGCGTAGAAGTCGGCCTCGGGCTGGGTCAATCCGCGTTTCACCTCAAGGGGCGCCTTTTCAACCATGGGCTGCAACGCTTCCCTCGACACACCCAATCTGATGAGACGCTGTTCAAACGCGCTTTCATCACCCTGGATGCCACAAAATATTATCCGATATCTCGTCATACAGTGGAAGCTGTAACCGCGGCAGGGGCAAGTCCATGGAATTTCTTCACCATGGTCCGGCATTTTGTCCGGCCTAAGATAGGCATGTCTTTATGAATCCATAGAAGAGCGGCGCCGGTTTTCGCATCCTCGACTTCAGTTCAGGGTGGGCCTGGGTGGCCACGAAAAACTTCAGATCGGGCAATTCGATGAATTCCACCAGGCGGCCATCTTCAGACGTGCCGCAGAAAACCATTCCCTGTTCACCAATGATTTTATGATACTCGGGGTTGACCTCGAAACGATGGCGGTGCCGTTCAGAAACCTCCTGAACCCCGTACAATTCGTAAACCTCGGTTCCCTTCTTGAGGATGGCCGGATAGGCTCCCAGCCGCATGGTCCCCCCCTTTTCGGTGACCCCTTTTTGTTCCGGAAGCACGTCAATGACGGGATGGTCCGTTTTTGGATTGAACTCGGTTGAGTTCGCACCGGCCAGCCCGCAGACGTTCCTGGAAAATTCGATGACGGCCAGTTGGAGTCCAAGGCAGAGTCCCAGAAAAGGGATATCCCGTTCCCGTGCAAGGCGGATGATCTCGATTTTTCCCTCCGTACCACGTGACCCGAAACCGCCCGGAACAATGACGCCATCCACCTCATCCATAAACGAGGTATCCTGAAGGTCCGTCGTTTCCACCCATTTGACGTCGATCCTGCATCCCAGATGTGCCGAGCAGTGGTTAAAAGACTCTATGATCGAGGCATAGGAATCTTCCAGCTCGGTATATTTGCCGCACATGCCCACCGTGATGCTTCTCTTGGGATTCCGGAGGTTGTTGATGAGTTCTTTCCATTTTCTCAAGTCTGGGGGGCTGTAGATATTGAGCTTCTTGTGAATGATTTCAGGCAATTTCTCCTGCTCGAAGATCACGGGGATTTCGTAGATATCCTCCACGTCCAACCCGGTAATCACTGCCTCAGGCTCCACATCACAGAAGGAAGAAATCTTCGACTTTATCTTTTTGGTGAGAAATTCGGAGCACCTCCCGATAATGATGTCCGGGAATATACCCCTTTGCTTGAGGAGGTTCACACTCTGCTGGGTCGGTTTGGATTTCTGTTCATTCACTCCATACGGAATAGGGACATAGGTCAGGTGGACATAGATGACGTTTTCCCGCCCCACATCTTCCTTCATCTGACGCATGGTTTCCAGAAAGAGTTCGTTTTCAATGTCCCCGACAGTTCCGCCGATCTCCACAATAACAAGGTCGGCCTTCTCTTCCCGGGCCACTTCAAAAATATGATTCTTGATAACGTCCGTCACGTGGGGGATATACTGCACAGTCTTGCCCAGGTAATCCCCCCGCCGTTCCTTCTTCCTGACCATGTCAAAAACCTTTCCCATGGTCAGGTTCCACTTTGACCGGCAGGTAACACCCAGGAAGCGCTCATAGTGCCCGAAATCCATATCCACTTCGCCGCCGTCATCAAGGACGAAAACTTCGCCGTGCTCGAAGGGATTCATGGTTCCGGGGTCTACGTTCAGATAGCCATCACACTTTATGGGGATGATCTTGAGCTTGGAGGAAAGGAGATGCCCGATGGAAGCCGCAGCGATTCCCTTACCGAGACCTGAGAGTACGCCGCCTGTAACAATGATATATTTGGTAGCCATTTGAATAATTCAGCAGAAACAAAATGAAAAGGTTGTAGATTGCAGATGAAATTATCCGGATTTCGATGGTTAGTCAAGCGATAAAGTGAAAAAGTTATGACCTTCAGAAGTGAACGCCACCTATATGGCCAATTTCCTTGAAAAAATACAATATAGGAGGCCCCTAGCTCAAGATTATACAATATATTGATAATAAGAGTTGACAAGAGGTTCCCAAAAAAGTAAGAGTATGCGTGACCGTTTCAATGGATTTTAATCGTTTTCTGTAAACATCGGGGGACCGCTGGTGGGTCGAAAAAGAATCCTCATTGTGGATGACGAACCCTCGCTGACAGCTCTGTTGAGCGAGGTGCTCGAGATCGAGGGAACCTATGTGGTCCACAGCGCTTCAGACGGCTTGGAAGGTCTTCAAAAATACAAGGAATTCTCTCCGGATCTCGTCATTATGGACATGAACATGCCCATTATGAACGGCTATGATTCCAGCAGGCAGATCAAATCCTACGATCAGGATGCGCGTATTCTTGTCCTGACCGGAAACACCTCCGACAGCAGGGCCCAAAAGACCCTGAAAGAGGGCTTTGCCCTCGCCCTTCTGCAAAAGCCCATGAGGTTGCCCGAATTTACGCGCATCATAAGCGAAAACCTGCCCAGTCCCCAGTAAGAACCCGGGATATCTGATTTCTTTTCTACTATGAATGCTACAATCGCCATAGTCGGACGCCCCAATGTGGGCAAGTCTACCCTTTTCAACAGGCTCTCAAGGTCCAGAAAGGCCCTGGTGGACAACGCGCCCGGCATCACAAGGGACCGTCTCTACGCAAGCATCACCTACGATGGCGTTCCCTTCACCCTCGTTGATACAGGCGGATTTGAAGACATCGGCCAGGACCCTCTCCTGGGCATGGTCAGGAAACAGGTTCTCAGGGCCGTTGAGGAATCGGACGTGGTGCTTTTCATGGTGGATGGGAGGCAGGGCGTCATGCCGGGTGATGATGAAATGGCCAACCTCCTTCGGAGGGTGGGGAAAAAGGTCTATCTTGCGGTCAACAAGATCGACGGACCTGAACACGACCATCTTCTTGCAGATTTCTATGGCCTGGGAATTGATCCGGTCCTGCCGGTCTCGGCGGCCCACGGCTATGGTCTCAAGGCCTTGATGGCGGAGGTAACCAGGGATCTTCCGGATGCAAGCACCGGACTACTGGATGCCGACCATACGAGGATCGCGGTCCTTGGGCGTCCAAACGCCGGCAAATCCTCGCTCATCAACCGGATACTCGGGCATGACCGTCTGGTCGTAAGCGAACTACCAGGGACAACCAGGGATTCGATTGACACGGAATTCACCCTGCGTGGGAGAAAATATGTCCTGATAGACACGGCTGGAATCCGAAAAAAGTCGAAGGTCAGGGAAAAAATTGAAAAATTTTCTGTCATAAAAGCCCTTAGGAGCATCGACCGCTGCCATGTGGCCACCATTCTACTGGATGCGGACCGGGAAATTTCGGAACAGGATGCGCGTATTTGTGGTTATGCACTGGATAAAGGTAAGGGAATTGTACTGGCACTGAATAAGTGGGACCTGATGAAAAAGGACGAGGACAGACGGAAAAGGATTGAAAGCGAGCTGGAACGCCAGCTGAACTTTCTCACCTTCGCCCCGATTGTCCGTATTTCCGCTCTTACAGGGGAGCGGGTCATGAAACTCTTTGATAGCATAGACCTGGTCTACACCCAATACACCACCCGTATCAGTACGTCTGAGGTCAATAAAGCCGTTGGTGAGATGATCCAGGTCCATCCCCCACCGCGTATAGGCCGGGGACAGCTCAAATTTTTCTATGCGACCCAGAGCAACACGAAGCCCCCCACATTCGTGCTTTTTGTGAACAGACCCGACATGGTCCATTTCTCCTATGAACGTTTCCTGACGAATCAGCTTCGTGGCCATTTCAATCTGGCGAACACACCTATCAAATTGATCTTCAGAAAGAAGTAAAACAATTTTGATGCGATCAATGTGCCTCAGTGATGGGAGACATAAGGAACCTGATCAGGGACACGGCGGTCTTTTTTCAGGCACGAGGGTTATATCAAACAGACGTCGACCAGCGTTGCTAAGCAAGGCGTCCGGGTGACCTTCT
>CAYOIU010000229.1:0-6795 GCA_964404085.1 uncultured Desulfobacteraceae bacterium | reverse complement strand
GGCTGATTGGATAAAAAGAGTTAAGACTCTGCGCCCTCGGTGACTCTGTGGTGATAAAACCGTTTCAGTTTTCTTTACAGGTGCTCTCCTGATCGGGCCTTAAGGGCGATACGAGCATTTTTTCAGCCATGCCCCGGCCCATGGCGAGGCGGGTGCAATCCCGTGCCAGAATCAGCCTGCCATGCCCATCATTGTTGATAATCTCCAGACGATCACCTACACACAACCCCATGGAGGCCAGCCGGGATTTGCCGCCCGCGCCGGCCGTGATCTCCTTGAGTTCCACCTGTTCTCCGGGTTTGGCCATGGACAGGGAAATCAGCCTGGCCCTCCGGGCAAAGCATTCATCACAGAGTCCGTAGATTTCCATGCGATGCTGGAGCATTTGAAAGCCATGGGCTGATGCAATCTGGAGCTGCAACCGTTCCATATCGTCGTTCGAAAATTCGACGATCTTCCCGCACTTGGTGCAGACCAGGTGGTCGTGGTGACGCCCCAGGTGCCTGTGCTCATAGCGAATGGGTTGGTCTTCGAATTTCTCCCTTTGGGCAAATCCAAGTTCCACCATGCGATTCATGCACTGTCGGACGAAGTCGACCTCATAATGATAACCCTTTTCTTCCAGCAGCCTGAACAACTCTTCAAGGGTAATGTGCCCTTCCGTATCCAGAAAGGCGTCAACGATATTCAATCGGTCCTCAACCCGGTTTACCTGGTCAGTTTCGAGAAGGGTCCTCAGATTGGCCTTTTCAAGAAGGTTTGTGTCTTTCATTATTCTTTTCACCGCGTTCCTCAACTGTTGGTTTCACTGAAAAATCCCAGGAATCCCTTTACTGCGTTGCCGATAAAATTCCGTTCTCTCTCCCGTGTCGGCCTGTCCATTCTTTCAAGGGCGGTGAGATTTGGATCCTTCGACAGCAAGACTTCCACGCAGCGCCTTTCCAAATCCTCTTTCCCAAAGGCAATCTCCTCCTGGATCCAACCTTTCCAGGACAATACCTGTGACCGAAAGCGTCTCAACATGAGGTGGGAGCTTTCCGCCTTTCCGAAGTGGGCGTAAAATATGGGTTGATCTTCAAGAGAGAGGAGACGGTCCACGCTGTCCAGGAACACCTCCAGAAAAAACCTTGGCGGCGTCGCAGGGCGAAGGTATTCCTCTCCCCCGACCATCATGAAAGTGCCTGCCGCTTCCCCTGGAAAAAGCCGGTTTCGACAGCTGAAACTCAGGTGGTGCTGGGCGTGGCCAGGGGTCTCTATCACGGTGACACCCCTTGCATGCGCCCTGGTGTGCGGGATAATACGGTCTAATGGTACGGGGTTGGGTTCTCCGTAGGATTCCGCGATTTTTCCCAACACCTTCAGGCTGCCTCTCCAGAGCCTGCCAGGATCAACCAGGTTGGCGACCCCTTTCTCATGGCAAATGACCCTGGCCATAGGGTATCGTGCCAGGACATCCGCCAGACCGCCTGCATGATCCAAGTGAATATGCGTGAGCAGAATGTAGTCTATTCTATTTATGTTAAGCCTTGCAAGGCTTTCCATCAGACGGTGGCAGGTATTGGCCGGGCCCACGTCCACCAGCAGGGTAAGCTCGTCCTGAAAGAGCCATGAGCCGATAAAGTTGTCAAAGCCGGGGATATTCTGTTTGATTTCAATCAGTGTTTCCATCAAAAGCTCCCATCGGGTCTCTCGATTTCGCTGCCTGCCAGGAAGCGAACGCCAGGCTCAGGCAGTGCGTAACCCTGAACGTGGAATTCAGAACCCTGAACGATTACCACAAATATAAGTCTGGTTGATCAGCATTTCTATCTTAATTGATAAAATCGCAGAAAAGCAAACCGCAAACTTTTTACCAAGTCATCATTTTTTACTCAATAATTTTCTTTATTTTCCGATATTTCTTTAGAGTAACAGCCATGGCTTTCTTTTAATAAAGAAATACCAAAAACCGATTTCCGGGCTGAAGCTGATTTTTATCAGTTAGGCAAAAACCCTGAGGACCGGACTCTTTGTGATTCCATCATAAATAACACAGGAGAAACGAGCGAACCGCTATGGGTATCTCGAGCATAAAAAGAATTCTGGTTGTTGACGATGAGGAAATGATACGGGAAACCGCAGGGGCCTTTATGGAAAAACTCGGCTATGACTGTGAGGCTGTAGAGGACGCTGAACGAGCCTTGGGCCTCCTTTCAGAGCAGTCCTTCGACCTGGTCATTTCAGACATCTCCATGCCTGGAATGGACGGCATACAACTCATGAAGGAGGTGAGAGCATCCCATCCCGACCTGGCATTCATGATCATGACGGGATATACCGTCGATTACAGTTACGCTGAGATCATCGCTGCAGGAGCGTCCGACTATGTTCACAAGCCTTTTGACCTCAAGGAACTGAAGGCTAAAATAGAGAGAATCGACCGCGAAAAGGGCATCCTGGCTGAACTTCAGGAAAGCAACGACCAGTTGGAAACAGCTATCGAAAGGGCCAACCAGATGGCCGTCCAGGCGGAACTGGCCTCCCTGGCGAAAAGCGAATTCCTCGCCAATATGAGCCATGAAATACGCACCCCCCTGAACGGGGTCATCGGCTTTACGGACATGCTCCTTGATACACAGCTCACTGAGGAGCAGACCGACTATGCGAGCACCATCAAAAGGAGCGGTGAGGCTCTCATCTCCCTCATCAACGACATCCTGGATTTCTCCAAGATCGAAGCAGGCCAGATGGACCTCGAGGAAATTGATTTCGATCCTGAGGTGCTCTGCCACGATGTATGCGACCTGATTCGCCCCAAGGTTGACGGGAAAAATATCGAAATCCTCTGCCGTATAGGGGACGACGTCCCTGCCCGAATCAAGGGAGATCCGCACCGCTTCCGGCAGGTCCTCGTCAACCTGATGGGGAATGCCAGCAAGTTTACCGAGGAAGGAGAGGTCGTGCTGGGGCTAGAGACAGAGCAGGAAAAAGATGGAGAAGTGGGGTTTCATGTCACGGTAAGTGACACGGGCATCGGGATTCCTGAAGCCAAACTCGCCACCATTTTCGAACCCTTTGAGCAGGCCGACGGATCTACCACGAGGAAGTATGGTGGGACCGGCCTGGGGCTCTCCATATGCAAAAAGATATCGGAACTCATGGAAGGAAATGTCTGGGCCGATAGCAAGGTGGGTAAAGGGACCTGTTTTCATTTCACGGGCAAGGTCCAGGCATCCCCTGAAAAGTCAGTCAGAAGAATCCTGCCGACATCCCTTGGGGGAAAGAAAATCCTGATCGTGGACCACAGTCAGACGAACCTGGAAATTCTGCGCCATGTGCTTGAATCCCTGGACATGAAAGTGTATGCACTCGAGAACGGCAGTGAGGTTATTTCCACGCTGCACAAGGCTTTTGATGCCGATGATCCATTTGATCTCTGTATCATGGATATCACTATGCCCGGAATGAATGGATACGAAGTGGCCGCTGCCATCCGAAAGGTTTCAGCCCCTTTATCCGACCTGCCTTTACTGGCCTTTTCCTCATCTGTCGTGCGTGCCGCCAAGAGGTGTCAGGAAGCAGGGTTTGACGGATTTCTCCCCAAGCCGGTTCCCAGACAGAAGCTTTTTAAGATGATCGAACAACTCATAGGGATAAAGGTAGCCGAGGGGGAGGAAAAAAGCGGTGAAGAAAGATCGCTCGTGACCCAGTATTCCGTGCGGGAGGAGATGAAACGGTCGGTTTCCATTCTCCTGGCCGAGGACAACCCCGTCAACCAGAAACTGGCCGCCATGATGCTTAAGAAGGCAGGTTACCACGTTGAAATCGCAAACAACGGCAAAGAGGCGGTGGAGAAATATGTCGACGATCCCATGGCCTTTCAGCTCATTTTCATGGACGTCCAGATGCCCGAGATGGACGGGATGCAGGCCACCACAAAGATCAGAAAGATGGAGAACGGGAAACCCAAACCCGGAGACGGATCCCCTGACGGCCGGGCCTCGATCCATATCCCCATCATTGCCATGACCGCCAATGCCATGGCAGGGGACAGGGAAAGATGTATTGAAGCCGGCATGGACGACTACATCACGAAACCCATCAAGAGGGAACTCGTATTTCAGGTGATTGACAGGTTCGTTTTGAGCAAGGAAGCATCATGAACATCAAGGAGCTCGCGGAAGGTCTGGGACTGGAAGAAGAAGAATACATGGAGATTCTGGAACTCCTTGTGGATTCAGGCAGCGCTGATATTGCTTCCCTGGAGGCCGCGGCCGAGAACAACGATGCGGAAGAGGCCGTCAGGGCGGCCCACTCCCTCAAAGGGGCTGCAGCCAACATGGGTCTCGTGGAACTGTCGGAGGTAGCCAAAGACATCGAGTTCAAGGCCAGGGAACAGGATCTGAACGGCATGGAAGAGCAGATCAATAAACTCAAAGCTGAATTCGAACCCCTCGTCGAGCTTGTTCAAGGTTTGTAGCGTTATTCATAATTAGGGTGACCTATTCGATCTATGATTTGTGCACCACAGAGTCGCAGAGCACACAGAGTTTTCCTTTTTTTTGTCCGATCGCGAGAGCCCGATCGGACAAAAAGTAACTGTACCTGTGGATCCGGAGTCAAACCATGCTCATATTCCGAGTTCTGCCTGAAATGTATTGTGGAACTCCGAAAAAACAGTGCTGTTTCCTTGTTTGTTCAGAATGTTTTCTGGACAAACAAGGAATGCTCTTCTCTGTGTACTCTGTGACTCTGTGGTGAAGAAACTGTTTCAATTGCTTTTCTCAAACTTTGGAGTGCCCTGTTGAAAAACCATTTTCCCATACTGGTCGCTGAAGACAACCCGGTCTCGCGCAAGCTGCTTGAAAAGACCCTGGAGAAGGCCGGCTATGAGGTTGCCTCGGCCCGGGACGGACGAGAGGCACTCGGTCTTTTTGATGAGCGCTTTTTCCCCATCGTCCTGACCGATTGGATGATGCCGGAAATGAGCGGGCCGGAACTCTGCAGGGCCATCCGGGGAAAGTCCGGCAACAGCTATGTCTTCATGATCCTCCTGACGGCCAAGGACTCCAAGGAGGACATCGTCGAGGGCCTCGAAGCGGGAGCCGACGATTACCTCACCAAACCCTTCAATCGGGCCGAACTCATGGCCCGCCTGAAAACGGCTACCCGTATTCTGGAGCTCGAACGGTCACTCAAAAAGGCCAACGAAGAGATCAAGGCCCTCTCCATAACCGATCCCCTCACCGGGTGTTTCAATAGGGGTTATCTCAACGAAAAGCTCCCCCGGGAAATCAAGAGGGCCAACCGGTACAGCCGAGACCTCTCCGTTATCCTCTGCGATATCGATCATTTCAAGAAGGTTAATGACACCTACGGACACCAGGCGGGCGACACGGTACTCAAGGCCTTTGCAAAGTGTCTTTTGGATTCGGTCCGGGAGGGGATAGACTGGGTGGACCGGTACGGCGGGGAAGAGTTTCTGGTCGTGCTCCCGGAAACACCGTTTGAAGGCGCGAAACTGGTGGCGGAAAGACTCAGAAAGGCCATTGAGGACAGAGAGATCCAGACTTCCGAGGGCGTTCTGCGTATCACAGCCAGCTTCGGGGTGACTGGAATCCATGCTGACACACCTGGTTCCCTCATCTCACCCGACACCATGGTAAAAACGGCCGACGACAACCTCTACCGGGCGAAAAAAGAAGGCCGAAACACCGTCCGAGGACAACCCTTGTAAGAGCAGGCTCCGCTTGTGAATCCCAAGTCCACCGTCGACAGGACCAAGCTCCGCTTGTGACAGAGCTATAGACCCGGCGGGATCCTCCCCCATGAACGATCCAAACTCTTTATTCCATATCCCATTCCCATCAGAACTGAACCTTAGAACCATTTACCCCGGCACTTAAGGCTGGCAGCCCATGGAACCATCGGGGTTGAGCTTTAAAACCCATGCATCACTGTCACCGGATCCAAAAGACCGGGTGGCGCCGCATACGACGTAGCCGCTATCGTCTGTCTGCTGAATGCTGTATGGTTGTTCCATTTCTGAACCGCCATAACTCTTCTGCCATTCAATCTCTCCGCTGCTTTTGAGTTTGATGATCCAGAAATCGCCGTTTGGCTCGCCGAATGAACTGGTTCTTGCTGAAACTATATAGCCTCCATCGCTGGTTTGAGACACCGAAGGGGTATCATCCCGTCCCATACCACCAAAGGTCTTTTGCCATCCTATTTCGCCGTTATTTCCCAGCTTAAAGATCCATATATCCCTGCTTTCTTCTTCTTCACCTGCTGTTCGTGATTCGGTCACACCTGCAACAATATACCCGTCGGGGCTTCCCTGCTGATCAAATGTCTGCCGGATGGATGTACCATATTCATTGAGCGTTGACGTTCCATAGGCAAAAGCCCACTGGGCAACACCGTTTTCAGCTAGCTTATGGACAACAATGTTGGCATCCGAAGCAGAGAATCCGGAAAGTTGAAATGCGTCTCCAATGATGATATATCCCCCATCTGCCGTAAGATCCATATCTGCGCAGCGACTACTACCATCCTCGTTCAATGCCTGCTCCTCCCACAGTATGTAACCCTCGGAGTCGAGTTTCAGGATTTCAATATTTTCGTTTTCATAGGAATAGGTCCCGGTCACGATATACCCACTGTCCGGGGTCTGTCTAATAGCATTGATCATAAAGTTTACGCCGTAGATATCACTGTTATAACTCTTCTCCCATTCAATAGTACCATCTAAGTGCAGTTTTAAGATATTGGAATCGCCTGATATCATATCGCCGCCGCCTATAATATATCCAT
>CAYOIU010000228.1:0-6893 GCA_964404085.1 uncultured Desulfobacteraceae bacterium | reverse complement strand
TCATGGCCCCGATGCCGATCATGGTGGCATCAAAAAGACCGAGGTCGCGGGCAAATGTAACTTCATGTTCCGTTGAGGTGAGTTCCGGGGGCGGTGCCATGATCGAGTCCCTTCTGAAATCTGTTCACTGCAGGGCGTCGGTATCTATCTTCAATTCATAAGAGAACCTTACCTATTCATACGGATATGCCCATGGGCCACATCGGGATCTATTTGGAGAACCATCTTGCCGCCGGAAAATACGTGCACGTTGCCATCAGTTGCTGAAACAACGATCCCTGTCGCCGTTGTGCGCTTCGTAGCAGCCGCAGCGGTAGCATGTCGTGCTCCGAGACCGGCAACCAGTTCAGTTTCGGTGGGAGGGGAAGTCAAAAAAACTCCCACCGCCTGGATAAAGCCGTCGCCACGGAGAACAAAGGCGCCATCCAGTTTCGACAGTTCAACAAGGGCATCATGGACTTTATTTGTTGAAATAGGGAAAGGGATTTTATTCACAAAATCATCACCCCTGCCAGGGACGCTTTTATGATTTCCCGGTTCTGAAATCCTCTTTGCGCAAACCGTACTTTTTCATCTTGTCGAAAAGGCCCCGCGGATGAATGCCCGCGATCTCAGCGGCCGCACCCACCCGTCCGCTGGTCTCCGCGAGCACGAGCCTGAAATAGGATCGCTCCACCATCTCCAGGATCCTCTCGCGCATCTCCGGAAGGGTCTTGAGACGCCATTCGGTGGAAATCAACTTGGTCAATGAGTCCGGCAGCCCCTGGTCGAGAGAGGGCTCACAAATGCTTTCGGGCAGATCTCTGGACGTGATCGTATCCCCCTGACAAAGAATCACCGCCCGTTCAATGACGTTGATCAGTTCCCTGACATTACCGGGCCATTCATACTGCTTAAGCGCCTGGAGCGCATCCTCTCCGACTCGATGCACCACCTTGTTGAACTTTCCGGCGAACTCAGAGACATATTTTGCCGCCAAGGGAGGAATATCTTCCCGCCGCTCTCGCAGGGGAGGAACGGACAGGGTGAAAACACTAAGTCGATAATAGAGATCCTGGCGGAATGATCCCTCTTTTATGGATTGTTCAATATTGAGGTTGGTCGCCGCAATGACCCTGATATCCACCCACATGGATTTTTCGCTTCCGATTGGACGGAACTCATATTCCTGGAGTACGCGCAAAAGCTTGACCTGCATGTGTGGAGGCAATTCGCCGATTTCATCCAGGAAAATGGTACCGCCATGGGCCAATTCAAATGCACCGCGCCTGGCCCGAACAGCGCCGGTGAATGCGCCTTTTTCGTGGCCGAAAAGCTCACTTTCAAGAAGGTTTTCAGGTAACGCAGCACAATCAACTGCAACAAAAGGGCCTGTTGCCCGTGGTCCTTCGCTATGAATAATCTTGGCCAGGTGTTCCTTTCCGACACCCGTCTCGCCCAAAAGGAGGACCGGCGTGTTGCAGGGAATGACTTTTCGGAGGGTCTCCATGAAGATCTTCATGTTGGCCGATTCGGAGATAAATGTGCTGATCATCGTGCGGCGAGGAGCGCCTTCATTGGGCCAGTTCTTTTTTGCCAGCTGAAACCGCGTCTCGATAGTGGCTTCGATGGCCTCAAGGAGAGTTTTTTTCACCAGACCGGAATACAGCGCCACATCAGCCCCCAAGCTGAGAAGATCAGCCTGCTGCTCAGGCGAATCGTTGTCATGGAGCAGGATGCTCGTAGGATTCTCAGGCAAATCGTTCACAAGGGCAATGGCCGATTCAATGGGCTTCGGCATCAATTTCGTGTCAATAACAAAGATGTCACCATTTGTTCTCACGGCCTTCTGGAATGCATTCTTGAGGCGCCCGAGGCTTTCCACCCGAAGATCCGGCTGGGTGAGACACTCTCTGAAAAAGGCCTCCAGCCGCTCATTTTTAATGACGAGAACCAGACGCAACAGCATAATGAAATATCCTTTCAGGGGCGATGGAACATATTCAGTAGATCCATACCGATCGATGTTTTCGTCTCAACATCACACACCACATTTTCCCATCGCGATTGTAACTGCCCGAGACTTGGGCCGCCATTCCTCCATGCATTCGCTGCAGAATAAGCTTCCTGGAATGACTATGTCAATTGCTTTCAGCACACCCATACCGATTAAATTCATTTTCGGCATGAATATGCTGATTCACTTTTCACGTTCCTAGACTATTTTCATCTAACCTACTAGATTTATTTAAGATACATAAGCTTGCCGAAGTGGCCTATTTTTTGCTTACTCCTGACTTTTAGATTGAAATCCGCCTTGATCATCATCAACCCCTGTTGATATGAGCAGATGGAGAGGATATATCAGAGCGAGCAATGATTCCGCCCGGGGAAAAGAGGAAAATTTGATCATGTTTGTCGTTGAATGCCCAATGTGCTCGGAGAGTATTGTGCTTCCGGACAATATTGAGTTTGGAGATCTCGTGGATTGTGAAGAGTGTGACAGGGAATTTGAGGTGGTTTCCGTTCAACCCCTTGAACTCGAATGGGTAGATGATGAGGAGGAAGACGGTTTTGAAACGGATGAGGATTTCTATTGATAGAACGGAGAATGCAGGAGATGGGAAAAGAATCTTTTCACCCTTTTGAAGATGACCGGTATGAAATGGATTTTTACCAGGACGATTCTGCAACTAAGCGTAGAAAGCCGAGGCCTAACATGGATGAACGTAAGGAAGGCTTTAAAGAAAACGCCGAACGTGAACGACGGATACACAAGGAGAGACAGAAGGCAAGACGTGAAAAGGACCGAATGGATTGGGACGCCGAGGAATGATAACGGCGTTTTGCGTCCCAGTCGGCACCCGTTCGGACATAGGATATCTTGAAGGAGAGACCCAGGTGGTTCATTGCTCTGGCTCCGAAATCCGGGCGATAGAATCAAATTGCCTTCCGAGGACTACGACAGGTGGCTCTTAGGGCACATCATTTTTTCACCCAAGGCCGCCGTGGATATCCCTCAGCAGATTCGAGATCTGCTCCGGGCTGTCGAGGTGGACAACTCCAGATCATCACAATGAACCTTTTGATGAAACTCATCACCAGACTTGCCGCGCGCACCCGCCTTTACCCCCCGAAGAAATGACCCTGACCTGGAAGATGGCTGCGCAAGAATAGATAACGCTTGCCTGATCCACCATCAAGGTATCATTCCCGCCGTCGGCGGGATTGCCTTCGATCGTTCCTCTTTGCGACGTATTGTTTACACGACTCAGTCGTCACTCCTCCCGCACACAGCCGCGGGATCTACGATGCGGCGCCTCGTATGAAACTTTACGCGACAGGGACTACCTCCGGGGTGTTTAAAGGTTGAACATCAAAACCCATATTTTTGAGGATCTTGGTATAGATTTTCAGCCGGCGGTGGTTGAAACGGGCTTCATAGGCCTCTTGGCCCACATCAACGTAAGCCTGGCCGTAACAGATCAGGCGGTAAACAAGTTGGGCCAGCTTGCGGGCAGTGGCGAAAACCGCGACCGATGCCCCTTTGCGCCGTGAAACTCGACGGTAGAAGGCGCCAAGGGCCGTTGAGGAGTTCCGCAATGTTAACGCAGCCATTCGCAGGGCGGTGGCAATACGCGTGCAGGTGGTGGCCTTGGACTTGCGGGAAACCTTTTTGCCGGCGCTGATGGAGAGATTGGGTGCAAGCCGCAGATAGAAAACGAAGTGGCCTTCGTCTGGAAACGCCGTGAAGTCCAGACCGAGTTCGCTGATGATGACCGAAGCGGTTTCCGCATCACCCGGTGAAACTTACGATGCGCAACTTAGACGGTGAATTTGGGTACATGCGTAGACGCTTGACAGGGGCCGTTATTCTATACTATATTTAGAAAAACCCTATCAGTTCAGTCGCAAAGGGTTTTGCAACCAATTTCCTGTCACAAAAAAAGAGCAGTTCCTGACGAACGGGTGCCCCGAGATTAGATGCGAAGGGCGATCAGAGATGACAGACTTCTGATCCTGATTCGTGAGCGGGCTCTGTGTGAAAACAGACGTGCCGTGCTGCCTGTCCAGTGTTGAATCTCTTCCGGTTTCTGCGGCAATTTCACCTCCTGAATCTTCCTTTTGCGCGACAACCGATCGGTGCTGCAATCTTGATTTCCTGCTGTCTGTTTTTTCTCACCCTTGAATTTTCAGATCTTCCGGTAAGGCCTGGGCCAAACGGATTAAATAGTTTTTATCAAAAACCTTTACAGTTTTTGCCGACGTGCGGGTAAGCGGATTAGACTGAAGACATCATTTGTACCGATACCCTGGCATGATGCCTTTTCCGGGAAAAGGGACAGTTTGCACCTGCTGACCAAATTAAGGGAGGATTTGCGCATGGGGGAAAAGAAGCGGCTGTTGATCGTGGATGATGATCCCGATTTTGCATCGGCGATTGAGAAAATCCTGGTTTCAGCAGGGTATGAAGTCGAGACATCCGGGGATGTGGGTGAGGGCATGGAGGCCATTGAACGGTCACGCCCGGACCTGATCCTCCTGGATGTCATGATGGAAAAATTTGATGATGGTTTCAACATGTGCAGTGACATCAAGCAGGATGACAGATACAGAGATATCCCCATCATCATCCTGACGGCCGTTACGGAGGTAACCGGTCTCAAGTTCAGCCCTGAGACCGACGGGGATTATCTCAAGGCCGAGGCGCTGCTTCAAAAACCAATCACGCCGGATGACCTGTTAAAAAAGATAGACGAACTACTCTGAACCGGAGCATTTGAACACCGAATGCGGCACAGACCCGGAAAGACATGAAATGGATGGTAAACCCAAAGGAAAAAAAGGGACAGAAGGGGCTTTCTCTTCTCTCAATGGAGGGAGGGTGCTTGTCATCGATGATGAAGAGATGATACGCAATGCCTGTGCGCAGGCGCTTAGAAAGAAAGGCTGCGTTGTGGAGACCGCCCAGGACGGAAAAACCGGGCTTGAGGTATTTGACTCATTTTCCCCGGATGTGGTCCTGGTGGACCTCAAGATGCCCGGAATGAGCGGCCTGGATGTCCTCGAAGAAATAGAAAAAAAGGATCCTAAGGTGGTGCAGATTGTTATCACCGGATTCGCAACCGTGGGTCTGGCTGTGGATGCCATGAAAAAGGGGGCCTATGATTTTGTTAGCAAACCGTCTACACCGGATGAAATTCGAGCTGCCGTGGGTCGGGGGATTGAAAAAAGGCATCTTATCTTGGAAAGCGAGGCATTGAGACTCGCACAGGAGAAAATCAGGCGGAATATGATTTCTCTGGTTTCCCATGAACTACGGGCGCCCCTTGCGGCCACTGTCCAGTACCTGGAGATCATTCTCGGAGGCATGGCCGGCCAGGTACCGGAGGAGGCCATGGAGATGATAGACCGGTCCAATCAGCGGTTACGGGAGATGCTGGATCTGATAGGCAGGTGGCTCAACCTTGCCACCTTTGATCCGCTCCGGATGGCGGAGCATTTTGAACCGTTGAATCTGGCCGATCTTATGGGTGAGAGCGTGGCGATCCTCGATCCCATGGCGAAAGAAAAGGGTGTGAAAATCATTACCGAAAGCCCGGAGGATTTGCCCCCCATCCAGGGGAGTCATGTCTCGCTGAGGGAAGTCTTCAACAATCTCATCATCAACGCCATCAAGTATAACAGGGATGGGGGGTGGGTAAAGGTCATACTTTGCGAAGATGGCGAAGAGATAAGAGTGGAAGTACGTGACAATGGTATCGGAATCGGGGAGGAACACGTTTCAAGAATTTTTGATGAATTTTATCGGGTTGACGGTCGAAGAAACGCTCCCGTGAAGGGTTCGGGGCTTGGACTGTCCATTGTCCGGACGCTTGTGGAGGCCCATGGCGGGAGCATTGCTCTGGAGAGCAAGGTGGGTGAGGAGAGTACATTTACGGTCAAATTTCCCAAAAGGCAAAAGGAAGCTACGGGTGCTTCGGCCGGAGCGGGAAGAAATGATTTGCTGAGATAGTGTTTATTTGGGAACGGGAGGGATTTGGCAGTGGAAATGG
The DNA here is from genome assembly GCA_964404085.1 of uncultured Desulfobacteraceae bacterium. Classification (GTDB taxonomy): domain Bacteria; phylum Desulfobacterota; class DSM-4660; order Desulfatiglandales; family Desulfatiglandaceae; genus CAYUCJ01. Next base: position 858 of record CAYOIU010000228.1, on the reverse strand, counting down.
CAAAAGAAAAGGCTGCAGTGGTCGATTTGATGTTTCAGCCGAATCCGGCAAGGATAGAGAGAATTCTCCCCCAAATGGAAGGGCATCGGCTTTTTCAGCTCCGGTTTGTGGAAGACAACGCAGCACAATTGTTCTCGCACGGTCCCGGGCAGTTTGTTGAGGTGAGTGTCCCGGGCGTTGGAGAAGCCCCCATCTCCATATCATCGCCGCCCACGCGGCCCGACATTATTGAGATATGTGTGAGAAAAGCAGGCGTGGTCACCAGTGCTCTGTTCCAATCGCAGAAAGGGGACCTGATAGCATTGCGGGGGCCCTTTGGCATGGGCTTCCCTGTTAGGCTCCTGAAAGGACAGGATCTTCTTCTGGTGGCAGGAGGGCTCGGCCTGGCTCCGCTCCGGTCACTCTTGTGGACAGTCCTGGATAACCGGGCGGAGTACGGAAACGTGGTCCTCATGTATGGCTCAAGGAGTCCTGATGATGTGCTTTTCAAATATGAACTCCTTGGCCTGATGAATAGAACGGACATGAAATATCTTCTGAGTGTCGATACGGATGAAGAGGGGATCTGGCGCCAGTATGTGGGGGTCGTAACCGGTCTTTTCGACAAAGTAGAACTTGATCCTGAAACCACGTATTGTGCTCTTTGCGGGCCACCAATCATGTACCGTTTTGTTATCAAAGAAATACTGAAGAAAGACATTCCTCCGGACCGCATTTTCGTGTCTTTGGAGCGGATGATGAAATGCGGTGTGGGAAAGTGCGGTCATTGCGCAATGGGGGAATATTATTGCTGCACTGACGGTCCGGTTTTCAATTATGCGGAAATCAGCCATGTCAAGGAGGCACTCTGATGTCCAG
>CAYOIU010000227.1:0-6912 GCA_964404085.1 uncultured Desulfobacteraceae bacterium | reverse complement strand
ATGCTGGACAGACGTGAAGTGATCCAGTACTACAATCAACGGATTCAGGAAATGAAGACCGGGAGGGAAGAACCAAAAGAAGATGCCGGTCTGGAAATCAGTCGCCTCATGCACACGGAAGTGAAAGAAGCCATGACCTCTCCGGCCGAAACCATTCCGTCTACCATGGGTCTGGATGAAATCCAGCGGGTCTTCACTCAAAGGAAACTGCGCACTTTTCCCGTGGTCAATGAAAAGGAAGAGCTCTGCGGCGTTCTCTCCCTTTCAGACGTTGACAGGGCACTGAAAAGAAAGCAGTCAGGAAAGCGTGCCGAGGAGATTGGCACCCATAAACCCGTCTCGGTTTCAGAGAAGGAGAATCTGTTCTCCGCCCTCAGCAAAATAACCTCGGGCGACTTTGCCATTCTCCCCGTAGTGGCTGCCGGGGATCCGGGAAAGCTCGTAGGCGTGATCGGCCGGAGAGACATCATGTCGGCCCTGGGAAAGGCCGTGGAAAGGCACGGGGAGGCATGATCCGACCGCACCCGCTGAAGGAAACCAAAACCGTTATCCTATTTCAGGCTTTCTAATTTTTTCTTAGCGATACCTGCCTCGTTTGATTTTGGATAATTTCGTATCAATTTCTTATAGAGAAGCTTCGCGCTGGTATTGTCCTTGATGGACTGAAATGCGAGGGCCTGCCGCAACATGGCGTTCGGCACCTTGTTTCCCTTGGGATAACGCTTGATCACCTTCTGATAGGCCAGTATGGCCTGCTCGTACTGGTTCAGGCCCATGTGGCATTCGCCTATCCAGAACTGCGCGTTGTCCGCCAGGTCGGATTTGGGGTAGGCCTTTATGAAATCATTGAAGCCGGCAATGGCCTGTTCCAGGTCGCCCGAATTGTAGACCGCCAGGGTCTTTTCGTAAAGGGCCTCTTCCGGGGATATCTTTTTTTCCTCCGGCTTCGGTTCCTCCACCTTGACCGGTTGCTGCTCCTTTGCATGGATGAGACCGAGATAGGCCTTCGTATCCTTGGAGCCCTTTTCCAGTTCCTCGACCCTCCTTCCCAGATCTGCGATGGCTGCCCGCATGGTATCTTCCTGGGACGTGTCTCTTTCGACGGCGCGCTTGGACAAATGGCTGCTTTCCTCCACCCGGCCCGAGAGACGATCAAGATCCTCTTTTATCCGGTCGACCTCCGCCACCATCTGGGCCTGATTGCCACGAATGGCGGCCAGCCTGCTTTCAAGATCCCCGGACAGCGTCTTGGTCAGAGAGGCTTCCCGATCATTCAGGGCGTTCAGTGAGTTCTGAAATGAAGTCACCCTGTTGTTCAGCAGTGCAACCTGATCATTTATCCGCATAATATCCTGATCCGTGGCAACTGTCACACAGGATGAGAGGACAAAAAGGAAGCAGAGAAGCCACCAGAAATTGGGGATGTGAGTCCTGTAAACAGACGCAAATTCTCTCATTCTTGAAACATCCTCCCGGAGAACAAAGCCGGCCCGAAGGGGGCCGGCTTATTTCCTCAAAAGTCCATCAAGTGCTTCTTGCCCCATGGGACGGAGGACCCGTTGCCGGGCAAGTCATTACTTGATAAGCTTGAATTCATCACGCCTGTTCATTGCCCAGGCCTCTTCGTTATGACTCGGATCGATGGGTCTTTCCTCACCATAGCTGATCGTGGAAATGCGGCTTTCTGCGATGCCCAGCGTCACAAGAAATTTCTGTGCGGCATTGGCACGCCTCTCACCCAAGGCGAGGTTGTATTCGTTGGTGCCCCGCTCGTCGCAGTTGCCTTCGATGCGCACCGAGTAGTAGGGATGCTGATTCAGCCAGTCGGCCTTTTCCTTCAGGGTCACCTGAGACTCGGGTGTCAGATCGGCCTTGTCAAATGCAAAATATACTTTTTCGGCCTCAAAGGCACTCTTTTCATCAAGCAGTTTCTGGGCCTCTGCTTGGGCCTTCAGCTTTGCCTGACGTTCAGCTTCAGCGCGTCGGGCCGCTTCCGCCTCGGCCGCCTCTTTCTGTCTGGCTTCTTCAGCTGCAGCCTTTTCAGCCTCCGACACCTTTTCCTCTACAGGTTTTGTTTCCTGGACTGTGGGCTGAACACCCTCAGATACCTGCATCTGTTTTTTTGCGCAGCCTGACACGAAAATCAAAGAGGATCCCACGAATGCCAATGTGAACAAGACGGTCATTATCTTTTTCATCATATGCCCCTTTCTCCTGTATTAAGATTTTGAATTGAAATTTAGCCTTTCTTGATAGCTCAAACAAAACATCTTCGACAAAATAATGTGTATCAAGGATCTTTTTACCCTCAATGGCGACCCTTTTGCAAGAAAAAATAACGGTTTCATTATTTCTAACATGCAAAGCGGATTATTTCAAGCAGGAAGCCCCCCAATTCCGCCGTCTAATCTGCTCAGGGCGACCAGGAAGGGGCTGTCTGGTCTCCTTTCATGGAGGTGATTCTTCGCTGGTTCTGGCCGTTGGCGGTCATGATGTAGACGTGGTATTTTCCTTCCCGGTCTGAACTGAAAGCCAGATAGTGCCCGTCGGGGGACCAGCAGGGATCTTCGTTATTGCCCTGGTCCTCAGTTAGTTGCCGCACTTCTCCGCCTTCGGGATTTATGGTAACGATATTGTAATGCCCTCCGTCCATTGAGGTGTAGGCAATGCGGCCCAGAGTGGACCAGGCCGGCGAGGTATTGTAATTACCTTCAAAGGTAAGCCGCCGTTCGGTCCCTTTTTCCAGGTCCAGGATGTAAATCTGGGGATATCCGGACCGGTTGGAGACAAAGGCCATCTTTTTCCCGTCCGGTGAAAGAGCAGGCGACACGTCGATACCCCAGTAATGGGTCAGTCTCCTGAGACGCTTTCCTTCCATATTGATCAGATAGATATCAGGATTCCCCTTGTTGCTCAGGGTCAGCACCAGTCTTTTCCCGTCGGGCATCCAGGCCGCTCCAATATTGAGTCCCTTTCGCCCCGACACGCGTCGCATGTTCCCATTCTGCAGGTTTCTCGCGTAGAGCATGGGACCGCCCTCTTTGTAGGAATTGTAAATGAGGCTTCTTCCGTCCGGGGACCAGCGCGGCAGCAGGGCAATGCTCCTGTCCGATGTGATTTTTCTGGGTTTAAAACCATCGAAATCGGAAATATAGATCTCCTTGTGTCCCGTTTCATTTCCCACAAAAGCGAGTTTCGTGAGGAAAATGCCACGGTGCCCCGTAAGGAGTTGAATGATATCATTACCAAGCCGGTGCATGAGGTCTCGATAATCCTTTTTGGGTCCCAGTCTCCTTTTCCCCAGTACCTGCCTGCCCCAAAACACATCAAACAGTCTGACCTCGACCTCCACACTGGTTCCTATGCATGTGTAGCCTCCGGTCAAGAGAAGCTCGGCACCAATGACGGACCAGTTCTTGAAACGGATACCTTCCCTAGTCAAGGCGGGGGACTCTTCAATAAAGGCCGATTTATCCATGGGACTGAAAAATCCGCTCAGGTCCAGGTCGTTGGCCATGACCGCAGGCAGCTCGGAAGAGAACTCAGGACACCCACTCCCTGTCCCCAGTTTTTTAAAATCCGGGATGGCAATCTTGAATTTCCTGACGGAAGGGGCATTGATGTCGATGTATATGCGACCGTAACCCTTCCCGGGGAGAGAAAAAAGGGTCAGGAACAGCACGGTGGCGATGCAGGCAACGCGGAAAGTCTTGGTCTTTTCGAAATAGCGTTTCACGGAATTTTCACCTTTTCAAGAAAAATGAGGCACACTCCCCCTCAGCTTTCGTCCAGGTCTTGAAGGTTGAAGTTGATTTCGATCTCTTCATGGGTTTTCATGTATCCCTCGGGGAAGGGAGGGAGGGGGTTTGAGCGCTCTATGGCCTTTTGTACGGATTCGTCAAACCCCGCATTGCCCGATTTTTTCTCGAAACGGGAATCCAGGATGCTGCCGTCCCTGCTTACCTTCATGATGACCAGTGCCTCGAGATCTTTCCTTTTTTCAGGGTCCAAAAAGGCCGCCGGATAGGCCCAGTTGTCCTTAATGAGCGTTTCCACCTCCACCTTGTAAATCTGCAGGGCTATTCCCGTTTGCGGCACTCCAGCAGGCCCTGTCGTACCGGAACCGCTCTTGACCCGGCTCTCTATCCTGGAAATGGCCTGGTTGATGGGATCGGCCTTCCTGGTCTCCACCTTATTTTCAATCTTTGAAACAGCCTGATCAATGAGCTTGGAAGGAGATTTTCTGCGTTCTGCAGACTTGACCGGCCTCTTTTTGAGGACCCTTTTTGCAATGACGACGGGCTTTTCCTTTCTGGTGCTCGTTTTCAACCGTTTCACCGGTTTTGCGGGTTTGAGTTTTGAAACGCGCCCCACAGGCTTTCCCTTCTTTGAAACGACGTGCACACCGGCCTTGGACATTTTTCTCGCCGGCGCTTCCACGAGACTGACCTCGTATACCGTGCCGTGGAATCTCCTGGTAGGCATTGCATCCGGGATCAGAAAGACCAATGAAAAAAGAGCCACATGTAGAATCATAGAAACAAGAAGCCCTTTTCCCCAATGGTTCTCATCCGACAGATCACGGGATATTTCGTTCCACACGGCATCCACAACCATCACTCCAAGGGTTCGGTGACCATTCCCAGCTTGCTGACGCCGGCCCGTTTCACACTGGCCATGACCTGGACGACAAGACCATAGGGGACGTCCTTGTCCGCCCTCAGGAGAATCTCCTTGTGACGCCTGTTTTCAAAAATCTTCTTGATCTTGATCTCCAGATTCTTCATGCCGATCCGCCTGTTCTCCAGGAAGACCTCCTGCTTCTTGTTGATGGTCAGGAGCATAGGTTCATCTTCCGTCTTCATGTATTTGGTGGTCGTCTTGGGGAGGTTCACACTGACGCCCTGCATCATCATGGGAGCTGTGACCATGAAGATAATCAAGAGAACCAGCATGACATCAACGAGAGGGGTCACGTTGATGTCCGACATGAATCCTTTTCGAGGGCTATTTGATTGCATGTTCTATGCCTGTCCTGGTCTGATATCGCCCTTTTTTCTGAAAAACTGTCGCTCCACCGTGCTCAGGAAATCCGACCGGAAGATATCCATCTCGGCCCCGATCCTTGAGATCTTCTGTGAGAAGTAGTTGAAGGCCACCACGGCAGGAATAGCGGCAGCCAGGCCGGCTGCCGTTGCAATCAGTGCCTCGGAAATCCCGGGAGCAACGACGGCAAGGTTGGCCGATCCCTTCAGACCGATGCCTCTGAAGGACTGCATGATGCCCCAAACCGTCCCGAAAAGGCCGATAAAAGGGGCCGTATTTCCAGTGGTGGCAAGGAAACTCACGGCCTGTTCCAGTCTGTCCAACTGGTCGACCATGGCCTTTTGAAGGGATCGTTCAAGATTATCCATCAGGACCTGCTGTGACCTGATGGCAACTGTCGACTTTGCCGTTTCCCCCTCTTTTTCCGAATCCGATCCCGATTGAATCTTCCTCATTCGCTGGAACTCGCCATAACCCGATCTGAAAAGACGGGCCACCGGGCTGGATTTGAGATCTTTTGAAAAGACATAGATTTTCTTCAAATCCGTCGTCTGCAGAAAGAGGTTCTGAAACATTTCCGTTTCCCGTTTTGCACGGTGAATCAAACGGTATTTTATGAAGATGATCGTCCAGCATGCCACTGAAAAGCCCAGGAGGATAAGCAAAATGAATTTCACCATCATGCCCGCATCAACGATCATCTGCATGATGTCATGCCCCCAGAAGCCGCCAAAGATCGCGCCCACACGGCTCTGTAAAACCAATGGTATCTCCAGCATAGTCCTTCCTTTCTCCTCAAGCCTTAGTCCGATTGTTCACGATGCAGCATTCATGAGCCCACTTTCTTTGGAGGGAGCCAAGCCAAAATACGTAACCAGAAAGTCGGCGATCCCTCGGATGTCGTCAGTTGGAAAATGAGGGACATCCAGATCCGTGTGAGCGTCCGCAATCAACCCCAGGAGTTTTTTGTCATTCCCGCAGACGGGTCTATTCTGCACTTCCTCTCTAAAGACTTCAAGCTTTGGGACTCCGCTGTTCTTGAATCCTTCGGCCAGGATAATATCCACGCCCGAAAAACAGGGCTCCAGTTCCTCCAGCTTCGAATCGTGATCCACGTCTCTGACCATGGCCATCTGGTAAGGCGAAGAAATCATTACCATATTGGCCCCGGCATCTTTGTGCCGCCAGCTGTCTTTCCCCGGCCTGTCTATCTCGAAGCCATGCACATCGTGTTTAATGGTTCCCACCCTGAAGCCCCGCCTCTTCAGCTCGGGAATCAACCGCGTAATCAAAGTTGTCTTTCCCGTCCCTGAATTTCCAACAATGGCCACCAGTGGTGTCCGAACCCTTGAAGGCAATTTTTTCATCGTCTCTACTCTTCTTTTCCTCTTTGGTCCTGAGAAGTTCTTCCTATTTCCCGAAGATCTCGTTGAAAATCCTGTTATCTCCCTCCAGACAGGCCTCTTTCAGTTGACGGTATTTCTCAAGGAGTTCCTTGCCTTCCCTAGTCAAACGAGACCCCTTCTTCCTGTCAGCATGAACCAGCTTGACATTCAGAGATTCCTCGGTGGCCTTTATTTTGCTCCAGACCCCCTTGTAGGACATCCGCATGACCTTTGCAGCCTGATTGATAGAGCCTGTCTGCTCAATACGCTCGAAGATCTCCTTTCTTCCCTCCCCAATGATGATGTGATCGTCTTCATCCACAATCCATTGCCTTGACTTTATTTTGAGGGTCACGGTTTCACTCCACTTCCAACGAAGTCGTTTTATTTAAGGCATTTAAGGAAACGAATCTGAGAATCTTTTTTATGTGCTTTCTCAAAGTGCACTTGGCAACTCACTTCTACATGGACGGCTATTTGG
>CAYOIU010000226.1:0-6913 GCA_964404085.1 uncultured Desulfobacteraceae bacterium | reverse complement strand
ACCCGTTTCTAACCACCAGGTTAACGGCGTCATCTTTGAACTCGGTTGTGTAACTTTGTCGGACTTTCTCGTGTTTCATGGGACACCTCGCTTTCGTTATTATCATTCTTAGCAAAGTGTCCGTTTCTTTTAAACCATATCAGTTGAACCGTGAAAAGTGTAAGAACTTGCCAGAAAAGGAAGTGCTCCTGAAACTAATACACCTCTGCAAAGAGCCCCTTTCTCATAGAGCGTTCATCGTGCCTGTAGCAATAGTTCTGTTCGTGTTGTGTTTCTGCAGCGGCCTGAACGCGAAAGAAGAACGGGCACATGAAGCCGGCCATCAGGTAAAACAGCGAGTGGAAGAGGTGGAGAAAGAAGAAGGCAAGCTAACGTCGGCATGGTTCAAGCCATTCGCTGACAAGGTCACTCTCAGCGGTTCTATTGATTTCAACTATGACTTCACAGACGTCCAGGATACCGGGGACGCGAACACCGGCAGCGCTTCAGATTTCTTCATAGACTCGATAGAAGTTGCTCTCAGAGTTATTTTCAATGACTGGGTAAAATCCAAGATCGTAGTGAATGTCGAAGATATTGGCAAAGAGGGGGATGACGGCAAAACCAACCTGGATGAGGCCTTTGTGACGCTGGAATCTCCCTGGGCCCCACTGTACCTGTTAGGCGGTAAGAAGGTGCTGCCCTTTGGTGTATTCGTGGACCACATGATCAGCGGTACCCTTACTGAGGATCTCTATGAGACTCAGGAAACCGGCGCAACTCTGGGATACACTCCGGACTTCTATGGGCTTGATCTTTCGTTTACCGTGTATGAAGGCCAGGATGTGATCGAGAATCTGCAAAATTTCAATACGCATGAATATCGATCCGGGCGGAAACGAGAAAATGGCTTGAAATCTTTTATTATAAATGGGTCCTTCGAACCAATAGAAGACACACTTCTACTGAGCCTCTATTATGATAATGAACCCGGAGACGGCAGACGCAATCAAACTATCGGCGGTTCAGTGACTTTCAATATCTGGAAATTCAGCCTGGACGGTGAGTACATTACCGCCCTGACGAGAGAAGAGGGCAAAGACGGAGAGGAAAACAGAGAATCAGCTTGGTTTGCTGCTCTCGCCTTTCAACTGCTGGAACCGTTGGATCTGGCCGTTCGTTACGAGGATTTTGACGACGAGCAGGGCGGCGACCAGGAGGGAGTCCTAGACTATGCCTTCCTGGCCGGCCTCAATTACGAAGTCTTCGACTTTGCCATCTTATCTTTTGAGTACCGCTACCTTAGTTTCGAGAAGGAGAAGGGTAGCGAGGCGGCCGGAGACGCCAACGAGTTTCACTTCCGTTTGAGCCTCGAGTTCTGAGGCTGTCCCAGACTGTCCTGAAAGTCAATCTACCCATCCCCACAAATCCTTACCTTTTGGTAATCTTCTGGCAAAGTTTTGGTCACCTTCCTGGTGATAGTATCAGCCAGAACCGGCCGGAGTTTTCAGTGAAGTAAAAACCAGCAGCAACTAAACCGAAAAGAAAAGGAGGGTTACTATGAGGAACATGCAACAGAGTGTCAGCGAGGCAAACAAAAACGCAAGAACGCTATGCAGAATCTTCCAATTTGGAGGCACGGTCATGCTTCTATCTGCTCTCATTTGGGGTCTTAGTCAGCCTGCAATGGCAGGGGATCGGGCCTGCAGCAATACCTCATTGGCTGCCTTTAGTGCCTGCAAGCATGAAGCGAAAGATGATTACTGGATTGCCAGAGGGAATTGCCTCAACATTTCTGATGAGGCAGATCGCAGAGACTGTATGGGTGAGGCGAATGCTGCACTCCCAGAAGCGATACAGGAGTGCCGGGACCAGTTCAGGGCTCGCCTTGAGGTGTGCGATGCCATAGGTGAAGCACCCTATGATCCAGAGATCGACCCGCGTGATTTCGTCAAGCCGAAAGATATTTTTGATGGTTCGGTGAATCCCAACCCCTACTTCCCACTGGGTTCTGGCTATAACTGGAAATATCATACCCTCGACGAAAATGGTGAGATCACTGAGACCATTACGGATGAGGTGCTGAAGAAGACCAAGAAAATAATGGGGGTGAAATGTATTGTCGTCCATGACGTGGCGTACGATGGTGATTCGACCGACCGTAAAGATATCAAAGAAGATACCTATGATTATTATGCCCAGGATAGGGAAGGCAATGTGTGGTATTTCGGTGAATTCTCTCTGAACTTCGAGGAAAAGCTGCCCGACATGGAAGGCTCCTGGATATTCGGCCTGGATGGAGGTAAGCCCGGCATCATCATGTCTGCTGACCCCCAAGTAGGTGACGTGTACCGCCAGGAATTCCACCTTGGAGACGCCGAAGATATGGCGGAAATTTTAGCTGTGGATACCGATACTGTGGACAATGAAATGCCGTTCCCTTGTGATGGTGACTGCGTCCAGACCAAAGATTACTCCCCGATCGAGCCGGACGTGGTTGAGTTCAAGTACTACAAAAGTGGTGTGGGTGTCGTGCGTGAAGAAAACCTGGATGCTGGTGAGGTGGTGGAGTTGGTGGATAAGAGTTTCTAACAATGAATATTTGCAAGCGATTACGGCCCGTGCGTGTGTGTGCGCATGGGCCGTAATCGCTTTACACTGCACGCGTTGAGAGATGGATTTAACCCCTGCGCTCCAGATGGCAAGGGGGAGGTTCGGGTGGGCGTGGTGAGCAGGGACGACCTCAAAGCTCCGTAAGGCTCTAAATTACAAAATACGGGCCCGGGCCGAGGTGGTGAAAAACAGATTGGTACGTGGTGGATTTCTTGAATGAGATCCTCGAGATATGCGAACAGGACCAAAGGTTCACAATTATTGGGTCCCCTGAACTCATTGCAGGGATTTGCTGAAATATGGTAATAAGAAATAATAGAGAACAGATGTGCACCTGAGCTCGCGTCAACCAGGCTCAGGCTTCTTTCTCATGAACAATCTCACATAAAGATATTTGTATTTGGCGAACATTTTCTGAACACATGGGGCAGGGAACAATGCGTGTCCTCTTAGTTGAAGATGATCTGAAGATTTCCTCTTTCATCCGCAAAGGACTGAAGGAAGCGGGATTCGCAGTAGACTACTCAACGGATGGTGAGGATGGCCTCCACATGGCGCTGTCTGAGCCCTATGACGCGGCCATTATAGACATCATGCTGCCCAAGCTAGACGGTCTGACTCTCATCGAGGAGCTCCGCAGACAGAAAAAAAACACGCCTGTACTCATATTGAGCGCCAAACGCTCGGTGGACGATCGGATAAGAGGTCTGCAGCAGGGGGGAGACGATTATCTCACCAAACCCTTCGCCTTTGCCGAGCTGCTCGCCCGGCTGCAGGCTCTTATTCGCAGGGCTACAGGCAAAACGGAGCCTAGTACTTTGGAGATGGGTGATCTCTTCATGGATCTTCTCTCGCGCGAAGTAGGGAGAGCCGGACACAAGATCGACCTGCAACCGCTGGAGTTCTCCCTGCTGGAATACCTCATGCGGAATGCCGGGAAGGTAGTGTCCAAGACCATGATTATGGAGCACGTCTGGGACTTCAACTTCGACCCTCACACCAATGTGGTGGAAGTGCGGATCTGTAAACTGCGGGATAAAATCGACAAGGGGTTTGCCAGCAGGCTGATCCACACTGTCTACGGGGTGGGATATGTTCTCAGAGAAGATAGTTAGCATAGGGAGATCGCTGGCCTTCCGTCTCACCCTCTGGTATGCGGCAATATTCACCATATCGATGCTAGCGGCTTTTCTCGCCTTTTACTTTATTCTCGGCTCAGTCATCAAAGAAAACAGAGACCTGGACCTGGTGAGTGATCTAGAAGAGTACTCATCATTGCTCGCCACGGACGGCTTTGCCAAAGTGAGGAGCGAACTCCTTCGTGACGCGCAGTCCGATGGGGTGGGAAAACTTTTCTATCGGTTGCTGTCACCCCAAGGAAAAATTTTGGCCTCAACAGACATGTCGCCGTGGGCAGGCGTGGAGGTGGACGGCAAGGCTCTCCAGCGGCTGGCCGAGGGTGAGGCGAAGGTCTTCGAGACACTCGCCCCGCCGGAACACGACTATCCGGCGCGAACTGTCTACGGCAACATTGGCCAGGACACTATCTTGCAGATCGGTGAGACGTTGGAGGAAGACGGTGAATTCCTGGGGTTGTTGCGCGAGATATTCGGCCGGGTGATGGTTTCGGTGATGGTTCTTGCAACTATCATGGGTTGGGTTATGGCGAGGCGAGCCCTGGCGGGTGTGGATCAAGTGACGAGTACGGCTTTGCAGATATCAGAAGGGACTCTGGACAAGCGCGTTGCGGTGACGACCAAAGGGGGCGAGATTGAACGGTTGGCAACCGCTTTCAATCAAATGCTGGACCGCATTAATTTGCTCATCAAAGAGATGAGGGAGATGGGCGATAATATAGCCCATGACCTGAGAAATCCTCTGGCAAGAATTCGAGGTGCAGCGGAACTTGCCCTTACCACCAGCAGCACCCCGGAAGAATACCAGGCTATGGCGGCCGGCACCGTTGAAGAGTGCGACCGCCTCCTTTCTGTGGTGAATACCATGCTGGACATATCTGAAGCGAAAGCGGGAGCTGGAAATCTGAAAAAAGAAGAGGTGGATGTTGCCCTTCTTATCCGAAAGGCGTGTGACCTGTTCCGTCCCATTGCAGAGGATAAGGAAGTGTCCATCGACAGCAGCCTGCCTGCACATTGCGTTCTCCAGGGTGATCCCCGGAAGTTGCAAAGGCTGGTTGCCAATCTTCTCGACAATGCCCTGAAATACACACCCCCTGGAGGAACCGTGCGTGTGGCCCTGCAAGATGATAATCGGCATGTGTCCATTTCCGTTGCCGATACGGGAATCGGCATGACAACGGAAGACTTACCCCACATCTTCGACAGGTTCTACAGGGGCGACAAGAGCAGATCAGAACCTGGCATTGGGCTTGGCCTCAGTCTGGTGAGGGCGATCGCCAGATACCACGGTGGCGAAGTGCAGGTTGAGAGCAACCCAGGTGAGGGGAGCATCTTTCTCATCACTTTGCCCAGATAAGGGAGGAAGAGGTTTTCATGTCACTATCCAGGATTTGCTTGATTCCCCGACAGCTACGACGAACTTCTTCACATTCGGCATCACAGCCTTTTCGTTCCGAGGGGTTTTGATATTTCACCATAAAAGGGGTCACCCTCTAAGGGTGACCCCTTTACTTTACTTTATTTTACCCCGAGTTCGACAGTAATAGGCATATATGACCGATTTTGGACCAGTAACCGTGTGAAATGACTAGATGGGGTGCCCGATAAATCCCAAAAAACATAGGCACACGAAACAGCATTTTCCTCTTGACTTGTGAACAAAGGGGTCAAGTCGGCCGTTGACTCTTGATATGTTTCCTGATAAGCTTCTCCCATGCCCAGACCCTTAAGAATTCAATACCCGGATGCCTGGTACCACGTGATGAATCGGGGCAGGCGCGGCGAGAAGATCTTCGAGAACAAGGAAGACTACTGGTCATTTGTCGACCTCCTTGAAGAGCTATCTGAAGTGTTCAATGTTAATGTTGCAGCCTATTGCCTGATGTCCAATCATTACCACCTCCTCGTTCAAACCCCGGACGCAAATCTGTCCAGATCCATGAGACATTTGAACAGTGTGTATACCCAGCGCTATAACAGAAGGCACGGGTATGATGGTCAGCTTTTCAGGGGACGCTATAAGTCCATTGTTGTTGAATTAGACAGCTATGCCCTTGAACTGGTCAGGTATATCCACAGGAACCCATTGGAGGCAGGAATTGTTAATACCCTGCAAAAATATCCGTGGAGCAGTCATAAACCCTATCTTTCTGATGCAAAAAAGTGGAAGTGGCTGCATAAAGACTCTATCCTGAAGCTGTTTTCAAAATCCAAACCGGAAAGCATCAGACTGTATAAACGGTTTGTTCTTAAAGAAACCCCTGAAGAGATCAACCGGATATTTGGACGTAAGAAACTGCCCTCTGTTTTGGGGAGCAAGGGATTCATTGACTGGGTAAAGGGAAAGTATTTCACATTAAAAGACTTTGGGGAGATCCCGGAAACCAAAAGACTGGCACCGGATGTTGGCAAAATCAAATCCCTTGTATGCGCGACCTATAAGATCAAAGAGGATGACCTGTATGTGACGAGGAGAGGGTTCTTCAATGAACCCAGGAATGTTGCCGCATATCTGATCAGGCGGTTGAGAAATGACACCTTGAAAGTGGTTGGGGAGGAATTGGGTATTGACAAATACAGCACGGTCAGCAGCATTGTCGAAAGAGTGAAATCCCAGATGAAAGCTGATGGAGGACTTCAAAAGAGGGTAGAACATTTGACTGAAGTCATCATTAAGAGCCAACGGCCGACTTGACCCCTTTGTAAAATGAGTAACCCATGATTCACATATTTGAGCAGTATGCATTACTGAAGAAAAAAATCCCTTATGTGCAATTGGGCGAGTTCCCGACGCCTATAACGCATCTTAGACATTTAGGAAAAGAAATTGGGACTGATCATTTGTATTTAAAGGACGACGGGTTAAGCGGTCTGATATATGGGGGAAATAAAATCCGCAAGCTGGAGTTATTGCTAGGAGATGCCCTTCGCAAGGGAGCGAAGGAGGTCCTTACTTTTGGCTTTGCCGGGTCAAACCACGCGCTCGCTACGGCAGTCTACGCGCAGAATCTTGGCCTTAAATGTCTCCCCGTACTTTTAACCCAGACAAATGCCCGATATGTTAGGCGTAACCTGCTATTAAGCCATGTTTGCGGCGCTGAGATGCACTATTTTAAAAACGAAATGGCAGCCTATATCCCAACGACCATTATGCTTCTTCGGAAAAGGCTGAAACAGGGCAAATT
>CAYOIU010000225.1:0-6918 GCA_964404085.1 uncultured Desulfobacteraceae bacterium | reverse complement strand
TAGGAGACCGGGGAGAAGATGTATTCCTCGGGTTGACTCATGATGACGGTCCATCTGGAATGAAGGAAGTCGTATTTGAGCGGGATCGACCAGAAGCTTGCCAGATATTTTTTTCCCCCGGCATTCCAATCAAAGTACCCGGATGCGTCGCCATCCACCGGTTTCCGGTAGGATGAAGAGGCAATGGGTATCGTGCATAAGATGACCCGGTCCATTTGATCCAAGACACAGAGTTCCGTCTTATGGGGAAGGGAATCATAATCGGCCAGTCCCAGAAGGTACTCGGTCTTCATTTCCCCAAGAAGATAGCCCTTTCCGAATTTTCCTGAAAGCACGGATCTGGTCATGGAAAGATGCAGCCGGCCATTTTGATCACGGTGGTTCCTCAGCAATGGTCTTCCCGACATGAGGTGCTTTATTTCCTGATCCGAAAAAGGTTCCGGCTCATGGATCTTTCCCATCAGCGGGAAAAATGGACCGGAGCCCCGGATGACCGCAAGGCCCTTGAACTGCCGTTCCAGTTTTGTTAAATAATCTCCGGAAAGCGGTTTCAAAAAGGCCTCCGGGTCACGTTGGATGGAAAGGGAAAGATTTTGAAGCTCATTGTCAAGAAAAGTCAGCCTGTCGAAGATGGACATGCCCAGGTTTTTGCTCGAATGCAGCAATCGTAACTTGCCCTGCTCCTGAAGCTGGCCCGTGACCTGGCTGAAGGAGATAATGCCAAGTGCGGCAATGGGCACCAGGGTACAGAGAATAAACTGCACCAGAACACGGCGAGCCACTCCGCCTCTTAAAAAGGATGTCTTGAACGATGGGTTTCGGGTCTTGACAGGTTCCATCAGTGAAAACTCCAGAATTTAGGTTATTCCATCAATAGTCTGATGCCAGCCCTATGAATCGGCCGTCGCTTGCCCTTATGACATCGTCCTGACTGGAATGGTCTGTAATAGGCGCCTGGCTTGCACCATCTTTTCCCATGCTGTAGAGATCGTAATCCGAATTCAAGGGGTGAAGGGAACGGTCCTTGCGTATGGGCCCACTTCCATGCACGGTTGCGTAGTTCAAGTATTGGTACGGGTTACCCCAGGGATCGAGGAGGCCTGCGCGTCCTATGTCATTGAGCGTGTTGGGGAGAGGCCCTCCATCCGCTGCAAATGCTCCGATCTCCTGGCTCAGAATTTTAATTTCCGCTATCGCCTTGGTTATCTTCGCCTTTTCAACGTATCTGCTGTAGGCGGGTATGGCAATGGCCGAAAGCGTACTCATAATGGCAACAACCACCATGATTTCGATGAGGGTAAACCCCTTGCAGTGTCGACAGGGTTTTCTATTGACGGGGAAGGCGATGCGTTCTTCCTGGTAACCTTTCGAATCTAAATTACAAATGACGTTTTCGGACGTATGCATTGTCCTTCGCCTGTCACAATGATGTGAATCAGCTCGAGAACCGACATGAAATTTCAAGGTAAGTATCGGCATTTTTTATAAAAAACTTGAACAAAAATACTGAAACTGATAAGCAGAAAGCCTGTACAGACTCGGGATGAACCGGCACAGGGCAGTGCATGATCGTACAAATATACGAGATACAGACACCTCAGGAAGCGGAGAAGTGTATTGAAGCCGGGGTGGATCACCTGGGCAGTGTCGTCCTGTCAGAGACGAAGTGGCGTGATCCCCTGCTGAGGGAAACCGTTCGCCTGATCCAGAACGCGGGCAAAAAGAGCAGCCTGATTCCCCATTTCACGCACAAGGAAACTATCTACCGGACACTGGACTACTATGGTCCGGATTATGTCCACTTCTGCGACAACCTCGTGTCAAAGGAAAGAAAGGTTAACGACCTGGAGCCTTTTACGAAGTTGCAGGAAGGGGTGAAGGGCTATTTTCCCGAGATCAGGATCGTACGATCCATTCCCCTGCCACGTGAAGACGGGGAGGGGGAGTTTCCCTTCCTGGATCTGGCCAGGGAACTGGAGGCCGTAAGCGATCTCTTTCTCACGGATACGTGGGTGGAAGACGAACCGGTCTCAGGTTTTATCGGTATTACGGGCCAGACCGTTGACTGGGAGATGGCAAGGGAATTGGTTCAGGAGAGCCGGATTCCGGTGATCCTCGCAGGCGGGCTCTCACCTGCAAACGTTGGTGAGGCCGTCCTGAAAGTCCAGCCTATAGGAGCGGACAGCTGTACCCTGACCAATAGCCGGGGCCCGGACGGGAAGCCCCTTCGGTTCCGAAAAGACGAAAGAAAGGTCCAGGAATTCGTGAGGGAGGTACGCATGGCGGAAGAGACCATCAAAGAGAAACTGGAGAAAAAGCTCGGAGATCTGAAAGAAAAGCTCAGAGACAGGGAAGCGGCCCTCCCGGCCCACTCCGTCCGGCCAAACCAAATCCTGGTTATCGAGGACCTGGAAGACCGGATAGAAGAGGTGGAAAACCAGATCAAGCGGTTGGAAGGTACGCAACCCGACTAGCCCGCCAGATGTGGGCTAGAAAAAACCTCCTGGATTAAAGCCACCTATTGCTCTCCGGCCGATCGCATCATGGCGTGCAGCAAGACGTTTGCGCCGGCTTCACAATCCTCCCACCTGGTGTTTTCCACCTCAACATGGCTGCGGCCTCCGATGCTGGGGACAAAGATCATGGCGGTCGGACAGACCTGGTTCATATAGCTGGCGTCATGGCCGGCGCCGCTGACCATATGGAGGTTGGGATAGCCCAAATGGTCGGCAATATCCAGGATTCGCTGAATCAGTCTTTCATCAAAGGGCGAGTGTTCCACCTTCCAGGTTTCTTCCATGGTTGCTGGACAACCCTTTCGGCCCGCAATCTCTTCAAAAGCCTCCCGTAACAGCTCCCACGCCTTCGCGGCATGATCGTCATCCCAGGAGCGGATATCCACCGTAAAATGCACCTTGTCGGGGATGATGTTCCTGGAATTCGGAGAATTCTGAATTTCACCGACCGTTGCCACCAGGTTCCCGCCTACACGTTTCGGGAGTTCATTGACCTTGAGAATCATTTCCGCTGCAGCGCACAGGGCATCATGCCGTCTTTCCATGGGGGTCGGACCCACCTGGTTTGCCTCTCCTGCCAGGGAAACGTCATACCAGTGCAGACAGACGATCCCCTTGGGCGCCCCTATGACCCTTCCTTCTCTTTCCAGGATCGGCCCCTGTTCGATGTGATATTCATAATAACAGTGAACCGGCCATGGAACACACGGCGCTTTCCCCTTGTAGCCGATTTGCACCAGTTCCGCTTCGAAGCGTTTGCCCTGTATGTCCATGCGATCATAAACCCAGTCTCTCTTCAACGCCCCGGTCCAGACCCCCGATCCCACCATGGCCGGGGAAAACCGGGAGCCCTCTTCATTGGTCCAGTTTACTATGACAATTGGACGTTCGGTCATAACCCGGTTTTCATGCAGAGTTCTCAATACTTCCAGGGTACCCATGACCCCGAGGATGCCGTCGAACCGGCCGCCGCTCGGCTGCGAGTCCATGTGGGACCCACTCATGACCGGAGGAAGGCTTTTGTTCCTTCCTGGTCGCCTTCCAAAGATATTCCCCATCTCATCTATAGTCACATGGAGTTCCAGGTCATTGAGCCAGGTCATAAAAAGATCTCTGGCCTCCCCGTCTTCTTCGGACAGGGTCAATCTTTGAACCCCCCCGCCGGTGGTTGCCCCGATTCTTGCCATGCGTTCCAGGCTTTCCCTGAGCCTTTTGCCGTTGACTCTCAACTCTTTGATATTCAATCTAGTTCTTCCTGTGGGCGGTTGTTTGAGATCAGGGTCAGGAGACCATCTCATTCCACAAGGCCGCACCACCGCGATATGAAGAGGGCATATGCTTTCGCAACATGGACGACGCTCTCAATATTGACCCGTTCGTTTGCCGCGTGGATGTTTTCGGCCACCGGTCCGTAGCAGGTGGCCTGGCCGGACCCGAACAGGGTGAAGACCCTGAGATCGGTCGTACAGGTGGCGATATATTCCGTCGCGTTCTCGCCTGTGAGTGCCCTATGGCACGCATTAAGAGCAGAAAAAGCAGGGAGATCAAAAGCCAGGCTGTGGCCCTCGGACCGGAATCCGTAAAATTCGATCACGGGCGGGTTCTCTGAAAGCCAGGGGTCTCTTTTCGCGGCATTCTGCACGGTTTCGACAATACGTGCGCAAATTTGCTCATAGGAGACGCCCGGGAAAAAAGAGAGGCGGCCATGAAATTCGGCGGTGGCCGGCACGGTGGAAGGCCAGTCGCCTCCTTTGAAGATACCGATATTCAGGTTCAGGGGATGCGCCACGTCTTGATACTCGGGAGGAACACCGGAGAGGTTGAGTTCCGCTTCGAGTTGCCGCAGCGCACCGATAATATGATAACTTTTTTCAATGGCATTGGTACCCGACGGCGCGGACTGCACGTGAACCGGGACACCCCGGACGGATACCTTGAACCAGAGGACCCCCAGTTGACTGGTGAGAATGGTAGGCCCGAAGGGTTCAGGGATCAGTACGGCCTCGGCGTCATACCCCGCCTCCAGGCAGGCCAGTGCCCCGTTCCCGCAGCATTCCTCTTCTATCACAGCCTCAATGGTTACAGGTGCTTTTAAACCGAAGCCCGCCTTTTCCACGGCGTGGACTGCATAGGTCATGGCCGCAACACCTGACTTCATATCACCTGCGCCGCGGCCGTAGAGCCAGCCGTTATTGACTATCGGCTCAAAGGGATCCTGGTTCCAGAATTCCAGGGGTTCGGGGCTTACCACATCCAGGTGCCCGTTGAAAAGAAGGCTATGTCCCCCCTTTGCATTGGCTTCACGGATTGCCACCACGTTGTTGCGGCCTTCATATCCCCAGTCCACCTGCGCAAATCCCGGATGTCCCGCAAGCGTCGCCGGGACAATGGGAACGGTGACCGGTTGAAAGGAAAGCCTTTTCAATTCTTCCTCTGCCACCTTTATGGCCGATGCCTCGTTCCCGAGGGTGCTTGGTTCTCGCACCAGCCTGCAGGCGTAGTCGAGGATTTCATCGGCCAAATGATTTATTGTTTCCAGTAACTTTTTTTCTTGTTTATTATCCGGCATAACCTGTAGCTCCATTCGGACTAAAATCTGGGAAGATCTTGGGGCGGGATAATCAGCGGGGCCTCCGTCTTTCGAATTACCTCATCCATCTCAGCACCTTCAGCGATCTCCCGAAGCACCAACCCTTCCGGCGTCACGTCGATCACGGCAAGTTCGGTGATGATGCTATCCACACAACCCTTTGCGGTGAGAGGCAGCGTGCATCTCCTGAGTATCTTCGGGCGTCCTTTCCGGTCTGTGTGGGTTGCGGTGACAATGAGCCTCCTGGCTTTTTGGGCTAGCTCCATACCGCCTCCTATGCCGGGAGCAAACTTCCCGGGAATGATCCAGTTGGCCAGATCCCCGGTCTCCGATACCTCCAAGATGCCCAGAAAGGCCAGATCCAGCCGCCCTCCCCGGACCAGGGCGAATGATAGGGCGCTGTCGAAAAAAGAGGCCCCTTTCGTCAATGAAACATAGTTCCCCCCGGCGTCGATGAGGTTGCGGTCCTCCGTTCCACGCCGGCACCTCGGACCCATACCGAGTATTCCGTTCTCTGAATGGATAAAGATGGGTTTGTCATCGGGGAGGTACTTGGGGATAAAAGTCGGGATGCCGATCCCCAGATTTATGACCTGTCCCGCGACTATTTCTCCCGCCGCACGCCGTGCGATCTTCTCTTTATAGGGCATGATGTTCCAGTATCCCGTATTCGGACGTGATCTCTTCCATGACCACCACATGGTCCACGAATGCACCGGGCGTATGTACGCTCTCCGGGTCCAGGTCGCCGGTGTCTACGAGTTTTTCAACCTCTGCAATCACGACATCTCCGGCGGTGGCCATGAGTGGATTGAAATTCCGCGCGCTTTTCTCATAGACCAGGTTGCCGAAGGGGTCTGCCAGAGAGGCATGGATCAAGGCCACATCAGCTCTCAGGGCCGGTTCAACAAGGGCCCGTTGCCCCTTGAGCTCAATACACTGTTTTTTTTCCGTGAGGATTGTGTCAACTCCGATATACGTCAGGATACCCATAAGTCCCGCCCCGCCGGCCCTGATCTTTTCGGCCAGGATACCCTGGGGGTAAAACTCCACCTCGATTTCATTGCGGTTCATCATGCCGATGACCGTCGCGTTCAGGCCCAGGTGTGAACAGATCAGCTTTCGTGCCCGCCCCGCCTCGATGAGCCTGGAAAGTCCCATCCCGTCTTCATTGGCCTCGTTCTTGATCAGGGTCAACCCCCGGGTTCCCTTTTCCAGTAGTCCGTTGATAAGGGCAAAAGGCGTGCCCGGGACACCGAATCCACCGACCATGACGCGAGCGCCTTCGCGGACACGTTCCAGGGCCTTTTCAACGGATGCACGTTTATCAATCACCCTTGTCTCTCCAACATGAATACGCGATGCTTATTTTACAGCATCGACCGTGTGTCCTTCTTGGGCCTAGCGGTATGCCGCCAGGCGTATCGTACGCCGTTACAGCTTTTTCATTACCCGTTTCAATGCACGATCAAGACGATCCACGATCTCATGGATCTGGTCCTCATTCACGATCAACGGTGGGGCAATGAGGACATGGTCTCCTGACAACCCGTTGATGGGCCTGCGCGGGTAGATAATGAGACCCTCTTCACAGGCCATATCCGTGAGGAGTAGGTTCACTTCCTTTTCAACGGGAAACGGCTCCCGTGTATCCCGATCCCGTACGAGTTCGAGCGCCTGGAGGAGCCCTTTTCCCCTGACCTGGCCGATAATCCCATACCGTTCTTCATGGTCCTTCAATCCGGCCTTGAGAAGCCGTCCCATCCCGGCGGCGTTTTCAGAAAGGTGTTCCTCCCTGATGATCCTGAAGAC
>CAYOIU010000224.1:0-6967 GCA_964404085.1 uncultured Desulfobacteraceae bacterium | reverse complement strand
TTGCAGAAGGTCAACAAGCAGCAGGCAGGCAAGGCCGATGATGAGTGCCCACCTGTTTTCAATAAAATAGCCCGCAAGCGGCTTGAAGTGGTGCAGAGCTGTTCGGAAAGGGAAACGCGATTGTTTCATAGGACGATTGTTTATCATTATGTCGGCTTCTGAGCAACAGGGTTTTGTTTTTTGCTTTCTTGCTTGAGAATAATTCTCTCGGAGGCTATTTTTGTCCCATGGTACCCTACGCACCAAACCAGATAAAAATGATCCTTTTCGATTTTGACGGGACTTTGACAAAACCCGGTGCCCTGGACTTTGATGAAATCAAGGAGGCCATCGGATGTCCGCACGAAATACCGGTACTCGAATACATGCGCGGCATCACCGATCCGGTTCGCCGGCAGGAGGTCTCTGATCTTCTTGATATGTTTGAGCTGCGCGGGGCTCAAGTTTCCAAACCCAATGCGGGTGCGGAGGCAATTCTCCCCTACCTGAAAAACAAAGGAATCCTTATCGGCATACTGACTCGAAACACCTTGAAAACGGTGATTCGGGCACTGGAAAATTTTGAAGTGGCCCGGATTTCAGATTTTGATCTCGTGATTACCCGGGATGATGAATTGAAGCCGAAACCCCACCCGGAGGGCATTCTATGGGCTGCTGAAAAAATGGGAATCAACCCGGAAGCCATGCTGATGGTGGGAGATTTTGATTTCGACATGGAGGCCGGGAGGAAGGCCGGTGCCATTACGGTCTTCCTGGATAACCACGACAAGAAAAAGACCGAGGTGGAACGTGCTTTCACCATCTCCAAACTGGAAGATCTGAAAGAAATCATCAAGATGGGGCGTCCCTTGCCCGCAGGCAAACTCCCCAACTCCTTCCTCAAAGGGCTCCTCTCAGAGTTTGCCTTTGAGGACCCGTCTGTGCTTATCGGACCGGCCGTGGGGGAGGATACCGCTGCCTTAGATATTCAAGGATCAGAGGTGTTGGTCCTGAAATCCGACCCCGTGACGTTTGTCACGGATTCCATTGGGCACTATGCCGTCCTGGTGAGCGCAAATGATATTGCAACGTCCGGGGCAATACCTCGATGGATGCTCACCACCCTGCTGTTTCCCGTAGGGACCAGCGTACTAGATGTTCAACGGGTCATGGGGGATTTGTACAAGACTTGCCGCCGTCATTCCATCACCCTCTGCGGAGGGCACACTGAGATCACGGAGGCCGTTCGAAAACCGGTTGTTTCCGGGATGATGGCGGGAACGGTTGAACGGGCAAGCCTGATCGACAAGCGCCGGATGCGTAAAGGAGATGTCGTGCTGTTGACCAAGGGTGTCGCCGTGGAAGGCACCGCCATCGTTGCCAGGGAGTTCAGGGAAAAATTGAGAGGGCTCGGCCTTTCTCCGGGCGACATTGCCCTGGGCAGAGACTTCCTCTCCCGGATATCCGTCCTGGAAGAGGCCCGTATTGCCGTCGGTTGTGAAGGGGTTTCCGCCATGCACGATGTCACCGAAGGGGGCCTTGCCACTGCGGTTTCCGAATTGAGCCTAGCAGGCGGATGCAGGATAGGGGTCCGCATGGAGGACATTCCGGTCTATCCCCTGACTCGGAGGATTTGCACGCTCATGGGTATCGACCCCATGGGGCTCATAGGCTCCGGCTCACTCCTGATCTGCTGCGAGAGAGATCATGTGGGAAGACTCACCCAGGACATCCGTGATGTGGGCATTGAAGTAACAGCTATCGGCGAAGTCCTCGATGGAGGGGCAGGGGTGGAGGCCACCAGGAACGGGAACCCATCAGCCTGGCCATTATTTACTACCGATGAAATCACCCGCCTTACCTGAAAACACCTCCCGCCAGCTGTTTTTTCCCTTTCGTCCGGACCAAAGGCAGGCTCTTTGGAGAGGGCCTTCTGCCCCCCGGACTTTTGCAGGTTCCTCAATAGATTTTCTGCCTCATAAATCGTCATCAAACAGGCTCAGTTGCCCGTCCTGCTCTTTCCTCTTATCCTTAGCAATCTTTCGGTTGATCTCTGCTCGTCGCGCCTTTTTCTCCGCAGCCTTTTGTTCTTTGAGGCGCTCCTGTCCAGCCATGTATTCCCGGAATTCCTTGCTTTCTTTCTCATCCATCAATTCAATCACAATCTCGCGTTTAGACAACATACCCTTTGGAATTACCAAACCATTTGGAAGCTCAACCAATTTCAGTGCATCTGAAATTCTAGAACTGGAAAAACCTTGAGCGCCAATCCCAAGATTACAGGCCTTTTCAATCTGGGTTGCTTTGTTGCCGACGGTGGATTTCTTGGTCCCAAAGAAGTCGCAGATGGTGTCGGCTGAAAGAAACATCTCATTTTCCACATCAAACAGAAAATTGAGGCGGGCGATGACATAGATAATTGAGGCCGCCCATATTTCCTTCCTGCCTTGTATTATTGAAATCTTCCGCTTCCGACCCAGAGTGTCGCATAATTTCAGGGCATAGCCTTTCAGTTCCTCATTCAAGTGCGAGACACAAAAGGAAACCACCAATTCCTTGATTTCCTTTAATCGTTCATCTTTTGAGGCTCCTTCCATTTTCATCATCTTCATCCTTTCTGCTGTCTCTATTGCTTCCCTTCTTCATACCCTATCTTGGGTATTCGCCATGTTCATAAATATAGCCAAAGTAACAGGCAGCAGATTCTGCTTCATCATCTACATCCGGATGTGCAAAATATCCGGAATGTCAGCAATCCTATCATGATTCCGGCTTTCCCATTTTCAATGCCGCAAACCAGGCCGCAAATTGACGGGGCGTCAACAAATCAAAGGCGTAATACTGTTTCGCATCTGGGCGGTATTGGCTGTCAATATCCGCCAGGTTTAAGCCTCTCAATTTTCTGTTTACTCTTTCGAAATGTGTCTTTGCGTATTCCGCCTTTGCCGGGGTTGCTTCATCCTGCTCTTCATCCGACTTGATTTCCACCACCTTGATGATCGTCTCTATGCCTTCATCCTGGAGCTCTCTTAATTTTCCCAGATGCTCTTTCTTTACCTCCCTCTCAAGCCTTGAAATATAGGTATCCAGATCAATCCTGATGTTTTTCAGATACTCATCTTCCCACACAGGATAAACTTCCACCGGATCAGCGTCCTTTTCTCCAAAAATATGGGTGAGCCTGTATTTGCCGGATAAATCATTTTCATCCCGGCTGATCTGAAAAAGCCCCAGCACAAAATCGACATAGGCATCCCTGTTTTCACGGAGCCTCATAATCCGGGAAAAATCATAAGCGCCCGTGGAGACCACACAGAACGGTTTTGGGGCTTCGCCGTATTTCTCGTTTTTCCTCTTCTCGCCGTTGGCAGAACCAAGGGCCTTTGACTCACCGATCTTGAGCATCCTTTTTTGCGTGGTGTAAATCGCATGCTTTCCGAAATCGCATACAATCCAGCGCCTGCCGAGCTTTTCGGCGACTGCCGCGGTCGTGCCGGAACCTGCAAAGACGTCCATGACGAGATCACCGGGGTTAGATGAGGCAAGGATGATACGTTCAAGGAGAGCTTCGGGTTTTTGGGTGGGGTAGCTTAGAGCCTCCTTAGCCTGTGAATTAACGGGGAAAATATCAACCCATATGTCCGGAACTGACAAGCCTTGCATTTCATCAAGGTACCGCTTTACTCTTGGAACTCCTTTTGAGGAATAGTGTAGACGATTCTGTCTTTCATACCTCACCATGGTTTCCTTTGGGCATCGCCAGACTTTTCTAACTCCCTTCCAAGAGTAATCGTATCCTCCTCCCTTTAGTCCCGTTGCTGTCAAGTTGTCATCCATGTATAGACGTCCATCTGGATCTCTATGTTTGTATCGCTGCTTCACATATATAGGGTCATAATCCTGAAATTGTGGATTGAAAACATACGAATCATTTTTTTGGTACATGAGTATCGTATCGTGCAGATTTCCGAATAATTTGTTATCGCTGTGTGCTGCTGACCGCTTCCATATGATTTCGCTTAGAAACTTATCTCGTCCAAAAATTTCGTCTAGTATAACCTTCCCAAAATGACTCATCCTCAAGTCAAGATGAAGGTAAAGGGAACCATTATCAGACAGAATTTCGCGCAAGAAAATAATCCGCTCTCGTAACGTCTCAATGAACTCAGCTCGGTCAACACGGTCTGTATAACTGTCTTCACCATCTCTGGCAGCAAAATCCGCCCTCGTCGCAAACGGCGGATCAATATAAATCAGCTTCACCTTCCCCTTGACCCTGTCCTTAATCAGTGGGTCTGCATTGCGGTAGCAGGTCTTCAGGAATTGCAGGTTGTCCCCCTGCACGATCAGGTTCTGCCAGTTATCATTCGTCCCATCCTTTGCTTTCTCAAACAGATCAAGCTGAGTCTCACCCGTCAGGCTACCGCCTTTAAAACATCTTTCAACCTAGAGCGGCGATCCCGCGTCGGTCGGTGATGTCTGGTTCAAGATAGCGGCCTCGCTCCTCTTCCCCGCATATTCAAGGGTGACGACCTTGGCCCTGCCCAGCTTGGCCACATCGAATTTCTCGGCCAGCCCCGGAAAGAGTTTTGTCATCAGTTCCGGAGGCGGTTCGGTATTGTTATTAAGCGCCCCAATTATTGTTTCTTTTTCTTCGTCTGTAAGGTTGATCTTTGCCATGAAATACTCCTGGATTTAAAACGATCATAGGCTCCCATCAAATGAAAAAATTTGCTGCAAGTTGCAGGGCCAACGCTGCCAATAGAGTGACACAATTAGCGATCGTCTGCATTTGCCTGGCTCGATAATATCTTGTTGCTTTGTATCAAGGTCGCTATTCTTTTATTTTCCAACTCTCAGCGAACACCAACTGCCTTTCGTTTTCTTTTTTCATTCTCATCGTGCGCTTGGAACTCTCCTTGTGCTCATCTTTAACCATTTCAGTCTGAGCGCTCCCTGGCAAATATATCAATGATATCTTTCTGAGTGTCTCGACTGAGCTTTGCTTCCAGAATTCGACGATCTGGAGTTTCCTGCGTTTACGGGCTCCCGCGTATTGACTAAGGTCCAGCATATAGGCTTCGTAAATCTTGCCTTGACGTTTGCTAACGGTCACACGGGAGCGGACCAAGTGAATAAGCTTGAGATCAACAAGCTCGTGGATGAGCTCAATTTCTTTTCCTTTTTCGTCTTGGTCGAGCAAGAAGCAGTTGCAGTTGGCTTGGTTTAAACAGAAGTGCCGTAGTTTCTGAAATTTAATATCCAAAGGCCCAGCTTCACCGTCAAGCGTGTCGCGAGTAAACTCTTCACGTTTAGATGTATCATGCTCCCCCGCTGCCATATTGACGTCCTCAGCGCCTATTTTCTCACCACGATGTCCTCCTCCCCGTTCACTTGCAACCATTAAGGATTTCCTGAATATGGAGAGGAAATCACGGGCCACTCCGCCGCTAGCCAAAACGAGTCGGTCTATAGCCCCGTCAGTGAGATATTGCGGCATGGGGGATAGAGAAACGCTATTGAAGAAGCTTCGTAATATTTTGACCAAGAAAGCTTTGGCGAGGCCATATTTTTCCAAAGTGAGATCCAAATCGATCTGGTCTGCATCGTCGTCGATCTTCATGCCACACGGCGGGTCACCATGGATGTACCAACTCGTTCGATGGCGAATTGTGCCCACTTTAAGCCAAAGCCCGTTCCCCTTTGCAGTTCGGTGGAAGTAGTCTAGGACTTTTGCCTGATCCTCGCGGCGGATCTGGTATAGATCGTCGAGGAACAGGAACCCGTCTCCGTTCGAGATCTTCCTCAACCGACGGAATAGATCCTGATATTCCATGATGTGTCGAAGGAGAAAATCGATCTTGGACATGCTGAACCGTTCCTCGACCTCAGACGTCCGTTTGACATCGGCGTAAGTGGAGGCCTTTCCTTTTGCTCCCCCCACTGGACTGCTCACGCCAGCCTCTAGTTCTGTCGCTACCCCCTCAGTACCCTCATGCCCAGAAACAGTTCTCAGCTCGGACTGCTCAGGAGCATAAAGTTCCTTCTCCAGGGCCTTAATCTTATTGCCGAGTTGTTCCGCAAGATCGGCCGTATCTTTGCGGTTGAAAGAAGGTCGATCCGGTGCAGTTCCGAACAGGCGCTTCCAGAAAGAGGTCTTTGTCGCAGGGTGTACTGCCGCTGTTTCCAACCACCTCTTGAACTCCTTGAAACTGGCAATTAATACGCTCAAAAGGACATCTGGATAACTTTGCCCCTTGAAGCTCTCTAAATCCACATATGCGATGGGACGCCGGTCGAGAGTCAATTCGGCCCCAGCTTTGTGTAGGAGACTGGTCTTGCCCGAACCTCGACGCCCGAACACGATGTGATGGCGACGGCTTGTAGCAGTCTGCAATGTTCCCGCGGCAGGTTCAATGAAGTGCCTTACGCTTGCCTTTGTTGAACGGGCGGCTTCTCCAATAAGCGTAAGCAATTTATCAACTTCGGAAGTATTAAGGATTCCGGCCATTTTTTACCCACCTCATTGTAATTCTAAGGACAGCATACCTCTTTCCGGAACAAAAAAGGCCATAGTGTCATAATATTTGTAGTGTTCCCCGATTCTTGCGACAGTGTAGCAATAATTTTCTTGCCTACTCCACCGGCTTTTCCTCTAAAATATCCTTGCGAATACGGCTGCCGATCTGCCAGTAAAGGATGGTCAATCCAGCCTTAACCATAACAGCAACATTTTGTCTGGCAGTTTCAATAAACCCGCGGATATCACCAGGTAAATGCCAGAAACGCCAACTAATCGCCAACTCGCTTCAAAACATAATGCATGTTTGTTCCTTAATGAATCCAAGTCCTTCCCGGCATCTTCACTCAAAAAGACTTTTCTGAGGATCAGGAGGACGTTGACCCCTGACCATTTCCTTTTTCACCCACTTCATCACTGGTGTCCGGTTAAACTTTTTAAAAGACAGGCTAACTATATGATTTAATA
>CAYOIU010000223.1:0-6993 GCA_964404085.1 uncultured Desulfobacteraceae bacterium | reverse complement strand
AAATGTCAAAGCTCAAATGTCAAATGAAATCCAAATGCCCCAATGCTAAAACACACATCCTGCGCACCTGTCTGCTGCAGCGGGACGCGACGTCGGGGCTCACGATAGTGAAAATTCTATTCGATCTTGTCATTTGATATTTGACATTGATTTGACATTTGGATTTTGAAATTTGACATTAGATTAGGATTCTAAAAATATTTCTGTGCCTCTCGAGCTCAAATCTATCCTAAGATACTAGTTTTTACAAGAAGACTGCAACCCTCTTATTTTCCAAAGGGGCAGACAGGGTAGCGGCACACTTCGCAATTGAGGCAAAGCCCGCCGTGGGCCATCTCCGCCAAGTCTTTCCGGGTGATCCGCTCTCCGGCAAGGACCCTGGGGAGCATGAGATCAAAGACCGTGGCCCGGTAGTAGAGCACGCAGGCCGGGAGCCCCAAGACCGGGACCTCCCCGAAACGCCCGTAGAGGAACATGGCACCGGGAAGGATCGGGCTTCCATAGACCAGGTCTTCCCCACCCGCATCCTCAATGGCCATGCGGCTCACATCATCCGGGTCCACGCTCATTCCCCCGGCCACCAGGATCAGGCCCGCGCCGGACGACAGGAGTGTCTCGATGCCTTCTCTTATCCTGTCCTGATCATCGGGCATGAACAGGGGTTCTTTGACAGGGCAGCCGAAGAATTTGAGTTTTTTTCTGAGAATGGGGGCGAATTTATCTTCGATCCTGCCCGTATACACCTCGTTACCCGTTATGATTAGACCCGTATCAGGCCGGGACATTTCCCGCACTTCAAGTATGCCCCCGGCCTCATTACCGACGCGCACGGCCTGATCGAGATCCTCGCGATCAATCACCAGGGGAATGGCCCGGGTGCCGGCGATGATCTCCCCTTCATTCACCACCACGTTGTTATGGCGGCTTGAACAGGTGACATTGGGAACCATATTGAATGCTGTCAGTCCATCCGCATTCACCTTCAAGAGCCCGCGGCGCCCTGCCTTCAAGGCGATCTTCCCCTCTGTTGCCTGTTCATCAAAGACGACCCCGGCACCGGCAAGGGCGTGCGCCAGTTCTATCGCAGCGTCATCCTCGTGCACCTCATCAGGACCCATATGGAGGACAAAAAGGTGCTCCTTTCCAAGACGTCTGAGATGTTCGAGATCACCCTCCCTGACTACATATCCCTTTTTGAAAGCCGGCCCTTTGAATTGTCCCGGACGGATTTCCGTAATGTCGTGGGCCAAAACTTTGCCCACCGCTTCCTCCAACGTTATTGTCTTCCCCGATGATTTGAATTTGTTAGCCATTCCTTAAATTTCCCGATTCTATTCCGCTTTTAGGGGTCTCCTCCCGGCCCAGCACCACTTGTTTTTCCCTCTTTTCCAGTCGAACAGAAACCAGTCGGCCAGGGACCAAATCCAATGCAGGGAAGAGGGTGGTGAGGTAGTTGTCGGTGGTCCCTTTCAAGAGATGTTCTTCTTTCGAATGCCACCCTTCCACCAGGACCTCGAATACCTTTTTCAGGCATCTCTCCTGGAAGGACCTCTTTTTCCCTTTACCCAGGGCTCGGAGTTCCGCTGCCCTCTTCTTTTTTCCCTGAGAAGAAACAGTGGACGAAAACCTCGCAGCAGCCGTACCCGACCTCCTGGAATAGGGAAACACGTGCAGGTAGGAAACAGGCAGTTCCTTCAAAAGGGACATGGTATTTGAATGGGCACGGGGTTCTTCTCCTGGGAAGCCGGCCATCACATCCACGCCGATGGCGGCCAGGGGGATTTCCTGGTGGATCTCTTCCACCAGATTCTTAAATGCCCGGGTTCCGTATTGCCGGTTCATCTTTTTCAATATGGTGTCGTCCCCACTCTGAAGCGGTATGTGAAAATGGCGGCAGAGCCATTCTTCCGATCCCACCATCTCGATGAGTTCCGCGTCTATCTCATTGGGTTCCAGGGAACTCAACCTCACGCGCAACGGGAAATCCTCCTTCCCCACGGCCCGAAGGAGGGTCTTCAGATCCTTGTCCCCGGCAAGATCAACACCGTATTTGCCCAGGTGAATCCCGGTCAGCACCACCTCACGGTACCCCTCCCCTGCCAGGTCTTCCAGCATCTGCAAGACATTTTCAGGAAGGAGGCTCCGGTAAGGTCCCCGGGAAAAGGGTACGATGCAATAACTGCAAAAGGCCTCGCACCCGTCCTGAATCTTGAGATAGGCCCTGCTCCGACCGGGAAAACGGTTGATGCCCATGGTCTCGAAGCCCATGCCGGGAGGGAACGGTTCCAATTCGGTTTTCCGGCCCCCGGACTGGAGGTTTTCTTGAATCAGTTCAGGGAGCCTCCCCTTCCCCACGTTCCCTGTAATCAGGTCCAGATCTTCGATCTCTTGAAGTTTATCGGGAAAGGCTTGAACATAACACCCTGCGGCGGCAACGTAACCTTCCGGGTTGGCCCTGATCGCCTTTCGTATCTCCTGTCTGGACTGGTGGGCGGCGGCCTGCGTCACGATACACGTGTTGACGATACTCACATCGCTCTTTTCATTGGCCTCCACCACCACCCAGCCCGCCTCCTGAAGCCTCGATTTCAGATATGCGGACTCGTACTGGTTCACCTTGCACCCCAGCGTAATGATCTTAAAGGTCTTATTCATCTGATTTGCAAATCCAGCCGCCTCCCAGGACCCGGTCCCCATCATAGCAGACCAGGGCCTGACCAGGTGTAACGGCCCACTGAGGTTTATTAAACGTGAAAACCACTTTTTCAGGGGAAATGATTTTCAAGGAACCCTTGGCGGCCCTATGACGATATCGGATCTGGGCCTCTACTTCCCTACCCTGATGGGGAACGCTATCCATCCATTTGAAACCCACGGCCGTCACTTTCGTGCAGTAGAGGGCCTCTTTCCTTGCCACAACAACTTCGTTGGCGCCCGGCCGCAGTTCCTTGACATAATAGGGGCGGGAGGATGCGATTCCAAGGCCTTTTCTCTGTCCGATCGTATAACGGTACGCTCCGAGATGTTCTCCCAGGACGGAGCCTGCTTCATCCACGATAATCCCTTTGGACCTTTTCCCTTTCCCCTCTCTCTGCTCTATGAACCGCCGATAATCATTTTTCGGCAGGAAGCAGATCTCCTGGCTCTCAGGGGCTGAGCAGGAGGGTATCCCCACTTCATTCGCCCGGATGCGCACCCGGGACTTGATTAAATTTCCAAGCGGAAAAACGGTCCTTTCGAGGTGTGCTTGTCCGAGCCGGTGAAGAAAGTAGGACTGGTCCTTTTCGGGATCGCTTCCCCTGAGGAGTGACTTCCCGCGTCCGTCTTCTGCTTCTTCCAGACGGGCATAGTGGCCGGTGGCCATGAGGGGGATACCCAGTCTGTCGGCAGTACGTGCCAGATATTCGAACTTGACCCTGGCGTTGCACCGTACGCAAGGGTTTGGGGTAAAGCCTTTGCAGTAGGCCTCCACAAAAGGCCCTATCACCTGTTCTTCAAAAGCAGATCGTATGTCCACGACCTCCAGGGGGATTTCGAGGTGTCCTGAAACCGCCTCGGCCGCATTAATCCTTTTTGCCTGTGTTGCCTCGTCTCCCGGGAGAAGGAAGTGGACTCCCCTGACGTTCCGCCCTTCCTGCTTGAGGAACCAGGCCGCCATGGCACTGTCTACTCCCCCGCTCAGGGCAACCAGGACCCCGACGGGCTTATCCGATCTCAAAGGTGTCATTAAGCTAAGGCAAAAGTTTTTTGTAATGGCGGTACCACGAATGGAGAGCTAATAACTTAATGGCAGGAAATGTCGCCTAAGACATGAGCGCCCTGTCCAATTTGACCTCCATGGCCCTTGCGGGGCAGGCGGAAACGCACCACTCGCACGCGCTGCATTTCTCCTTTTCGAACAGGACCTCCATATCGGGTCTGCTGATGTGGAGGGCTCCGGTAGGGCAAACTGCCGTGCAAGCCCCGCAGTGGAAGCATTTCTCTTCATCCCGTTTGATCTCCTGGGCAATGCTCTCAACCCTGATCCCGAGGTCTTTCAGATACCGGACCCCTTTTTGGAAGTTCTTTCGATGCCCGCTCAACTCCATGACCATCAACCCTTCCTTTCGGGGGTAAATGGTGGCCTTGAGGATATTGAACGACAGGTCAAAATCCTTCACAAGATTGACGGCAATGGGCTTGTGGGCGATTTTTTTTGGAAATCTCAGGGATATTATTTTCGAATACATCTCTCGTACCTCACGCGTTATTAATGCGCCTAGCCCCTAAGATGGCGGACCAGGCAAGGCAGAATATTTCTAGAGAAAGTGTGAAAATGCCAAATGTCAAATGACAAAAAAAGTCGTTACTCCCACCTACTCTAACAATACTTGTCCATAACCCTCTTAAACCCGGGAAGTGCCTTTTCAATAACCTTGTCTTCAACACAGTAAGCAATCCGAAAATGTCCGGGGCCGCCAAACCCCTTACCCGGCACCGTCAGGATATTTTCCTCCTGGAGCGCCGCCACAAATTCGGCATCGTCCTCCACCGGTGTTCGGGGAAAGAGATAAAAGGCCCCTTCCGGTTTCTCAAACTCATACCCTGCAGCCTCCAGACCTTCGCAGAAGATGTCCCTTCTTCGCTGATAAATAGAGATATCGACACTGTCTTCCAGCAGATGGCGTATGGCCCGCTGCATCAGCGCCGGAGCGTTCACGAAACCCAGGATACGATTGCAGAGCACCATGCCACCAATGAGCAGGGCCTTGTCAGAGATCTCCTGGTTTACGGCGATATAGCCGATCCGTTCACCGGGTAGGGAGAGATCCTTGGAAAAGGAAGTCACCACGATGCTTTCCCTGTACGCGTCAAAGACACTGGGCACAACGATCCCGTCATAGACGATTTTTCTGTAAGGTTCGTCCGAAATGAGGTAAATAGGTCTTCCCAATCTTGCGCTGTGGTGCTTGAGGAGCCCGGACAATTCGGCCAGTTCTTCTTTCGGGTATACCTTGCCCGTGGGGTTGTTCGGAGAATTGATCAGGACGGCCCGGGTCTTCTCTGAAACGGCTTCCGATATGGCCTCGAGATTCAGGGAAAAATCCGGATGAGAGGCTACAACCTTTGGCACACCCTGATGGTTGTCCAGATAGGAGTTGTACTCCACAAAATAGGGCTTCGGAATAATGACTTCATCCTGCGGGTTCAAAATGGCCTTGAAGACCACATTGAGACCGCCTCCGGCCCCCACGGTCATGACGACATCCCCTGATGTAGACCGCGTGGCATTATAGGTGTTCAGGTAGTCCGCCACGGCCTGGCGTGTTTCAGGAAATCCCGCATTTGGCATGTAGGCATGCTGTCTCGGGGTGGGGTCTTTGGCCAGTTTCACCAGGATGTCCAATGCCTTGGACGGGGGTTCAAGGTCAGGATTCCCCAGGCTGAAATCGAAGACGTTTTCCGCACCGAACTTCGCCTTCCTCTCGATTCCCTCCTCAAACATCTTCCGAATCCACGACGATCTTTCCATTGAAACAAGAATCTTTTCCGAAATCGGCATCTCTCAACCTCCTGATACAATAATTCAAATAAGCTTACCTTTTTGGTAAGGCTTGTCAACAGAAAAGGCCATGAACCACCATCAAGGCATCATCTCCCCGCTGGGCGGGATATAAGGAGCTGCGTTGATGGTGGATCAGGAGGGTTAGAATCGCCTTGACAGCCTCGCTTACGATCTCCTATTTTTAAGAGAGGGTTGTGTCGTCTTCTTTCAAATGCCGGATCAAAGGAGAGAGCTATCATGGAAAAGCCAGCAGGAAAGCATCCCACTATTGCCATCTTGACGGGCGGCGGAGATGTCCCAGGTCTCAATCCCTGTATCAAGGCCCTGGTCTACAGGGCGTCGAGCGAGGGTCTCCGGGTTTTGGGCATCAGGCGGGGTTGGGCCGGCATCCTGGACTACGATTCAGGGGACCCCGAGGCGTCAGCAAAATGTATCCAACCCCTCGACCCTGCGCAGGTGCGGACGATCGATCGCTCAGGGGGGACCTATCTTCATACGGCGCGCACGAATCCCAGTGCGGTCAGGAAAAAGGATGCTCCTGCACATTTGAGGGACGCCTTTGATTCCGATGAAGAGAAAAAGGATTTTACCGGTCACGTGATCAAGAACCTGCAATCACTGGAGGTGGATGCCATTGTTCCCATCGGCGGGGACGACACCCTCAGCTTTGCCGAGAGACTCCACAGGGAAGGGTTTCCCGTCATCGCCATACCGAAGACCATGGACAATGACGTGTTCGGGACCGATTACTGTATTGGATTTTCCACCGCCGTGACCAGGGGTGTGAGTTTTATCCATGCCCTGAGGACCTGCACCGGTTCCCACGAAAGGATTGCCGTCATCGAACTGTTCGGCCGCTACTGCGGAGAAACCTCCCTCATCTCCGCCTACCTCGCCGGCGTGGACCGTGCGATCATCTCCGAGGTACCCTTTGACCCGGAAAAACTGGCCGGTCTCATCATGGAAGACAAACGGGCCAATCCCAAGAATTATGCCATGGTCACCATCTCTGAAGGGGCCAAGCTGGCGGGCGGTGAAATGATGATGGGTGGTGATGTGGACGCCTACGGCCATCAGCGTCTTGGCGGTATTGGGGAGCAGACCGGAATGCTTCTCAAGGAATTGACAGGCCAGGATATCCTCAACCAGAGGCTCTCCTACCTCATGAGAAGCGGAGCACCCGATTCCCTGGATCTCATGGTAGCGGTCAATTATGCCAACATCGCCATAGACCTCTTCTTGAAAGGGACCTTCGGTCGTCTCGTTGCGTTGAGCCGGGGGATCTACACGGACATACCTCTGAGCACCATCACCACGGGTCAGAAGCGGGTGGACGTGCGGGAACTCTATGATGTGGAGGCCTATCGACCCAAGGTGCGGCACGCCGGGGGGAAACCCATGTTTCTCTATTGAGCCTAAAATATGCCGCCTGCTCATGGACGTCGCTG
>CAYOIU010000222.1:0-7011 GCA_964404085.1 uncultured Desulfobacteraceae bacterium | reverse complement strand
GTATTTCATTTATGTAGAGGAAGAAGGAAATGAAAAAGCTTGGCTCGTGTTACCCAATGCAAAGATCAAACTACTCAGTATGAAGTTATTTGAAGAACCCGAGAATTTTGATGCTAAAGATCTTCACTCTAGAGGGTTGGTAACGACGGGACAGATAGCGACCTACCACACGGAGATATCAAAACGGGGAATATAGATCGAACCACTACCTGCTAGAGCAGGTAGATTTCTTTTATGATTATTATCCGAAGTCGACAAAATCGATCTTAAGAATAGTTTATGATATCGATACCATTCGAAAAGTGGTTTGAGCGTTTAGTTTTGATTTGGTTTGGAATCATGCAAGAATCATTCACCGCCCGCAGGACTTGATGAACTTCCGCTGACCCCCACATGTGGTGTTTGGTAAAATCGCCCTTAAAGGTTTTTTTGCCCTGGTCTCACTCCCATCTCTATAGGGAGTATCACAACAATAAGATAGGACTCATTATTTCAGATGATGTGCCACCCACACAATGAAACCAGACATAGAATATATTCCGGATGACAGTGTGAACGATGTCTTGGATCAGGAGCTCCGTGTTTTGCTCACAACTTGCTTCACCAAGCCGCGGGATCTGGTGTTTAGAAATCGAAGGTACTTTCGTGAACCCTATCGCCATCGGTGGGTTATTCGCGACAACCAAGGAAAAATTGTTGCCCACATCGGAGTACATGAGAAGAAAGTTGAAGCTGGAGGGTGCATGTTTCGTGTTGGCGGCATCGCGGAGGTATGTGTGCACCCCGATTGCAGAGGCAAGGGCTACGTAAGAATGATGCTCCAATGTGTTCATGGTTGGCTATCGGAGAAAGGGTTCACCTTCGCTTTTCTGTTCGGGGATCCACTCGTTTATGGCTCCAGCGGTTATGTGCAGATCGGCAACCTTTTTCATGGTGGCGGTGAACATGGATGGAAGCAAGTGAAGGCAATGATCCGGGAATTATCGCTCACATCCTGGCCAAGCGGAGATGTGCACCTGCCTGGACCAACATTTTGAGAAAAAGATGCATGCCGGGGCAAGGGCGGTATGGGGGGGGTAGTTCATTTGCCAGGATTCCTTTCTTTCAGCTATTCGCAGCTCGTGGGCAGCGGTCGTGGGTTGAAAGAGCGGTCGTGGGTTGAAAGAATGGAGTCGGATCCTTGATGTGGTCATTCCAGATTATCAATCCACCAAGTTGCGGCTAATGAAATTTCTTGCAGATAGAAACGTATGCTATGGTGCTCCTTTCTTTGCTACAAATTGCGACTTGGATTCCGATAGCGATGCACGAGATATAGAAGGCTGGCCCCGAACACTACAAGTGATGTCACTCCTGATACCTTGCGCTGGAGTAAAATATGCCCCACACCAAACATTCCGGAAAAGAGGCAGATTACCGCTACAAACCACGCGATTAGCCGCTCGAAAAACATTCCGTGGGCGAGCGGCTGCTTACGGAAATGGTACCAAAACCCGAAAGGTTTCACCCGCTCGCAGAACGCCTCGAGTTGTTTACGAGCAGTGGGGCGGGTTAATAATGTTACCGTGAGAGATGCAGAGACGGAGACGCCAACAATACAGGCGAGCAGATAATCGGCTCGCGTACTGGGAAATACCTTATAGAAAAGTATCGCACAGACAAACGCTGTCGTCATTCCGACAATCTCGGTCCATGCATTCGCCCGCCACCAAATCCATCGTAGCAATTGCGGGAGTCCTAATCCGGAGGCAATCGCAATGAAGAATTTCCAGGCTTTTTCGATGGAGCCGATTTGGCTTGCGACAATTATGGATACGATGGAAATAGTGACAACACCTATACGGGACGCAAGCACCTCTTCAGTCCGGGAGGCGCGCGGCCGGACGAACCGAAGGTAGATATCCCGCGTCAAATAGGAGGCGGCCCAGTTGATATGGGTGTCCACAGTTGACATAAAGGCCGCGAGCAAACTGACAAAGACAATCCCGAGGGCACCGGTGGGCAGCAATAATCCCATCAGGAGGGGATAGGCCATTTCGCGATCGGCGGCCACCTGCTTTCCAATGGGGAAGAAGGCCGTTTCTTCGCCAAGCGGAAAGATGACTAAGGCTGCCAAAGCGACTAATACCCAAGGCCATGTCCGAATAACAAAATTTGCCAGGGTAAACCATAAAGCCCCTTTTTCGGCCTCGACCGGTGTTCGAGCCGTATTCATGCGCTGTGCAAGATAGCCACTGCCGTCTGACCAATATTTTGCCCACCATTGGATTCCAATATAGATAAGAAATACCTGAAAAGGCAGACCGGCATCTCCGAATGTGGGACGGAACTGCAGGAGCTCATGGCCGTTGGGATAAATAGTCCGGATTTTGTTGACAAGGGCCGGTAATCCACCAACGAATCGAACAGATGAGATTGCTAGCACAACGGCTCCGAATACGGAAAGTGCGAATTGAAATAGGTCGGTAAGGATAACGCCGCGGATTCCTCCAAGACTGCTGTAGAGTGTTACCAAAAAGAGGATGGCCAAAACCGTCAGCGTGTTATTAAAGTTGTCGAAGATTAACCAAGTCGGCCACCAGTTAGAGATCGACGCAAACCATCCGGCCGGCAGGAAATTCTTCCAATGGATGAAGGGATCGGCGATTTTGCTCATCGCCCGAAATACCCACCCCATGATGATACAGTTAATTATGATTGCGAGGTAAAATGCCTTAAATCCACGGAGAAAGGCAGCAGGTTTACCGCTGTAACGTAATTCAATAAATTCCACATCGGTTAGCACCCGGCTCCTGCGCCACATGCGGGAAAAAAAGATCGTCATGGTGACATAGGTGAGACCCCAGGACCACCAAAACCAATTGCCGCTTATCCCTTCATGGGCAATGATGCCAGTCAATGCCAGTGGTGTATCTGCCGCGAACGTGGTGGCGACCATCGAAGTTCCCAGCCACCACCAGGGAAGTGACCGCCCTGCCAGAAAATAGCTCTCATTGCTGAGCCCTGCGGTTTTGCGAACGAGAAAGCCGATTGAAAGTGCCAGACTTAGGTAGATCGCTATAATGAGCCAATCAAGCTCGTGTAATGTCAGATGATGCACGGGCATCTATTTTTGCTCCCGTAAACACGCCTTGCTCCACCGCCAAACGTCGTTTTCCCTGACAATGTCAACCATGCGCCGCATGCGTTCACGCTGTTCGTCTTTGTCTAGGGTGAAAGCCTGATGCAACACCTTAACCATGTTCTGAGGGTCGTAAGGATTCGTCAGTAATGCGCCGTGTAACTCTGCGGAGGCCCCGGAAAATTCGGACAGGACCAGAGTTCCGGGGAGTTCCGCTATTCCTTTTGCTGCGATGAATTCTTTGGCAACAAGGTTAAGTCCATCCCGCAATGGGGTAATCCAGGCGATATCTGCCGCAACATAAAGTCCGACAACCTCTTCAAACGGAAACGGACGGAAGAAATAGCGCACCGGTGTCCAGCCAACCTTGGAGAATCGACCGTTTATGCGCCCCGTAATGCGGTCCACTTCCTCACGAATTTCATCGTATACCGTCATTCCGGATGCAGCCGGGGTAATAATGTTGAACAGTGTTACCTTACCGCGAACTTCATGGTATTCTTCCACAAAACGCTCGAACGCTTGGAGTTTCTCAATTGGCCCTTTCACGTAGTCGAGGCGCTCCACCGAGAGAATTAATTTTTTTCCTCCAACGTCTGAACGGACTTGCCGAAAAATAGCCCGGCATTTGTCCTTGGTGAGCACCTCTTCTATCGCTTTGTAGTCTATGCCAACCGGATTAGCGGAAATTATCACCTTGCGGTCTATCGCCTCAAAGCCGGTGGTCATTTCGGGAATACCAAGCGCGCATCCATAGGTCTTGAAGCGTGGAGCGCAAGACGAACGTCCCGTCACCGTTATCGGCATGTGCGATCGTACAACATTTACGAAGTTTTCTGCGTAACTGGGAATATGAAAACTGACCTCATCACACTGCACAAGGCTCGAGACAATTTCCCTACTCCACGGAATTATGTTGAAAACGTCAGGAGGTGGAAACGCGGTGTGATGGAAAAAAGAAATATAGGTGTCCGGTCGCAAATGCCGCAGGTACATCGGAACCATCCAGAGGTTGTAATCATGAATCCAGACAAACGCTTCGGGTGCTGCATCATCAGCGATTCGTTCAGCAAAAATGCGATTAATCTTGCAATAATGTTTCCACTTCATTTTAAGAAAAACGGCACGATCCGGAAAACAAAAGATGATCGGCCAAAATGCTTCCTTAGAAAACTCCTCGTAGAATTGTCGCACATCCGCTGCGGTCAAGGCGATTCGGTTGGCGATCAGACCTGGATATTTTTCTGCATCAACAGCGACATGTTTGGAAAAACCGTCCGGATCTCTTGAGGCTTGTTTTGACCAAGACACCCAGTATCCCTGATGTTCTCGGGCAAACAAGCCGAGAAGGGTAGGCACAATGCCGTTCGGGCTCTTGTGCGGCAGAAGGGTGATCTTACCATTCACATCGCGGCGTTCTTCGAAAGGCGGTCGATG
Organism: uncultured Desulfobacteraceae bacterium; assembly: GCA_964404085.1. Taxonomy (GTDB): domain Bacteria; phylum Desulfobacterota; class DSM-4660; order Desulfatiglandales; family Desulfatiglandaceae; genus CAYUCJ01. The sequence goes on along the minus strand of CAYOIU010000222.1, from coordinate 2,453 downwards.
ATAGACGACAAATAACTGCCGGAAAGCCGTTTCCCGCTCGGGTTGCTTTGTTATGGGTTGTATTTCCTCATCAAAAAGACCTAGTCTGACCAAACCTTCCAGGATTCCGTCGGCGCCCGGTTTATTTGAAACATGCACATTTGTTTTATGTTGAACAGCTTCAACAAGGAGTTGTTCGGCTTCGCCGACGATAATACCGCTTACCCCGGGGATTTCGAAGAGGGTCCGGTCATTCATGGTATCCCCGGCAACAATCACCTGTTCCGGTTTAACATCTAGGCTTTCAATCAATTGAAGTAATGAGCTTCCTTTGTTTACACCTGAGGGAAGCACATCGAAGTACCAATCGCGGGAATAGATGACGTCGCATCCCAAGTCATCGACGATTTTGGTGATTCTCTCGTCGTAGTCTTCGGGTGAGACAAAAAAAGAGCACCGCCTCTCCTGTGGTGAACGCTGCAGCTCCAAATGCGAAAACTGTTTCATGGCCTCGAGAACTTTCAACGTCCCGGGCCAGCGACTCTCAATCTCTGCTTGCAGAGGTTGAACCGGCAGCAGATCCTCCCCACGGACTACCGTGGCACCAATATCGCAAATGATATAATCGGGCTTTGGAATGAATGGGTCCTCCAACAGTGGAAGAACCGATTCCAAACCTCGTCCCGTAACGAAGATCAGCTTCAATCCCGACCGGTGGTCGGCAACAAGATTATACAACCGTTCACGCTCCTCATCGGCACCCGCAAGGAACGTGCCGTCTAAGTCACTGGCTAAAACATATATTGAACAATCATTTTGGAAACCCACAAAAAACCTCAATCCTTTTCAGAGACCATATTTTCCTCTCTGAAATTGTATAGTTATGTCATTTTTCATACAGACTTGTGCTAGGTTCAAACGGTACCACACGAAGAATCAATGTCAACCCCAGCCAATCCTTTTACATTGCCCGTCCAGAGGCTTGTCGTCCGGTCGAAAACGGTGTTTCAGGGAAGGGGTTGGCGTCCGGAACCTCCTTGAAATCATCGAGCCAGTAAGCGTTCGCATCGCGTCTCATCATCAAGAATCGACCGCTATCTTCCTCTCTGGCGGCCCTGTGGTATTTGAAGAGCATAGCCTCTTCTGTCTTCCCCACAATTTCGAGCTTGCCGGTAGAGTGGGACATGACGAAACGAGCCCGTTTTGCCAGCCCGGATACCATTGCCTTTGCCTTTTCAAAAATTTCGTAGCCCTCCTCCACGGGAACGGCATAGGGCCTGTTCCCAACTGCAGGCCTGCATTGAAAGACATAATATGGGGGGACCCCGGCAAAGGCCAATTTGCGAAACAGTTCGGCCAAGTCTTTCGGCCGGTCGTTAACCCCCCTGATCAGCGGGCACTGGTTTATCAAAAGGGCTCCCGCGAACTGCAATAGAGCTACAGCTTTTGCCGCCTGAGGTGTGAATTCCCTTACATGGGTAAAATGGGTTACCAAGTAGATCTTCCGGTCCATTTGGCTGTACCGTTCTATCATTCGCAGAAGAGATGGTTCATCCAACACCCTGTAAGGGTTGAAAGAAAGGAGTTTGGTTCCGATCCGAACGGCCCGGACGTGGTCCACCGCAAGAAGGCCCTTGATCATTCTTTCAAGTTTTGCGTTAGAAAGCATAAGGGGATCTCCTCCGGTCAAAAGAACGTTGGTGATTTCCCGGTGTGACTTGATGTAATCAAGGGCGGCAGGAAAATCGCGCAGGATATCCGATTGCTTGCTCAAGAATAATCGTTTTCGGAAACAATACCGGCATATGCCCCCGCATACCTGGCTAACAAGGAGTAAGACCGTCGAGGGATATTTGTGCTGGAGGCCCGGCAGGACGGTATATTGCTCTTCGTTAGAGGGGTCGATATAGCCCCAGGTATCCAGTTCTTCAAGATTTGGAAAGATCAGTCTCCGAATTGGATCAGTGGGATTTGCCCAGTCAATCAGGCCCATGTAATAGGTGTTAAAGCGAAAGGTGTATTGACGCGTCACCCGCTGGAGGGACGTTTTTTCCAGCCGTGATAGCCATTCTATTTTGTTTATATTACTAATGTATTTTAATTTTCTCATTAATCATCTCCAAAAGCAAGATGTCCCGTTTCCGACAATTTCATGTTTGCAAAAGGGAAATCAACAGCCCCGGGTGGGGAGTAGTTGATTGTAATAGAGAAAGGTGAGAGAAGTTCAGCTATGGTGGACCCAGAGACATGGTCTTGGTCAGATGATACTTGAACCTTGTCTTTTGGCGGTCTGTAAGGTAAAAACAAAACATAACACATTTTACCTAATTGTTCTATAATTGTCAACCAGGACAAAATCTATCCAGAAAAACAAAGAGTTGTGGACTATACGCCGTATCTCACAAGTGATCAAGGGACAGATTTATTTAGTCGTTTAAAACCCCGCCCTCTGGGCGGGGTCAGAGTCATTTGGC
>CAYOIU010000221.1:0-7016 GCA_964404085.1 uncultured Desulfobacteraceae bacterium | reverse complement strand
AGGAGATGGTCAGGCTGGGTATGGGACCCTATCAGCCCTACAAGATGACCTTTGGCACTCCTGCACCAGGTCACGCAGCCGTGTTGGCGGCGGCCATGGGAAAGCTGGGTGATGGGTATGTCTGCGCCGGCAGTTTCCGCCCCATGGATGACCTCGCCACTCCCGGGATAAAGTTCTGCAACGATCTGCAGGGTAAGTATCGTCCCGGGAATCGGATTACCCACATCATGTATGAAGCGGGGATCCTTGAGGGCATGATTCAGGTTGAGGCGTTACGGCTTGCCATGCAAAAGACGCCTTTCGAAAAGCTCACGCGGCGGGATGTGCTGGAGAACGGCTTTTACAGGATTAAAAACCTCAACACCGGTGATATAAGCAGTACTCCGTTGACCTACGGCAAGGGTGATGTCGAAGGTGTGGACAAGATACGTGTTGATCAGGTCCAGAACGGGAAAGTGGTAAAGGTGGGTCTCTACCCATTGCGCCACATTTATACAAAGAAATAGGCGCTGCCGTATACTATTCCGGGGGCCACATACTGAGGGCTCCCGGACATTCCTTTTGAAACCAAAGACTTAAGAGAGGAAAGGACAGCCAAAGCCTGCCCATGCGGAGGATGATTTGTGAACCTTTCCAATGTGATACGTCAAGGGGCCAGGTACTTCCCTGAGAACAGGGCCATTGTATTCGGAAACAGGAGCTATTCCTACCGGCAACTGGACGCCGGTGTCGATCTGGTGGCATCCCATTTGAGAGAACTGGGAGTGCGCAAAGGTGACAGGGTGGCCTTGTATGCCGAGAATCGGCCCGAGTGGATTATGATCTACTATGGAGTAGTGAAACTGGGGGCCACGATTGTCTGCGTGAGCGCAGCTTACAAAAGTTTTGAGCTGGAACATATACTCGAAGATTCCAGGCCGGCCGTGGCGGTCACTACCGATGCCCTTCTGCCGAACATGCACGGGAAAGAAAAGGTCCCCTATGTCAAGGATGTGCTCGTTATCGAAAAGGACCCTACCCTGTCAACCTTATGCGAGATCAAGGAAGGCGCGGTCCCGTCCTTTGGTTGCGCGGATTGTGGGCCTGACGATACGTGCGTGATTCTCTATACCGGAGGGACAACAGGAACACCGAAAGGGGCAATGCTTACGCACGGGAACGTCCTCTACACCACTCAGAACGTCTGCTATCATGAAAGGACCGTTTCCGGGGATGCGGGGCTCTGCTTCATGCCCTTGAATCATGTTTTTGCCGGCAATCATATCATGAACGCAATGTTTTACGCCTGCGCAACGCTTGTCTTGCATAAGGGCTTTGATATGGACGAGATTATTTCATCCATCGAGAAGAACAGGGTCACGCGCCTGTATGCGGTCCCGACGGTCTACATCCGCTTTCTCAACAATCCTGACTGTCACAAATCCCTGACATCAATAGGCTACGCGTTTTCAGCGGCAACGAGCATGCCATCGGAAATTGTCCGGCAATGGAAAGAGATATTCGGATTGAACATCCATGAGGCCTATGGCATGACGGAAACGTCCTCTCTTGTCACCTTTAACCACGTATACAGGCACAAGATCGGATCCGTGGGCACACCTGCCGGGGTCGTCGAGGTGAAAATCGTGGACGTGAACGGAAATGAGGTTGAGGGTGGAGGGGAGGGAGAGATCCTGATCCGGGGCCCCAATGTCATGAAAGGCTATTTCAACAGGCAAGAGGAAAGTGCAAAAGTCATGGCAGGCGGGTGGCTGTATTCCGGAGACCTGGGCCGGCTGGACGAGGAGGGCTATCTTTACATCATCGATAGGATAAAGGACATGATCATAAGCGGGGGGTTGAACGTCTATCCAACGGAAGTGGAGGATGTCCTTTACAGGCACGACGCCGTTGAAGAGTGCGGGGTTACCGGACTGCCGGATAAAGAATACGGGGAGGCGGTAACCGCATTTATCCGGCTGAAGGAGGGTCATGAGGCGGACAAAACGGAGCTTATCCGGTTCTGCAAGGAGAGGTTGGCTTCGTATAAGGCGCCGAAAAAGGTGATTTTTCTCCAAGAGCTGCCGAAAACACCCCAGGGGAAGATCTTGAAGCGGGAACTTCGGAAGTACGCGGTTTGACCCCAGGTGCATCTCTGAATGAGGGTTGACGGTTTAGGAAGAGACCATGGAACTGAACGAGAAACAGAAACGGATGCTCGAGGGAAAAGAGGGTCGGGGAGCCCGGAAAGCTATGGAAATCCTTGCTGCGTACGGGGAGTGCTATCGGGCGAAACGATTGATTCCGGTTACAAGCGTGCATATTGCGGGTAACTTCCCGGTGCTTATGGACGAGGGCATAGAGTGGCTGGAGGACTTGGCCGGTGAAGGAACCAGGGTAACGGTATTTACGACCAAGAACCCGGAGATGTATGACTTTGAAGAGGCCGATGAACTCAGTATTCCCATGGCCTATCAGGTAAGGCAGAACAGGATTCATAACGCCTTGAAATCCCTCGGGGTGACCCTGACCTATTCCTGCCACCATTACCTGGTGGGGAACGTACCCAGGTTTAGGGATCACATCGTCTGGGCCTCTTCGGGGAGCCAGGTGTTCGCCAACTCCGTCATTGGGGCACGTTCTAACCGCGACGGCGATCATGTCGCCCTAGCAGCGGCCATAACAGGCGCCATTCCCGAGTGGGGACTGCATCTGGACAAAAACCGGAAAGGTGAATTCATCATCGACGTCAGCAGGCTTGACCTGGAAAACTACGGCCCGGCCGACTACAAGGCCCTGGGCTGGCATCTGGGAAAAATCGTAGGCTCGAGAATCCCGGTATTCGTGAACCTTCCCCGTGACATGGCCATTGAGGAGATCAAGGGTCTCCTCTACACCCTGACCGTAACTGGAGCGACCGGGCTGGTTCACTTGGTCGGCATCACCCCGGAGGCCAAGACAGTGGATGCCGCATTTGCAGGAAACCCTCCTCCCTTCCCTGAAATCACACCCTCTCAGGAAGACGTGAACCGTGCCTATCTGGATATCTCCAGCAGTTCAGAGGAAAAGCTGGATATGGTGATCTTCGGCTGTCCCCAGTGCTCCATTCAGGAAGTTGGAGAAATTGCCGATCTGCTGGGCGACCGCAAGGTCCACCCCGAGACCCGACTCTGGATCTGCACCTCGGCATGGGTCAAGACTCTTTGTAAACGTATGGGCCTTCTGGCCAGCCTCCGTGCCAGAGGGGTCCGTGTGGTGGCGGATGTGGGCGCGGCGGACGGTCCCCACCTGTACCTGAGGGAGCAGGGCGTACGAGTGCTCGCAATGAACTCCGCCAGGGGCAGTTACTACGCACACAACCTGTTCGGCATGGATACCTGGTTTGGTTCCACGAAGGAATGTGTCGATTCGGCCGTGTCGGGCAGATGGGAGGGAAGGAAGTAATGAAGATCAATGCAAAAAAGGTTGTGCCGGGCATAGCGGAGGGGGAAGCTATCGTGTCCCGGATGGCCATATCCTTTACCGGTGGAATGGATCCCGAGACGGGAATTATCCGTGAACTCGGTCACGAACTGGAGGGACAGAGCGTTGCGGGCAAGATTCTGGTCTTTCCCACGGGGAAGGGTTCAACGACCGGTTCGTGGCAGTTCTATGCCGCGTTCAAGCGGGGCCATGCACCCAAAGGCATCATCAATGTGAAGGCGGAAGGGGTGGTAGCGGTCAGTGCCATCATCACGGAAACGCCTATGGTCCATGAGCTTGAAGAAGATCCTTTCGAGTATATCAAAAACGGGGATTTTGTGACGATCAACGCGGACGAGGGATATGTGGAAATCCGAAAGAAAGAACTGTAGAACCCCGACTCATCTCGCCTGATGCCGATCCGAAAAAAAATCACCACCTGCCAAATTGTTCCGAACTGACGGGGGTTCCGGTTTTAGAGAATTGAAAGGGAATTGGCAATATTCGAGCGATGAAAAAACAAGAGCATGCGGTTGTATTTCAACCCTCCGGGCTTCGCGGTGAGGTGAATGAGGACGCCACGCTCCTGGACGCGGCCCAACGGCTCGGCGTGGGACTCGAGTCACTATGCGGCGGCAAGGGCGCCTGCGGCAAGTGCAAGGTGAGGGTGGAAGAAGGCTACTTCGCCGAGTACGGGATTGGCTCATCCGTCGGCGCCGTTGAGACACGGGAGGAACCCGGCCGGAAGTTCTTATCAACCCGGCAGTTCAGAGAGGGGTACCGTCTGGCCTGCCAGACGCATCTCCACGGAGATGTCGTCGTATTTGTCCCGGAAGAGAGCCGCAAGGGCGCCCAGGTTGTCCGCAAAGAAGCCACGGCGCGGGAGATCACCGTGAATCCCGCCGTGAAAGGCTACTACATCGAAATGAAGCCGGCCTCCCTGCACGATCCCACCGGGGATTTCGAAAGGGTGCAGGCGGCACTGGAGCGAAAATACGGGATTTCCAATCTTGCGATTGATTACCGCGTGCTCCTCCATATGCCTGACGCGATACGGGACGGCCGTTGGAAGGTCACCGTGACCGTGTGGCACGGAAGAGAAATCATCGGGATGCGGCCCGGCCGGGTGAAGGGGATTTACGGGCTGGCCGTGGATGTCGGGACGACGACGGTGGCCGCGTATCTGTGCGATATGGCTACGGGGGAGGTGATTGCCACCGAGTCAATGATGAACCCGCAAGTTGCCTACGGCGAGGATGTAATGTCCCGGATCGGCTTTGCCGCGAAAGGCGGGAAAGGGCTCAAGCAGTTGAACAGGGCTGTCATCAGGGGCCTGAACGAGATCGCCGCCAAGGCCTCGGCCAGGGCCGGCATCCGGCGTTCCCACATCGTCGATATGGTGGTGGTGGGCAATACCTGCATGCACCACCTGTTCCTCAACATCAACCCCCGGTACCTCGGCAAGCCGCCGTTCCCGCCGGCGGCCCACCATTCACAGGATATCAAGGCCCGCGACCTAGGCCTGCACGTCGCGCCGGGAGCCTACGTCCATGTCCTGCCTATCGAGGCAGGCTTCGTGGGCGCCGATAACGTCGCCGTGCTCATCGCCGAGGAGCCTTACAATCAGGACGCCGCTGAGCTTATCATCGACATCGGCACCAACGGGGAACTCATTTTGGGCAACCGGAGGAGGCTTTACTCCACGTCCTGCGCCACCGGTCCGGCCTTTGAAGGTGCCGAGATAAGTCACGGCATGCGGGCGGCCCCGGGTGCCGTCGAGAGGGTGAAAATCGACCCGAAGACGCTGGAGGTAGGGTTCAAGGTCATCGGCAATGAGAAGTGGAACACCGAGGACGGAAATATCGGCGCCCTCGGTATCTGCGGATCCGGCATTTTCGATGTGGCCGCGCAGATGTTTCTGGCGGGTGTCATCGACAAAGGCGGGAGGTTTGTTTCCGGCCTGAAAACGAATCGCTCTAGGAAGAACCAAAACGGCCACGAGTTCGTCATCGCCTGGGCAAGAGAAACAGCCATCGACCAGGACATCGTCGTGTGCCAGAAGGACATCCGGGCCGTACAGCTCGCCAAGGGGGCCATGTATGCCGGCGCGCGCATCCTCATGAACCGCATGGGTGTGGACGAGGTGGACAGGATTATCCTGGCTGGCGCCTTCGGGAGCTATATCGATAAGATGTCTGCAGCGGTCATCGGGCTTTTCCCGGACTGTGACCCGGACAAGGTCGTGGCCGTGGGCAACGCCGCCGGGGACGGTGCCCGCATGGCCCTTCTCGACACGGACAAACGTACCGAGGCCGATATCCGCGCCTTGCAGGTGGAGTACGTCGAGCTGACCCTTGATCCCCAGTTTAACCAAATCTTCATGCAGTCGCTTCTTTTTCCCCACGGCGAAGACGCGTTCCCGCACCACACGGGGATCCAGCCCGGAATCGCGGAGATGGATTAGTCTGCGGCTTTTCACCGTTCACAGCATCGCCGGCAGCCTAATATCTTTCTTGGGTGCGAGAAATCCGGATTAATACGAGAACATTGAGAAGTTTGATTTTCGACAAAGGGAGCCTTATATTTTTGCAATAGAAGCCGATCCGGAAATCGGTCGACCAAAATGACTGGTCCCAGGGGAGTGACGTCATGAAGATGATGAAAACATTCTTGATCATAGGCATCCTTGCCTTGACGGGTTGCGCCCACGTCATCTCCCAAGAGGCCTTGCAGGAAGTGGATGAGGGCCTCTATTTTGAGGAGATCCTGGAGAACCCTGACGCCTACACTGGGAAGTCGGTCCTTCTGGGAGGCGATATCATCGAAACCCAGACATTGCCGGGCAGGACAGTCATCCTGGTCCTCCAGCGTCCTTTAGGCTTCAGAAAGCGGCCATCCACAGACAAGGCTTCTAAGGGCAGATTCATTGTCGAATCGAGCCGTTTTCTGGATCCGGCCATCTACAGTAAGGGTCGCCAGGTCACGGTTGCAGGGCCTATCCGGGGGAAGGAAATGCGCCCCTTGGGAAAAGCGACCTATGGTTACCCCGTGATCGCAGGTAAAGAAATCTATCTCTGGCCCAGGGAAGAACCTGTGAGCCCGCCCAGATTTTATTTCGGGTTCGGCTTCGGAACAAGCTTTTGAGGTGGAAAATGAAAAAGATATTGATCCTGCTTATGGTTTTGACACTTTTCTCGGGTTGCGCCCACGTGATATCGAGGGCCACCCTGGATGAGGCGGATCAGGGCATTACTTTTACCGAACTGCGTCAGGATCCGTCCCGATTCCGCGGAAGCACGGTGATTCTGGGCGGGGTGATCGTAAAAACGGTTCCCCAGAAGGGGGGAACGCTTCTCGAGGTCTATCAGACCCGGACGGATAGATGGGGCGAGCCCGTTGACCTGGACCGTTCTGGAGGGCGTTTTCTGGCTTATTACAAGGGGTTCCTGGACAGCGAGATCTGGAGCAAGGGCCGTAAGGTGACTCTAGCGGGTAAGGTGGAAGGGGAGAAAACCGAAAAGCTGGGGGAATTGGATTATCGCTATCCCTATATCAGGGTCAGTGAAATTCACCTC
>CAYOIU010000220.1:0-7020 GCA_964404085.1 uncultured Desulfobacteraceae bacterium | reverse complement strand
GGCATCTGTATGAAAAGGGAAACAGTTCGGCTTTTCTCCTTGGGCTGCATTTGGATATCACCCAACTCTGCCTTGCACTGCCCACACACCATTATTGCTTTTTTAACTGCTTCATTTACTTCCTTGTCTATTTGGTCGAAAAAAAACGTCCTGGGAACGCCGATACGAACCTTTCGAAGGTCGCCTGAAGGTGTTTGGCTAAATCTAAAGAACTGTTCTCGAGAAGGATCCCGGCCCAGCTTAGTGCTATCTATCAGGGATTCGAAGACAATAGCCGCGTCTGTTACTGTTTTACTAAATATGCCAACATGATCCAGCGACCAGCAGTAGGGAATGATACCCTTGGTGCTAAGAAGACCGTACGTGGGTTTGAAGCCAACCACACCGCAAAGTGACGCAGGTGCTCGGGTGGAGCCGCCAGTATCTGTGCCGAGCGCGAAAGAAGCAAGCCCGGCAGCAACGGCGGCGGCGGATCCGCTACTGGATCCCCCGGCGAGACGGGAGTTGTCCCAAGGATTGGAAACTGTTCCAAAATATTCGTTTTTGCCAGTTGCCCCATAGGCGAATTCATGCTGGTTCAGCTTGCCCAAAAGAATCCCACCTACTGCTGATAGGCGCGAAACAACTGAGGCGTCGCTACCCGGAATCCAATCCTTCAAAACTCGTGAGCCACCCGTTGTTCGAATTCCTTTTGTTAAAAATAGGTCCTTACACGCATAGGGGATGCCATGTAACGACCCTTGGTAATTACCATTTTGAATTTCGAGTTCGGCTTCTTTTGCTGCTTGCCTGGCTGTTTTCCTAGCTACCGTTATGTAAGCGTGGAGTTTATCGTTTGTTTTTTCGATTCGATTAAAATATAGATCGACAAGTTCTACAGGCGAAACTTCTCTCTTTTGAAGAAGATCGGCCAGATAATAAAGTGGTTTGGAAGTGAGATCTTCAGTCCTCATTGCCATCCTTCATCGGCTTTATATTCCCAGCAGGTTCGATATCGTTAAGATCCTGTTCACCCAGCTCTTCTATATCATTCAAAATATCATCAAATCCAGATATTACGCCGTATTTTGGAGAAACCAGTTCGTTGAGTTCCTCTTCACTCCAATCATGGATAGGAAATTCTGCTTTTATCCCTTGAAGCGTTTTTCGCGACAATGCATTCTTACGACTTTTGGGCATTATAGGACCTGAAGGGTTTTGGGAAATGGGGTTAAATAATCATAGCCATTTTCTGTCACTACAATGGAATCACCGACTCGAGCGGCAGCTTTTTCCGGTATTGACACTGCACCGTCCACCGCAAAGGTCATGCCTGCCTGCAATGGTGTTTTATCATCTATCTTTAGCTCCGGTTTTTCTATCAATGAAAATCCTACCGATCGCCCAGTCCGGTAGCAAAGGCCGAATCCAGCCTCTTGATAGACACGCGCAGCCGCCATGTGAACGTCTTCTGCAATCACACCTGGATGTATCATATTAAGAGCCGCTGCTTGTGCTTTTAGTGCGATTTCATACAGTTTGGCCTCTTCTTTCGAAACCTCTCCAACCCAGTACTGCCTGTCGAATCCCAGCTTGAACCCTTTAAAATTGTTCATCTCGCAAAAACACATGTATACAGACTCACCCCGTTTTACGCGGCGTACTGTGGGTCTGCGATGGACCATGGAAAGATCCGGGCCGCCGGACTGCAGCACCTGGAGATTATAGATCATCGGTGAGAAAAGTCGTTCCGATCCCACGTCTGTCAAAAATTCGGCCGCCTTTCGTGTACCCGCAGCGATAACAGCAAGCGCCACCTCATATTCAGGAACCCCTTCAGCAATAGCTTCCTTTCCCCCTTGGCACATGGCAACAGAAACCTGGCCGGCTTGACGCATTGTTTCGATTTCTTCGGGCGTTTTCACCATTCGCATATCAGACAGAATATTTGATATATCTATAACCTCAACATCCGCGCATTCTTTCTCTAAGAATTCAGTAATGACTGGAGGGGTCTTTTGCTTTTCGATGCCAATTTTCAAATCGTTATTATTTCCGAAAATATATTTCAAGCATGTTCTCCATTCACCATCAACGCCATCAGACCACTCCATAATGTTTTTAATCCATGTCATTTTGCTTGCCATTTCCGCTTCCAGGCTAGGCGTTATGACCGAACAGTCTCCCTCATTGGGGATTACAAGAAGTGTAGGCCGGCCGAACTGAATGCCAAGATAGCCCCAGTATGCGGATAAATAATAGATATTGTCAGTATCAAAAATAACACTGGCATCAACATCGGTTTCCATCAGACTACGCTGAAAAGCGTTAGTGCGCCTTTCGAAGGCTTCGTTCATGTTTTTTCTCCTTAATCCTTATATAGGAATTAGAAATCGCGTAGCAAGCTTCCATACCCTTCGATAGCGTCATTAATACCGGCCAAGCGTAACGTTTCCCAAATCATAGCTTGGTTGCTGACAATGACCGGCTTCCTAACGAGCTTTTCAATTTTATCCATCACATCAATAGATCTCAACGCGCCACAACTGATGAATATTGCTTCCGCGTCTTGCCGGTCGATGGACAAAGCAAAGTCCATGATGAACTCTGGGGTCACCTTGACCATGTCAGCGTCATTTGTAATATTCAGCCCCTGAATATCCAATACGTCAAAACCTCGGTCTTCCAGATACCTTTTTTCCATTTTATTGAGTTCATCGATATAAGGCGTACCAACCACGATCCTTTTTATCTTAAAGGCCTCCAAGGCATGAATTACACCGGTGATCAATGATGTAGCAATGGCATTTGGAGCTCCCTTATTCAACTCATTCATCACCCTTTTTTCTCCCAGAACGAGACTACCTGATGTGCAAGCATAGCAAACCACATCCAGTTTCTCGTCAGGTAGTATCAAGGCTGCAGCTCCAGCAAGCTCATTACCGACGGCTTCCAGGGTATCTAAGGTAACCGCGTTTTCCATTCGAACCCTTGAGAAATGGACACCTACACCGTCGGGCGCCAAGCGAAAAACGTCCTCTTCAATTGTCTGTTCCATGGCAAGAACAACAAAACCAATTTTAGCGCGCCAGTGGCGTCCGCGATCGAAACGGATATTCGTTAGCAATTGGTCTTTCAAGCGCATCTCCGCCATTGTTCACCCCCTTTTTTTAATGAGTTAATTTGGACATACTATCCACAGCGTTTTAAATATTTCATATTATAATATATTCATAAATATATTAAGTCAAGAAGTATTTTTTGTATCTTTATAGTAGATAAAAACAGCACAAAATATTATATTTATTGTATTTTCCAACTTTTTTCATTTATTTTATTTAAATAAAGTCCAAAATATTTATGATGAAAGAAATTTTTTTCTTGACATAATTGAATCATATAATATATTATGTAATATATTAATTTTTTGCATAAATCCGATTTAGGAAACATCTGCTTAAGTGACGCTACTCCAAAATAATGGTGTTCTTTATAGTTTCAGAATATTTTTGTATAAGCTGGCTGTAAAAGTACTTCAACTTTAACTAGAGGAGGTGTGACATGTCTATAAACAACCTGTACGATGCGATCACTGGTGGCAAGCCGACCACCCGAAGGGAATTCATGAAAAAAGCCGTCGCGCTCGGCCTGTCTGCTACGGCCGCCGGAGTCCTGCTCAGATCCCGCCCGGCGAGCGCCCAACCGAAGAAGGGGGGAATTCTGCGGCTCGGCCTGGCCACAGGAGCAATCCAGGACTCCCTCTCACCCGATCTTCTCAATTCGGCAACGGCCTACATCATCAGCTGGTCAGCCCGGAACAGCCTATGCGAGATCAACAGCAGCGGCGAACTCATCCCGGAGCTTGCCGAATCCTGGGAAGTCACTCCGGATGTCCGGACGTGGACCTTCAAGATCAAAAAGGGTGTCGAGTTTCACAACGGAAAGACCATGGATGTCGACGATGTTATTCATTCGCTCAACTTGCATCGGGGCGAGGGATCCAAGTCGGCGGCCAAGGTATTGCTTGATCCCGTCGAGGACATCAAGGCGGACGGCAAGCACACCCTTGTCATCACCCTCAAGAAGGGCAACGCCGACTTTGCTTATTTGATGAGCGATTATCGTGTCTGTATCGTTCCCTCAGGCTTGACGAGCAAGGATATGGCCATGAGTGCCATGGGAACAGGGGCCTATATTCTGGAGGACTACGAACCGGGCGTCCGCGCCCGTTCCCGACGCAACCCCAACTACTGGAAGGCGGGACGTGGTCACTTCGACGGGCTGGAATTCCTCATCCTGCCCGACGTGGTCGCACGTACCAATGCCCTCAGGACCGGTAGCATCGACTACATGAACCGGTGTGACCTCAGGACGGTTGATCTCCTCGCCAGGGTGCCCAATCTCAAGGTTATGGAGGTGACCGGCAACCAGCACTACACGCTTCCCATGGACTGTCGGATCGAGCCATTCAACGACAACAACGTCCGCCTCGCCCTCAAGCATGCGGTCAATCGGGAGGAACTAGTGGGGAAAATCCTTCATGGTCATGGTGCGCCGGCCAACGACCATCCCATCGGCAAGGGCAATCGTTATTTCGCCAAGGACCTGCCGCAACGGACCTACGATCCCGACAAGGCCCGGTTTTACCTCAAGAAAGCCGGTCGGAAGTCACTGTCCGTCGAAATCTCCCTGGCCGACGCCGCCTACGAAGGCGCAGTGGACACCGGTGTTCTCTATCGTGAACAGGCCGCCAAGGCTGGTATCGACATCACGGTCAAACGGGTTCCCAACGACGGTTACTGGGACAAGGTGTGGATGCATGCACCCTGGTGCGCATCGTATTACGGAGGCCGACCGACCGAGGACTGGATGTTCTCGTGGATCTATTCGGAAGGGGCGACGTGGAACGAGGCGCATTGGAAAAACGATCGCTTCAACACCCTTCTCAAAGCGGCACGGATCGAGCTCGACGATGCGAAACGTCGGGAGATGTACGGAGAGATGCAGCAAATCGTGCGCGACGAGGGTGGCTCAGTGATTCCCATGTACGCCAACTACGTCGATGCTGCGAGCAGCAAACTGAAGTACGATTCCTTGGCGGCGAACTATCCGACGGACGGTTTCCGTGGCCCCGAACGCTGGTGGTTCGCCTGATTCCAGATGAATCGGGAGTATTTTTTTAATTTTTTTGGAGGGGCTTTTGGAATTATACGAATACGCATCCTATGATGGCCTGGACCTTGCCGCGCTGGTGAAGCGCGGCGAGGTGACGCCATGCGAACTGGCCGAAACGGCACGGCGGGCCGTCGATGCCGTTAATCCGGCCATCAACGCGGTCGTCGAGACTTACGCAGATCGGACAACCGGGCTCGATGATAAGACGGTGGAAGATGGCCCGTTCCGCGGTGTTCCTTTCCTTATCAAGGACGTTGTGGGGCACGAGGGCGGGCGCACCATAGAGTTTGGCTCACGGTTGTGCCGGGGGATGGTGGCAACCGGGGACACGTTCTTCTTCCGCTTGCTAAAGGCCTCGGGCGTCAACGTCATGGGCCGGTCCAACGCGCCCGAGTACTCCATTTCGGCGTCAACCGAGAGCCTCCTCCACGGAGACGTCGTGACGCCCTGGCGTGACGGGCATTCGGCCGGTGGCTCCAGCGGGGGTGCAGCGGCCGCGGTGGCGGCCGGAATCATTCCTCTCGCCCACGGTTCAGACGCCGCTGGTTCGATCCGCATTCCCGCCGCGTGGTGCGGCGTAGTTGGACTGAAGCCGTCACGCGGACTGATATCTTCCGGTCCGAACGAGGACGAAAGCGGCTTTGGCCTGTCCGTGAGTTTCGTCCTATCGCGATCGATGCGTGATACGGCGGTGATGCTCGACTGCCTGGCCTTTCCACAGGCGGGAGACCCGTTTGTCGTTGCCCGGCCGGACGATGGCTACGCGGCATACCTGTCCGGTCCGCGGCAGTCGCTCAAAATCGGCTGGACGGCCGAAGCGCTGATGGATGTACCGGTCGATCCGGAAATCGCCGCAGCTACGCGATCGGTTGCGAATCAGCTTGCCGACATGGGCCACACGGTAGAGGCGTGCGATCTGCCGTTCGACCATGAATTGGCCTCGCGTGTCGTGGCGGATTTCTGGCTGTTCGGTTTTCATTTACGGCTCGATGACTTGGCCCGGCAGATGAACCGGCGAATCGGCCCGGAGACGCTGGAACCCATGGTCCTCGAAATCTACGAGAGATCCAGGGAACTGAGGGCACACCACTTCCTCGAAGCCCGTGCCTGGCTTAACGGTGCCCGTCGCAGACTCGGCGAACATCTGGCCCGTTTTGACGTGGTCCTGACGCCGACGACGGCCCAAGTATCGCCACCCCTCGGAGTCTTCGGCCCGGATCGTCGGTATCCGTCGGTCGAAGAGTACCTGGCCTGCATGGACCGTGCGGTTCAATACAGCCTTTCCTTCAACGTGACCGGGGCGCCAGCGATCTCGCTGCCCCTGGCCGAGCATTCGAGCGGCCTGCCCATCGGCATCCAGTTGGGTGCCGGCCCGTCGCACGACCATCTTCTTGTGGGGTTGGGAGCGGAACTGGAAAAGGCCCTACCCTGGGCCGGGCGAACACCGCCGGTCCACGTTTCAAAGAATTGACCGCTGTCGACCAGAAAAGATAGAAACCTTCGCTATTGTGTACCAATTGACATCAAAGCCAAATGTAATCTCCGGTTAACAATAAGCAAACCAAGCCGGAAAACTCTGCCGCAACCGCAGTAAACCGTTGGACCTACCCGAGAGACCAAAAGAAGCCCCCATCCTTTCTAAAATCATCTATACCGGTTGTCATAAATATGTTTCGTTTGAGATTCGTCACTTTAAGCAAAGATTTATTTACACAACAGCTTATATTTGCATGAGAATATGACAAACGCTATGTTTGTTGATTTCATCAACAAAAAATCTAGACTTTTATAAAACATTGTGTCATATTTAATATCTGAAGTTTCACCGTTTTTAAAATTTGTTCGATCCGGGCCAAGGATTTTGCT
>CAYOIU010000219.1:0-7073 GCA_964404085.1 uncultured Desulfobacteraceae bacterium | reverse complement strand
CCTGGAGATGCGCATCCTCCAGACAGATCAACAGATTCGTCTGGCCAAGAGCAAAAACTACCCTGAGATCGGGTTGACCTATGATTACATAAAGGAAGGGGACACCCCGTCGGTTTCAGGGAGCGACTATCATGATGCCAGCCGATGGGAGGCCATGATCGGGCTTTCCTGGACCTTCTGGGAGTGGGGCAAGACACGTTCCAGCATCAGGGAAAAGAGGAGTCTGAGGCGGGAGTTGTTCAAAACGAAACAGTCACTCGATGATCAGATTCATCTCGAAGTGAAGAATGCCCTGCTGGATATGGATTTGGCGCGGAAAGATATCCCGACCACAAAGAAGGCCGTGGAACAGGCTGAGGAAAACCTGCGTGTCAGTGAGGAACGCTACAAGGTGCAGGCCACCACCTCCACCGAGGTCCTGGACGCCCAGACCCTCTTGACAAGGGCAAGGAACAATTATTATGACGCCCTCTACAACCACAACCTGGCCAAGGCAAGATTGAAGAGGGCCATCGGCGAATACTGACTAGAATGCCTCCTCAGGGATGTCCAGCGCCGACGTGTCTTCCTGCTGCAATGCCATATGGCTGGAAAAGACATTGGGCAGGATATTCCGGCAGAAGAACCTGGCTGTCTCTACCTTCCCCCGGTAAAAGATCCCATCTGCGGAATCGGCCTTGACATCCCCGAGCTTCTCGCGGGAGATGAGTCCCTGTTCCAGCATGAGCTGACCCATGAGCGTCTCGGCGAAGCAGGTAAGGAAACCCTTTGATGTCAATGGGATCAACCGGAACCGTTGCTCATTAAAATACTGCATGTACCGCATGGCGAAATCACCCGTGGCCTGGCTGGCCTTGAAGAGCAGTTTGAAGTCCGGGGCGAAATCACCATCATCCTTGTGTTCACTGGTAAAGGTCATGACCTCCTGGATCCAACCCTGGAAAACGTTGCCGCCGTCCAGCCCGAGTTTGCGACCCACCAGGTCCAGGGATTGTATGTAGTTGGTTCCCTCCCAGATGGAGGTGATCAAAATGTCCCGGGCGTACTGCTCCACTGGGAATTCACTACAGTAGCCTACTCCCCCAAGGACATGAATGGCCTCACGGGTCAGCAGGTACCCGAAGTCGGTGCAGTAGGCTTTGACAAGAGGCGTGAATAATTCCACTTGACTGCCAGCATTGTTTCGCGTCTCCTCATCGGGATCGTGCGCTGATATGTCAATCAGATAGAAGAGCTTTCCGATCATGGCTCGCATGGCTTCGGTGCCGGCCTTCAGGGTCATGAGCGCCCGGCGTACGTCCTCGTGCTGGATGATGGGCACCCGGTCGCCCCTCCGATTCGAAAACGGAGGGCCCTGGACACGCTCCTTCGCGTATTGGCGGGCCGTGTCATAGGCTCCGGCAGCCAGGCCCAAGGCCTGGACACCGCACCCCATCCTCGCTTCATTCATCATCTGGAACATCTTTGCCATTCCGGAATGGGGTTCACCGAGCAATATCCCGCGACAGCCACCGTTTTCCCCGAAATTGAGGGTACAGGTGGATGACCCGTGGATCCCAATCTTGTGTTCCACTCCGCCGCAAAACACATCGTTCGGTTCCCCCAATGAACCATCCGGGTTCACCCGGATCTTGGGCACGATAAACAGGCTGATGCCTTTGGTCCCCATGGGTGCGCCTTCGATCCTTGCAAGGAGCAGGTGGATGATATTTTCCGTCAGGTCGTGTTCACCGCACGTGATGAACCGTTTGGTTCCCTCAATCTTGTGGATGCGCGGATCTCCTGCGTCGGGATCGGGCGTGGCCTTGGTACGCAACCAACCCACATCCGATCCTGCGTCGGGCTCCGTCAGGCACATGGTTCCTCCCCACAATCCTGTATACATCTTTTCTACGAAGAGGGCACGGTCCTCGTCCGTGCCGAAGTGCTCGATGAGACGGCCGTTGCCCACAGCCAGGCCGGGATAGGTCATGAAGGCCATGTTGGCACCGTTAAACAATTCTCCCAGGAGTCCCCCAACTGCCGCCGGCAGGCCCTGCCCCCCGAATTCAGGATTACCGGAGACCGCCATCCAGCCGTTGTCGGCCATGATCTTCCAGCACCCGTGAAAAGATGGTGGCACCGTCACCTTCCCATCTTCATAGCGGACGCCCTCCCGGTCTCCATCCTGCATGGCGGGGCCGAGTTCCTCCCGGCAGACCTTGAGGGCCTCATCAATGATCATTGTGAAGTCATCCATGGTGAAGTCCTTGTAGGGTTCATAGCTGAGGATTTTCTCCAGGTCCATGTGCTCAGCAAGCACAAATTTCAGGTCCCTCGGATCTCTCCGAAAATAATTGATACCCATGCTTTCCTCCGATATTTTAAAACCAACCCTACCAATCGTAGTCTTCTCGTTCAATAATGGTCGCCACGCCCTGCCCGCCGCCTACGCACGCATTGGCACATCCGTAACGTCCGTTCCTGGCTTCCAGGATGCGGGCCAGGGTTCCGGTCAGCCGGATGCCCGTGGCGCCCAGCGGATGCCCGATGGCCACGCCGCCTCCCATGACGTTGACCCGCTCCGGATCAAGACCGAGTTCCCTGATGCAGTTCAGCGCCACAACGCTGAAGGCCTCGTTGATCTCCCAATAGTCGATATCAGAGGCCTCCAACCCGGCCTTTTCC
Source organism: uncultured Desulfobacteraceae bacterium (assembly GCA_964404085.1). Taxonomy (GTDB): domain Bacteria; phylum Desulfobacterota; class DSM-4660; order Desulfatiglandales; family Desulfatiglandaceae; genus CAYUCJ01. Next base: position 4,406 of record CAYOIU010000219.1, on the reverse strand, counting down.
AGAGCCCGTCTGCTGGCCGGAACCGGTCCCGCCCCCATGATGGTGGGATCCACCCCGGCGAACCCGATGGAACGAAGGGTGGCCATGGGCTTGATGCCCTTTTTTTTCGCGGTCTCCTTGGACATGAGCAGCATGGATGTCGCCGCGGCATTGAGGGGGGAGGCGTTGCCCGCCGTGATTACACCGTCCTTCTTGAAGGCCGGCCTGAGATCGGCCATGCCTTCAAGGGTCGCATCATCACGGACGGCCTGATCCTGATCCACCTTCATCACGCTACCGTCGGCCTGCGGGGCTTCAATGGGGAGGATTTCACCTTCGAAGAAACCTTCCGCCCGGGCCTTGGAAGCCAGGTTATGGGACCGCACACCCCAGCGGTCCAGGTCCTCCTTTGTGAGATCGGTTTGGGAAAAAAGTTTCTCCGCCGTAAGCCCCATGTTCATGGCCGTCATCATGTCCCAGTGAAGATACGACTGGTCCATGAACAGGGTCATATTGGGGGCGATGAGGCCTCGATCAATGGGGTACCCGCCCATGGGGACGCGGGTCATGTGTTCGTATCCCCCGACCAGCACGATGTCCGCAAAGTCCTGGGCAATCTCCATGAATCCTATCTGGATGCCGGCCATGGCGGACCCGCACTGCTGGTCTATGAACTTGGCGGGGATCGTCTCCGGGAGGTTGGCCAGGAAAATGGGGAATCGCCCGCCGTAGGACCACTGCTCACCCACGGCAGTGGCGCATCCCACCAGAAAATCATCGATTTCTGCGGCATCGATGCCCGACTTCTTGATGAGTTCCGGAAGCAACTTGGCCAGAAGTTCATCTCCCCTCATCTTGCAAAACCAGTCCCTGGCCGGGTCATTGGGTCTGGCCCGCGACTGGGCTGTTCTCAGATATCCTGCAATGACGACTTCTTTCATGACTAAATCCTCCTCTCATGAGCTCCGTTTCTAAACCCGTGAGGAATCCCTTTCGGCAGTCCTCTGCTTGTTCGTTCCATTTATTCCTGATAAAAGGTCTTTCCCGATTCGGCCATCTCCCTGATGAGGGCCGCGGGTCTGAACCGAATGCCGTACTGCTTTTCCAGTTCCAGGAGTTTCTCGTAAACGTTTTTAAGACCCCATTTGTCCGCAAAGCGCAGGATACCGCCACGATAAGGCGGGAACCCCGTGCCGTAGATCATAGCCAGGTCCATGTCCCGGGGGCGATCGCAGATGCCCTCTTCCATCATGTAGGCGGCCTCGTTGATGCCGTTGGCCAGCATCAGATCCACAATCTCCTGGGGGGAGATCTTCTTGGGGGCCACCTCGTTCTCCTTCAGGTACTGTTTAACCGCCTCCGCCACCTTCGGGTTGGGGACGGGCTTTTCCCCGCTGTAGTCGAAATATCCCGCACCGGTCTTGCGTCCGTAGCAGCCCGTGTTGTAGACCACCTCGGTGAGGGGATGCACCTTGTAGCGGTCTCCCAACCTCATTTCAAAGGTCCTGCCCACATGGTAGTTGATGTCGATTCCGGTCAGGTCAGCCAGGGTTGCCGGACCCATGGGCATCCCGAAATCCACCATGGCCCTCTCAATGACAGCACCATCCACGCCGGTGGCGGTCAGAAAAACAGCCCCACCCATGAGCCCTCCTAGCTGCCTCGACACATAGAACCCCGGGCCGTCGTTGACCACGATGGGAATCTTCTTGATGGCTCGTGCGAAGGCCACACAAGAGGCCAGGGTCTGGTCGGAGGTTCTTTCGGCACATATGATCTCCAGGAGTTGCATTCGGTGGGCGGGATTGAAAAAATGGAGCCCGATCATCCGTCCCGGATCGCCGAGAATCGATGCCATCTCGGTGATGGGCAGTGCCGAGGTGTTCGTGCCGAAGATCACGTGGGGCCGACAGATGTCTTCCAGTTGTTTCCAGATGTCCTGTTTGACCTTCATATCTTCCAGGACCGCCTCGATCACCAGGTCCACGTCCTTGAGGTCCCCCAGCGATGTGGTGGTCGTGAGCCGGTTCCGGATCATTGCGTCCAGGTCCGCCTGCGTCATCATTTTCTTTTTAATGGGATAGTCGAAGGTCTTCCGGACCGCGAAAGCCCCATTCTCCAGGGCCTTGTCGTTGATATCCCACAGGACCGCCTCGAAGCCGTTGGCAAGCAGCAGGTTCAGGATGCCGGAGCCCATGACCCCGCCTCCCAGCATGGCGGCCTTTTTCATTTTGGCCGGAGCGAGACCTTCGATCCTGGGAAGTCTTCCGGCAGCCCGTGTGTTCAGAAAGATGCCGATCAGGTTTTTGGCCACATCGGAGACGGCGCACTCGCTGAAGAGTTCCACCTCTCTCTCGATGTCCGCTTCGATGCCGTACCCGAGGCCTTTCTCGACTGCCTCGATGGCCTTGAACGGAGCGATGTATCCCTTCGCCTTCTGATAGGTCATGACCTTGGTGTAATTCAAAAGGGCCGTCTTCTCCGCAGCGCTTGGGATCCGGTCGTTCCTGTTTCGCGTCATACGGATCTTCAACTTCAGTTCGCCCGACAGAAACCGCCGGGCCGCCTGGACGGCCGCTTCCAGCAGCTTTTCCTGTTCCACCACCTCGTCCACCAGCCCCCTCGAATAGGCCTTCTCCGCCTTGATGGGCTTCCCGATGGTAATCATCTCCAGGGCATTGGGCAGCCCTATGAGCCGGGGCAGCCTCTGGGTACCCCCTGCCCCGGGGATCAGGCCGATCTGGACCTCGGGTTGCCCCAGGTTGACCCCCTTGGCTGCCACACGATAGTGACAGGCCATGGCCGTCTCAAGCCCGCCGCCTAAACAGTTTCCGTTAATGGCCGCGACGACCGGCTTGGGACCGGTTTCGATGCTGTTGAGGAATCGCGCGGCGGCGAGAGCGACCGGGAAGATGTCGTCCTTTGTCTTCACCTTCTGGAGCTGGGTGATATCCGCACCGGCGATGAAGTTCTTCCCGGTGCCCGTCAGAACGACGGCCTTCACACTTTCGTCAGCGAAAACCTCAGTAATGGCAGCGCGGAAGTCCTGGGCCATCTGAGGGGACATCTGATTGACGGGCGGGTTATCAATGGTGAGTATCGCCAAGCCGTCCCTGAGTTCCGTCTTGATGGTCTTGTAATCCGTTCTCATGGTCATATACTCTTCCTCCATCTTTTCATTGTTTCGCCCGGTTCCCCATGGGCCGCTTCTTCATTTCCCTCCCCCACGTCCACGAGACGCACATCCGTATCCGGCCTGGGGGATTCCAAGGCTACCCATTTCAGATAGTGAAGAAATTCTATACTGTCAATAGAAAAATGACAAATAATCTAATTGACGATTTGAAAATATCTTGCTTTTTTTATTACTATTTGATTAATGGAGCAATAATCATATTCATAATAAGAAGGTGGTTTGGAGGGGGCAGCCATGAAGGCAGGCAGACGCCTGGAAGGCAAGGTAGCCGTAATCACCGGGGCTGGAAGCGGCATCGGCCGCGCAACGGCGCTCCGCTTCGCCGGAGAAGGGGCCAGGCTTGTGCTGGCGGAGATGAATGAAGAAGGTCTCCAGGAGACCCTCAGTCTGGTCAAAAAAGAAGGAGGGGAAGCCGTTGCGAGGAAAGCGGACGTGTCTGTCGAAGAGGAGGTGAAGGGGCTCATGGATTTCGCCCTCGGAACAGAGCGCCGCATCGATATGCTGTGTAACAACGCAGGCATTCCCGGCGATATCGCCAATCTCGAATCACAGGATGCCGATGTCTGGCAACGGGTATTTCGGGTCAATCTGATGGGGGCGGTGTTCACCACAAAGTACGTGGCCGGGCACATGCAGGAGCGGAGGTCCGGGGCCATCGTGAACGTGGCCTCTGTCGCCGGCATTCGGTCGGGGGCCGGCGGAAACGCTTACAGTGCCAGTAAGGCGGCACTCATCAACTTCACCCGGACGGCTGCCTGTGATCTGGGAGGATACCACGTGCGAGTGAACGCTGTCTGTCCCGGACTCATCGAAACCGGGATGACCAAGGCGGTCTTTGATTATGCCCGAAAGGCGGGGAAAGAGGAAAAGCTGGGATACCGTTGCGAGTTGAGACGATACGGGAGACCGGAGGAAATCGCGTCCGTCATCCTTTTTCTCGCAAGCGACGATGCCAGCTATGTCACCGGGCAGGCCATCGCCGTTGACGGCGGCAATACCGCGTCTCTCAACCTCCCGGGAATGAAATTTTGATGACTTCGTTGGGAGCTGGTTTATGCCACAAACGGCAGCCTATGAACAACGAATCGGAACCGAACCTGACAACCTTTTCAGATGCTTTCTAAACACTTTTGAGGGGATGGACGGCTATTCGGGGTTTAGCGGTACGCAGTAGTAAGCGCATGGGTTTAGGAGGAATAAACCCCAAATAGCCGTCCATGTAGAAGTGAGT
>CAYOIU010000218.1:0-7089 GCA_964404085.1 uncultured Desulfobacteraceae bacterium | reverse complement strand
TCTCTTTGATGGGACCGGTGTTTTTTTCGATTTCACCCAACATCTCCACATTCGGCTCGACCAATACCAGATCCGCCTCTGGAAAGATTTGTGAAATCGACGCCGCCCAGCTGCCTACAAACGCACCGCAATCATAGATCACTTTCGGCTGGAATCCGAGTGCCTTGATATGCTTCAGTTGGTCATTGCACGAAGGGACCCCGACGATGGGTGGAAATTCGGGCCTGATCCTTCGCACTTCCAGCCCGAAAGGGGCAAGCATCGACCTCACGACTTTTTTTGCTGTTTCTTTCATTCCCATGTATCCCAATCCTGCCTCAATCTGGAGTTATTCGAAGGATCTTTATCTTTGTGCAAAATAGATCTTTCTGAAATTCGTCACGAATTCCCTGTCGCTCATTACCGGCGGGTAAAGGACATTTCTCCTGGCGATCTTTTCCGGAAATGACTTTTCATCCACGATCTTCACCTTGAAACCGGCTGAAGCCAGCATGTCCTTGAAATCAAACCCATAAATCCTTAAATGATCTTCCTGGCCGTAGTTTCTCAGCCTCTCCTCCGGGTCCGTAATATTCGGATCTTCAATGGTCTTTTCGAGATCGTCTTTTTGAGGAACAGACAAAATGGCATAGCCGCCCGGCTTCAAGATCCGGAAAAGCTCTTTCATGGCCTTGATGTGATCCGGTACATGTTCCAATACATCGATGGCAATGCAGATATCGTAGCTCTTGTCGGCGATTCCTTTCATGTCGGAGATATCAATTTCCAGGTCGATGCCCTCGTAAGCGTACCCCGGGGCAAGGCGATCAGCGGTGGTGTATTCTTGCGAATGTTCCTCAATAAAAGGTCTCAGGAATCTTTCCGGGGCAAAGTGGAGGACGGACCATTTTTGGGCGACAATTTCCGTTCTGTAGGGTTCAAGATGTTCCAGGGCCGCAACGACCAGGCGGTGCCTCACCTGGGATTTGCAATTGGGGCAGATGATGTACTGATGCCATTCATTGCTTTCAAAGGTCTTGCACACGTGTCCGCAAAGGTTGCATTCACTCACATTGCGTCGGAAAATATCCAAAAGGTTTTTCAGGGACATGGGCATCCTAAAGAATAGTCACCCGTTTTTCTTAACCACTCCATAGCACGTCACGCTTCCCGATACCGGCCTTTTCAAGTTTGCCGATGACAGCTTCGTACTCAAGCCTGGTATTACCCGAGGCGTATTCCGTCACTTTGCCATCACCTGTATTTACAGAATAGATCGTCCATTTGGGGTTTTCTTCATCCTTTCTCCATTGGAGACAGTAGGAAATTGGTTTCACCCCCCCCTTGTGAAACCGAAACAGGAACAACGGCTTGCTGATATCCAGGCCATGCATCTGGAAGGAATAGCTCCTTTCTTTGGCCTTAAAGGGGTCATAAAATGGCTTCTCTATACCGATCAGCCCGGACAGATCACTCCTCTTGGTTGCATACTTGATATAGCCACTGGACCAGTTCCAGTATCCACCCGTAAACAGATATCCTGTTGCCTGTCCCACGATCACAATCTCCGACTCTTTTGGAAAATTATAGGGTTTCAAGGACTTCTGTATCGTGTCGTGCACCCAATCCGGCGGTCCAAAGGTCTTCTTGATTGCTTCACCCCGATTAAGGCTTACAAAAACAATGAGTATGGCCAGGAGGATCACCGACACATGGTATTTTTTCAGTCTTCCGCGTTGAAAAATCGAATATATAGATAAAACAAAAAGGAAATTCAATCCAAATCCTAAAATGTACGCGTATCGACTGGAAAAATACCTTGAAGCAAGGAAGGGCAGGATTGATGCCGTTACCCACGTTATGGCGAACAACAACAGTCCGAACATTCGGAACCTTTCCGATGGCGGAGAGTGCGCTTCTTCCATTTTTCCGGGAAGCGTCTGCATGCTGACCGGTTTCGCCACGAGAAGGGTCAGGCCCAAAGCGAGGACTGCCAAAAACATAATCAGTGCAATCGATGCATTCATTCCCGGGTTGGGCAAATCCCAGGTTACCATCTGTTGCAATCTTCTTAATACCTCGTTGACGCCGAGGAATCGGGGGGCGTTCACGTTGCTGTAGGGGTGCAGCAGGACGAATACCACTTTGTAGGCCCCCACAAACAGGATACCCAGGATAATGAACACATGTTGTCTGCTGAATCTCCGATACCAGAAGATCAACACCACCAAGGGTGCTGCAAGGAATATGGCCGTTTCGGTTCCTTCCACTGCTCCGAAATACGACAGAATACCGCCCATCAAGAAAGCCACGTTCGATTTTTCAAGGTATTTCAAAAAACAGAGAACCGCCGACAGATATATGAGCAAGGCCCAACTATTATACGATCCAATCACGAATGTCGGGATGTAGGCCTGACCGGGCAGGACCTGCGGCAGGATGGCGCAAAAAATGGAAAGTCCTTTGGGAAGGAAAAGGTAATTTTTGCACAAATAATACATAACAAACGACAATGGCAGCATGACCAGTATCAGAATCGCCGCCCTTGCCATGGGGGCGGAATAGGCCATTATTTTTGCAAAAAAGTACCATAAGAACGGGTTAATAAGGCTCCTGTGGAAACGGGCATACCCGAATTTCCCTTCCACGACTTCTGCATAGTGTGCCAGGTCATCCAACACAATGACATGAACGCCCAGGCTCTTCAGATTGAAGAGCAACACCACCAGTCCGATGATCACGTAGTTGATAATCTCCGGTCTGTCCTGAATGGATACTGATTTCAATGTCAACGAGCCCATGAACGGGTGGAAGTAGTTAAAGTCAAATCATTTCCGTCCGTATTCACTTGAAGATACAGGAGAAGGAACAGGAAACACCCACAATTTCTGCAACAGGAAAATAAGGGCCGCAGTCAGCAGAATAAGAACAGCCTGTACGGCCTGATGGGGAAACCCCACGTAATCGGACAATAACCACAGGGCCAACAAGTTAAAGAGATAACCGGTGGCGTAGGTGGAAAAATACCTGAAAAGGGCCCCCCCTGCCCTCCCTCCATAAGCAAAAGTCCAGTGTCGGTTGAATGAAAAGGTTACGAGAGTCCCCACCAGGTAAACCATTGACATGGCGGTTTTGTGTCCAATGCCATGCCTCGTCAGAAGGAGATACCCGCCGTAGAGCAGCGCATTGGACAACACCCCGATCGTTGCATACCGCGCGAATTGCCAAACGGTTCGCATGGGTCCAGGGTTATGCCGGCGAACGGTTTTCGCCGCGTTAACACTCACCTGATGCACCTTCAAGGGCCAGCATGTATTGGGCCCCCAGCGGGAGAAAACCCAGGGAAGGTTCCGCCTTTCTGAAAAGCTTCAGGAATCTCGGGAAAAAGACGATATACCGTTTCTGTTGAACCTGGAATTGACATTGAACGGCCAGCCGAACGAAGCCGCCCAGGCTTATCAGTCGGGCATCCACATCAAATTCGCAGTTTTTCACCACATGGCGGGTGAGGGGATTGAACGGGTTGTGCTCAAAGATGACGAGGACGCCGCCCTGGCCCAAATATCCGAGGAACCGAGTCAGGACCTGCCTCCGATCTTCCGGCCTGATGTGATGAAATACGTTGGCGACCGTAATGAGATCGTAAAGCTTCCCTCCAGCAATCCGATTCACAAAGCTCAGATTGCTCATACCTTTCCATTTTTCAAGGGCAAGTTCAATGGATTTTGATGAAACATCATACCCCTGCACACGGGACTGAGGGTATGCTGCGGCCATGAGACCTGCGAGTTTGCCAATACCGCATCCAAAATCCAAGATTCTGGCCCTTGGTTTCGGATCCCGCAGCCAGCGCTTCAGGCAATTGAGTTTATACAAATCAAAATAATCATCCTCTTCACCCGAAAGCCGAATGCTTGCATTAAGCAACCCCCTGTAGGAAGAAGCCAGGTCATCAAAATCAACATGCTCATTATTTCGAGTCTTGTCGCGTGCTTTCACATGTATTTCCTGTCTTGAAAAATATTGAACAGAAACAAAAAGATATTTTATTCCTATTATCCGAAAAAAATAAGAAAGTCAGGCAGGTTATCGTAGAGTTTTGAAAACCTATGCAACAAAAGAATATGAATTGACAAACGGTCTCGCCCCTATTGAAAGTTGATTTCTTCATCTATGATATAGAGTGGCCTTCCTTTGATCTCATCATAGATCCGACCAAGATATTCGCCCAAAATCCCAATGCAGATCAACTGGATCCCCCCAAGGAAAACGCTGGCCACAAATATTGAAGCCCATCCGGGAATGACCTTTTCAGGGAAAGAGAGTTTCACAACAATTGCAATTACGGCGAGGAAAAAGCTAAGAGCTGAACACACGAAACCAAAAATAGAAGAAAGCTTGAGAGGTATTTCCGAAAATGAGAGCATGCCATCCACAGCAAATTTTAGCATCTTTTTGAAAGGGTACTTGGTTTTTCCGGCGAATCGTTTTTCCCTGACATATTCAATCTCACAATGTTTGAATCCAACCCAACTTACCATTCCCCTAACAAAACGATTTCTTTCCCTCATTTGCCGAAGCTGTTCGACTACCTTTTTGTCTACAAGACGGAAATCTCCAGTATCAAGGGGGATATCAATAGCTGTCATTTTTCGCAAAACCCTGTAGAAAATTGCAGCGGTGCCACGCTTCAAGAGGTTTTCCCCTTTTCTTTTTATCCTTTTACCATAGACCACCTGATAGCCTTTCTTCCACTTTTCTATCATTTTGAGAATAACCTCAGGTGGATCCTGGAGATCTGCGTCAATTATTGCAATGACCTGACCTCTGGCCCGATCCATACCGGCAGTGATCGCAATCTGATGTCCAAAATTACGCGAAAATCGAATAAGCCGCACTCGATTGTCCCTGCTGCAAATTTCCTTCGCTTTGGAAAGCGTATTATCCCTGCTGCCATCATCCACCATCACAATCTCGTACGAAAGCTCGACATCATGGAGGACTCCGGCAATCCTCGAATACATCTCGTCTATTGCCAATTCCTCGTTGTACATGGGCACAATTATACTCAGAAACGGAGTCATCTGATTACCTCTGACCTATTTTTCTCAAACATGCTCTTATCATTTCAGGCATCTTGTCGTGTCATTCATTTTTCCGGTAAATCCTACACTGCTCCAACATCTCGAATGTCGGATAGGCTCAAACCTGCGGACTCGATTTTCCTTTCTAGGTCGCTGGATTTAATGCTATTGCATCACGATCACTTCGAACCAAACCTTACATTTTTCAATTTTACTACAATCGCATTGGGCCAATTGCCATCGTTGTAAAGCCGCCGGCCTCGGACAACGAAGATCCTGAGGAAACCCGATTCTTGAGAAAAACGGGATACTGGATGCATTTTTGCATGGTATTCAATCACTTTGTCGTTCTGGCCAAGAACGGAGTTCTCCGGCGGGTCCTAGAGATCATCGTCAATGATGGCGACAAAATCGTCCCTGCTTTTCTCGAGCCCGATAGAGAGGGCTGCCTAATGCCCAAAATCCCTCGACAGACAAAATCCTCGTACAAAATCGTTTGTTTTCGAGAGTCGCCGAATCTCCTCAAAGGACCCATCTTTGCTTCCATCGTCAACAAGGACCATCTCAAAACGGATATCGGCTCCCTGCATCACCTCTAAAACCCGGGAGACAAGTTTTTCAAGAGTGTCCCTGGAATTGTAGACCGGGACAATGATCGTATGAAGGTGTATTTTCATATCTCCACCTTTATCCAAACCCGAAGGCTCATGTGGGCCACAAGGTAAAAAGTGTCCACAAACATTATCTAATCAAAACTTTCGTAGCTTTTTCACGATCAAATTCATTTTTCTTAAAGGGGCGGTCAATCGCCAACCAAATGCTTTCAAAACTTCATCGAATTCTGCTTCTATCCTTTTCATCTTTTCTGCTTGTTGTTCGATTTTATACGAATGCAGCTCTTGCTGTTCTTTAGATTTTCTTAGCCTTTCTATATAATTCTCTAACTATTCGTGGTACTCGTTCAGCCATGCATTTCGCTGCTTCATCTCTTCAAAATAAATCTGCGCTTCATTCCGAATTTTCTTCAGCCAAGCTTGACCACTACACTAACGAGAAATAACGTAATACTCGCCGCGTTCAAATTCTAATCGAGTAACACTTGACTCCGGATTATCCTGTATATATTTCCGGGGCACCGGTCTAGCTAAATCCATAGTCACAATTGTGTCTACTTCCGATATTTCTTTCAAAACATCGATGACGTAATTTTTCCGACTCACAACTGTCGGAAACCTCGTATTCATTTCTCGATATGTCGGAGCAGGATCTATATCTCCTAAAAATAAAACCATTCCAAGCGCGTTAATACCCGGTAGCGAATCGATATGGACGCGTCGATCCCCCACCTCTGATTTAAGTTGAACTATCAGCTCATTTAATCCATTACCAGATAGGCCGATCGGCGCCTTGCAACAATCCGCTAACGTTAGCACAATGTCTGGGAGGCGAGCCGATGTCTGACTACCTTCACTAAGTTTTTCTTGAGTTGAATAATTTCTTTTAAAAGAATTTATTCGCGATTCGAAAGACTTCTTGAGTACCTTATCCGGATATCGGCTCGAAGGAACAAACCAATAAAACAGACCTAATACCATGATAAGAACGCATCCTCTCCAACCGATCGGAATTCTAGGATTACTAAAGGGGGTAACGAGCAAGACAGCAAATAAGAACGGCGTGCCAATCATAGAATTCATGATCTGTGAATCTGCTGTGCGGATCATTCCGGACATATGTGCGAGCAACACAGTCAACACAACTGCAAGTAAAAAAAGGCGGTCCGCCGTCATGCTTTTAGCAAATCCGACTGGACGAATCTGACAGTACGACGAAACCCCTAACGCAAGGGCGACAACAGGCATAAAATGAAAATAATTTTCGAATGCGTTTGCTTTCGCGTATAAACCAGTTATTCCGTTGAAGGTGTAGCTAGGCATTCGGCTGTAATTCGAAATAAATTCTAACAAAGCGCGGTAGTGTAAAATATCTTGTGTGAAATTCTGAGAGGGTAGAAAAAAGGGCGCTT
>CAYOIU010000217.1:0-7125 GCA_964404085.1 uncultured Desulfobacteraceae bacterium | reverse complement strand
CAGGTGGATGTTGGAGATATCTTTTCTCCGGTCGAAACGATCACACGCCAAAAAATCGTCGTGAACGACGGTGGCCCCCGATTCTTTCATCAGCCCGGCCCCTTCCCTGATCAAAACGGGATCGGCACCAGTGGCATAGGCATACTTGATAATGGTGTCCACTATTTCTTCAAAATGGGTTTTCATGCCCTCCAGGAAGGGGGGCGCGACCGGCAGGTGCGGCCCCGTGGCTGCCAGGACAATACCGCCGAGACGTTCGGGAAACCGGATGGCCGCTTCCTGTACAATGCCCCCCCCCAGGGAATGGCCCATGAGAAACGGGGCCTTTAGATCAAGGTAGGCCAAAAGGTCTTCCAGCCAACTCGCGTAATCACCGATGGTGTCTCTTCCGGGACCGGGGGTCTCCCCGTGACCCGGCAGATCAATGGCCAAGGTGTTGACTTCGCCCTCCAGGACACGCATCTGGTTTTGCCAGATTCGGGAGCGGCCCCCGGCCCCGTGGACCATGATCAACGTTGGGATGGTTTCCCGGTAGCCGTTCGGGCCGGTCATGAAGCCTACCTGGAGAGTATCCAGCTTTTCAACAAGCGGCATACGCGTCTTGAGCCCATCACCACCTGATGAGGGCACTCCCCCAGGTGAGTCCACCACCAAAAACGGGCATGCAGACAAGCTGCCCCTCTTTCACGCTCCCGTCTCTCACGGCTTCATCCAGGGCTATGGCGCACGAAGCAGAGGAGATATTGCCATATTTGTTCAACGTCACGTAAAACTGCTCCATGGGGATCTTGAGACTCTTGGACATGGATTGAAACATCCGCAGGTTGGCCTGGTGGGGGATAAACCAGTCAATATCCTCGATGGCCACCTGGCTGAAATCGGCCGCTTCCCTTATGGAATCCATAAAGTGCCTGACGGCCACCCTGAAGCTGACATTGGCTTCGATCATATTCAGGGTGTGAAGCCCCTTGTCCACGCTCTCATGGCTTATGGGGGTGGTCTGGGAGCCGCCTCCCGGGAGCAGCAGATCCTGCCCATTGGCCCCGTCCGAGTGGATATGTGTTGAAAGGACTTTGTGCCCTTCATCTGCATGAGAGACAACGGCGGCCCCGGCCCCGTCTCCCCACAGGATGCAGGTGGCCCGATCTTCCCAGTTCAGGGTTCTCGTCATGACCTCGGAAGCCACCACCAGGATGCGGTTTGCAGCGCCTGTCTTGAGATATTGTTCGGCCACGTTCAGGGCGAAAACAAAGCCCGAACAGGCGGCGGTCACGTCAAAAGTGACGGCCTGTGGTGCGTCCAGCTTGGCCTGAAGGAAGTTGGCCCCGGATGGGCAGCATGTATCCGGTGTTATCGTGGCGAGAATTATCAGGTCCACATCCCTGGGCGTTAACCCGGCCATGTCCAGGGCCCGCTTGGAGGCCTCCAGGGCCAGGTCGGAAGTGCAGATATTCGGTTCCGCCACTCTCCTTTCACGGATTCCGGTCCGCTGGACGATCCACTCGTCAGTGGTATCCAGTCCCATCTTTTCCAGATCGAAATTGCTCAAAACCTTCGGGGGGACATAGGACCCCGTTCCCAGGATGCGCATTGAATCCATCTGTTATTTCTTCTCCGTTGAAATGCCAAGCTCTTTTTCTTTTTCTGCAACAGCCAGCTTGGTCTTGATGACGGTATCCGGAATGAGGCTCATGGAATCGATGCCGCACTCCACCAGGAATTCCGCAAAATCGGGGAAATCACTCGGGGCCTGGCCGCAGATGCCTATTTTCCGCCCCTTTTTTTTGGCCACATCGATCACCTGTTTGACCAGCCTCTTTACGGCATCGTTTCTTTCGTCATAGATGTGAGAAACCAGGGAGGAATCTCGGTCCAACCCCAGTGTCAGCTGGGTGAGATCATTGGATCCGATGGAAAATCCATCAAATATCTCTGAGAATTGATCCGCGCAGATTACATTGCTGGGGATCTCGCACATGACGTATATTTCCAGGCCGTCCTCTCCCTGGGTGAGGCCGAACCGTTTCATAATTTCGATGACCTGTTTCCCTTCATCAGGGGTGCGGCAGAAGGGAACCATGACCTTGATATTGCTCAGGCCCACCTCGCTTCGGGCCTTGTGGAGGGCCTGGCATTCCAGCTCGAAAGCGGGCATGAAGGTGTTGTCATAGTATCGGGAGGCACCGCGCCAACCGATCATGGGGTTGTTCTCTTTGGGTTCGTAGAGATAACCGCCCAGGAGATTTTCGTACTCATTGGTCTTGAAATCCGATAGTCTCACGATCACGTCGTTGGGATAGAAGGCCGCGGCTATGCGGCTGACGCCTTCGGCCAGCTTGTCCACGAAAAAACGCACCTTGTCGTCGTAGACAGAGGTGATTTGATCAATCTTGTAGACCACCCCGGCCACCTGCTGGTCGGTCTTGGCCTTCTCCTTGAGCTTGTCGTATTCAAGAAGGGCCAGGGGGTGTATTCCAATATGGGAATTGATGATAAATTCCTGCCTGGCAAGGCCCACCCCGTCATTGGGGATCATGCACTGGGAAAAGGCCTTTTCCGGGAGACCCACGTTCATCATGATCTTTGTTCGTGTTTCCGGCAGCTCCTCGAGGTCGAAGGTTTCCACTTCGTACTGCAGATGTCCCTGGTAGACATAGCCCGTCTCGCCTTCACAACATGAGATGGTGATTTCCTGCCCGGTCTGGATGATTTCATCGGCATTCCCCGTGCCGATAACACACGGGATCCCCAGTTCCCTGGAGACAATGGCCGCGTGGCAGGTGCGTCCCCCCTTGTTGGTGACGATGGCGGACGCGATTTTCATGATGGGTTCCCAGTCAGGGTCCGTCATGGGAGTCACGAGGACCTCACCTTCCTTGAATTGATCCATTTCCATGGTCGACTGGATCAGGTGGGCAGTCCCCTGGCCCACCTTGGTGCCAACGGCCGTTCCGATCGCGAGGACTTCTCCTTTTTCCAGGAGCCTGTAATTCTCGTATTTGGTGACGTCCATCCTCGAATGAATGGTTTCAGGCCGGGCCTGTACAATGAACAGCTCCCCGGTTCCCACATTGACGCCATCCCCGTCCTTGGCCCACTCAATATCCATGGGTTTGAAGTACCCCGCCTCCTTGCTGTAATGTTCTTCGATGAGGCAGGCCCATTCGGCCAGTTTGAGGATCTCTTCATCATCCATCACGTACCGGTGGCGCTCGGTCAGGGTAGCGGCCACGTTTTTTACGGTGGTTTCGTCCTCCATGGAATAGACCATCTTGATGTCTCGGTCCCCCACCTTTCGACTGATAATGGCCCGTTTGCCCTGTTTCAAGGTGGGCTTGAAAACGTAATATTCGTCCGGGTTGACCACGCCCTGTACCACGTTCTCCCCGAGACCATAAGCCGCTGTGACAAAAACCGTATCCTGAAAGCCCGTTTCCGTGTCAATGGAAAAAATGACGCCGGAATAAGCCGAGTCACTCCTCACCATTTTCTGGACGGCAATGGAGAGGGAGACCTCAAACTGGCCGAAGCCCTTGTCGTGACGGTAGGAGATGGCACGGTTGGTGAAAAGACTGGCAAAGCACTTGCGGCAGGCATCCAGCACACTTCGGCGGCCGCGGATATTGAGGTAGGTATCCTGTTGGCCCGCGAACGACGCATCGGGGAGATCTTCGGCGGTGGCGGACGATCGGATGGCCACATCCAGGGTGTCCATTCCCTCTTGATCAAATTCTTCGGCCAGCTTGTCATAAGAACTGTAGATGGTCTGGTTCAGATCAGGGGGGAATTCGGCCAGCCGGATAATGTCCCTGACCGCGCGTCCCTTCATCATGAGGTTTTGCATGTCATTTGTGTCCAACCCCTTCAGGACCTTTTTGATCTCCTCCTCGATACCCGCATATTTGAGAAAATAGCGGTAGGCATAGGCCGTGATGGCAAACCCGTTTGGTATTCTGATGCCCTGGCTGTGGAGTTTCTGGTACATTTCGCCCAGGGAGGCGTTTTTCCCTCCCACCAGAGGGACGTCATCGATACCGATTTCGTTGAACCAAAGGATGAATTTCTTTTGATTGTCCACTGCCATCCTCCAATTTTGATGTAATCGTAAAGAGTCCGGTTCTCAGGACTTTTTACGGGTCATTCCCTTTTGAGCTCACCGGGACCTTCGTACAAGGCCTTGATTCCAGAAGGGATATAGCCATAGAGACCTATCATTTATGGAATGGGTTGTCAATTGGCAAAATATGGTGTAGCTAAGGACTGGTGTAATCGCATAAACCTGGTTTATGCCGCAAACGGCAACGTATGCGCAACGAAGGGAAGCGAACCTGACAATCTTTTTCAGATGCTTTCTAAACACTCCGGAAGGGATGGACGACTATTTGGGGTTTAGCGGTACGTAATAGAAGCGCGTAAGGTTTGGGAGGTGTAAACCCCAAATAGCCGTCCATGTAGAAGTGAGTTGCCAAGTGCACTTTGAGAAAGCACATGAAAAAGATTCTCAGGATCGCTTCCTTAAACGCGTTCAATTAAAGCGACTTCGTTGGAAGTCCATCCCTGGTATTTTTAGTCGGGAAGCCGATGAAGAGGAGGCGCAATGCAAGTTGAGACGCGAGAAAAACCCGCCCTGCTGATCATCGACATGGTCAAGGACTACTTCGTCGACGAAGCGCACTTGCCCATCACACCTGCTGCCAGGCGGCTCATTCCCCGCATCAACCATCTGAGCGGCACCTTCAGGGAGAAAGGATGGCCCGTGGTCTTTGCCACGGATGCCTTTCAGCGGGAAGATTTCATCTTCCAAGGTTCCATGGAACCCCACTCCCTGGCAGGGACCAAAGGGGCTGAGGTAGTCGACGTACTTGATCGCAGAGAAGGGGATCTCTGGCTTCCCAAGCCCAGGTTTTCCGCCTTTTTCGGAACAAACCTCGAAAGCTGGCTTCGGGAGAAGGGCGTGACCCTCTGCGCCGTCTCGGGTATAGCGACCCATTTCTGTGTATTGACCACAGTCATGGATGCCCTGTGTCACGATTTCAAGGCCGTCCTCCTGGAAGACTGTGCTGCGGCGCCGTCGGAAAAGACCCATGAACAGACCCTCGCAACCTACCGGCGAAACCCCCTTTATCCCCTGCTGAGGGTGTTGTCGTCCTCCCAGTTGGTGGAAGATTTGGGTCAGGATCGGTCTCGCCCCACGATTCTTTAACAAGGTCAGGGCAGACCGGAAAGGCAGGCATCTTTGCAGACACGAAAAACAAGGCATGAAGCCTCTCAGGACTTACCACCTTGTCAGATCCATATCGATAAAGAGGGCCGCTGGTTCCACCGGGGAGCTGAAATCATCAACAAAGGCATCGTCCAATTCTTTTACGCCAATATGGAAATGGAGGCCTCGGGTCGATGTGTGATCGCGTGGAACGGGGAGAGGTGCTATGTGGAAGTGGAAGACGCCCCTTTCGTGGTCAGGAGGGCGGAGGAGGGGGGTGAAGGCATCAGGATTCATCTGAGCGATGGGACGGTGGAAATCCTATCTCCTGAGGCCCTGACCATCGGGAAGGACCACGTGCTCTACTGCAGGGTGAAGAACGACCGTTTCACGGCCCGATTCAACAGGCCCGCTTACTACCAGCTCGCCGAGCATATCGAAGAAGATGACGGGGGCGGGTTTTTCCTTTCCGCCGGGGGGAAGAAATACCCGATCGTCTCTCTGGCGGAGTAGTCGATTAGGAGACGGGAACGAGGATCTCGACTTTGGCCTTCCTGCGCAGGGCGTCCAGCCAGTTCTGATAAGCGGTGCTTTGCTTCAGTCGCATCAAAGAAAAGCGATATTGCTCCTTTTCTTTTTGAAACGCTGTCTTGTCAATCCCTTTGTGCCCTTCCCACCTGATCAACAGGGCACCGGACGCATTTTCAAATATCCTATGGGGGTACCTGTTATTTTCATCCAGGTGAAAGGCTGCTTCTATGAGCTCCCGGTCATTGCCTATCTTGGGGACAGGACCCCGCCTTGTAAAAAAGCCGGTGGTCCCCGGTGTCGCCCCTGACTCCTCGGCTATCTTTTTCCAGTCCGAACCCTTGTTCAGGGAAGCCAGGTATTTTTCGGCGACCGTTTTGGCCTTGTTGTCGGCAAGGAAGCCGACAAAATCCTTCCGCACCGCGTCGTTCACTTCGGCCATTTTGGGGATAAAAGAGGGCTTTCGGTCTGCAGCCTGAAAAATGTAAAACTTGCCCTTGATTTCCACCAGCTCACTGGCCTCATCTTTGGAAAGGGAGAAGAGGGCTTCCCTGAGTTTCTCGTCTCCGCCCAGCCCCGGGATGGGGTCTTTTCTCGAAAAGTAACCGGTTTCCTTGACGGCCATGTGGTTCTCGGGGCCATACTTTCTGAGGTCAACCTCGTATGGCATCTGGTCCGTGAGGGATAAACCCTTTTCATGAGCGATGTCAGTGGTTTCCTCTTCTTTCAGTACGGCTACGATCCGGGCGCGGACCTCATCGAGGGGTTTGGTCCTGGCTTCTTTCACATCCTTCACCCGGATGATGTGGTATCCGAAGCGCGTTTTGATCAGGTCGCTGATTTCACCCTTCTTGAGTTTGAAGGCGGCCTCTTCAAAGGGCTTTACCATATTTCCTTTTGAAAAACAGCCGAGATCGCCACCATTGACCCTTGTGGGGCCTTCGGAGAAGGTCTTGGCCAGGGTGGAAAAATCCTTTCCTTCACGCGCCATTTTCAGCACATCCTCCGCCTTTTTCCGGACTTTCGCCTCTTCCTCTTTTGACGCCTTTTCCTTTAGTCTGAAGAGGATATGGCTTGCACAGACCTGTTTTTTGACCTTGAAGGTGTCCAGGTTGTATTCATAGTATTCCTTGATCTCGTGGTCTGATAAGTTGACCTGATCTTCATAATCTTTTGGATCAATGGTGAGGTAGACGACCCTTATTTTTTCAGGTACGCGGTAGTCTTCCTGGTGTTCCTTGAAGAAGGCCTCCATGGGGGTCTCCTCGACTTTCACATCGGACGTGAACTGATCGGGCTTTACCTGCAGATAGGCGAGATTCACCTGCTCATGGGTCAGCGTATATTCATCCACCAATTCCTTGTCGGTCACCGGTGTGAAAGTGAGAACGAAT
>CAYOIU010000216.1:0-7136 GCA_964404085.1 uncultured Desulfobacteraceae bacterium | reverse complement strand
GTATTTGATGGGGTCGATATTGGTAATGGTCAGGGCATAGGCCACCAGAGACCCGGCTGCCGATCCCCGACCCGGCCCCACCGGAATGCCGTGACGTCTTGCGTAATCGATAAAATCAGCGACGATCAGAAAATAGCCGGAAAAACCCATTTTCCGGATAACATCGAGTTCGAACTGAAGCCTCTCATGGTATTCTTGAACGACTTCTCCGGAGAGCCCCTTCCCTTCTTCCTCTTTTATGCCCAATCTTTTTTCAAGCCCCTTTCGGGCTTCTTCGATGAGCAGGTCATTGAGGTCCTTGCCGCCGGGCACTTGAAACACGGGATATTTGTAGCGGCCGAATTCCATCTCAAAATGACAGCGGTCGGCAATTTGAGCGGTATTGTCCAGGGCATCTTCAAACCCCTGGAGGTTTCGCGACATTTCCTCCCGGGATTTGAAATAGAATTCATCGGTGGAAAATCTCAGGCGCCTTTCATCTTCAACGGTCTTTCCTGTCTGGATGCAGAGGAGGACATCGTGGGCTTCAGCGTCCTCCTGGTTCAGGTAGTGGCAATCGTTTGTCGCTACCATGGGGAGGGAAAGGTCTTTAGAAAGCTCTCTGAGCATCTCATTGACTCTGATTTGCTGAGGGAGGTTGTTTGCCTGCACCTCCAGGTAAAAACGCTCATTGTCGAAGAGGGCGGCCATCTCCTCGGCCTTTTTTCTGGCCAGTTCCATGCGGCCGGCGTTGAGAAGAAAGGGGACCACTCCCTTGATACAGGCGGACAGGGCGATCAAACCCTCATTGTATTCCCTAAGGAGATCCATATCCACCCTGGGATGGTAATAAAATCCCTCCATGTGACCCCTGGTGACCAGTTCGCTCAGATTCCTGTAGCCTTTTTCGTTCATGGCCAGAAGTACCAGGTGAAAGGCGTTCGGGGAGCCGTCGGTGGATGGAGATTTGTCCCTGCGATCTCCGGGTGCCACATACAATTCCGAGCCGATGATGGGCTTTACGCCTGCCTTCACCGCCTGATCAAAGAACTGCACCGCCCCAAACATATTGCCATGGTCGGTAACGGCCACGCTGTCCATCCCCAGGTAAATCGCCTTCTGAAACATTTCCTTGGGTCGGATAGCCCCGTCCAGGAGGCTGAATTCCGTGTGGACATGAAGATGAACGAATGGACGGTCCTGGGTCACTTTACCTTCTCCGTTTTACTGCCTTTGTGTTTTTCCCATTATTTTGCATTCGCTGTTGTAAGGCGAAACGAAAATATGATACGTTATCGGTCTCTGATCATCAAGATGATTCAACGTCTTTTCTCGCCTTTCCCAATTGGTTCGACCCCAGGGTAAAGTAAATGACTGAAAAAAGAGTGGAAGAGCTCAGAAACAGACTCGAGAAATTGAGGGCCGAAAAGCAGACGCTTCGGGAAAAAATCGCCTTTCTGAAAAAAGAGCAGGCCCGGATGAAGCGCCACCTGAGAGATGCCCGACAACTCCTGGAAGCGCTCCCGGGTGCTGTGTTGCTTATCCAGGAGGAAAAGATAACCTATTCCAATGAGGCGGCCTGCAACATGCTGGGCTATGAAGAAGAGGAGTTGCTGCATCAACGCTACTCGGCTTTTGTTCATCCGGAATGGCGCAAAGAGATAGGGGAGCGGCACAAGCGGCGTCTTTCAGGAAGACCCGTGCCAAATCACTACGAGGCCTGTCTGGTGAGCAAGAGCGGGGAACGGTTGTGGTGCGAAGTCCGGGTCGGTAAGATCCTCCTGGGCGGTCGCAGGAACTTTCTTGTCAATTTGGTGGAATTGAATGAGAGAAAGGCCCTGGAGAGAGAGAGGGCCAGTACCCGGAAGTTCGAAGCGTTGGCAAGGTTCTCCAGGGGAATGCATCACGAGATAGCGGGATGGTTAAAGCGTTTTGAAAATGAGGCCTCCCTCCAACGAAACCTGAGTGGCTCAGCAGAGAAAAAGTCGACTGGAAAAGGGAAGTTCATTGAGGAGGTCCTGGACAGCGGTGGGTCTTTCTCCCGGGATCTTGCCTGCCTGGGAGGTCTGGAAGAAACCTCCCAAGCAGAGATCTCATATGATCTGCGAAAAGTGGTGAAAGAAGTCGTGAACCAAGCCAAGACAAAATGGTCCGACGGGCTTGAAGGAAAAAAGAATCCAGTCCGAATAAAAAGCTATCTCAGAACTCTGTCGCCTCTATTGGGAAAGCCGGAAGAAGTCAGGGCGGTTCTCATCGGTATGGTGGAAAATGCCGTGGAGGCACTGCCCGGCGGGGGAACGATCTACATTAGTACCGAAGAAAGCGAGGGCTTTGCCTGTGTCTACATCCAAGACAACGGCCAAGGGATCGCCCCTGAACTTCAGGAGGTTATCTACGATCCATTTTTCACGACCAGGGGTGGAAAGAAAAAGGGCCTCGGCCTGAGTCGTGCATTTGCCGTTGTTTACGGCAGCGGAGGGGATATCACCCTGAGGAGCGAAAAAGGGGAAGGCACGGCCTTTACCATTCGGCTGCCCCTGCAGACGGAAGGCACGCTCCGAAAAGAGGCTGCGCCAAGAAAACAGATGGCAGATACCCATATCCTCGTGGTTTCAGAGAAGGATATGCTGAGGGATCTCCTGTATCGCCTTTTCACCGATCAGGGTAGTCAGGTCAGTACGGCAGTGACCGGAGGGGACGCTTTCAAGTCCCTCTCCAAGAAAACTTACGACTTGCTCATGGTGGATATGGAGGACATGGATGGAGATATGAAAGGGATCCTCCGCAAGGCAAAAAAGGACCATCCGGAAATTTCTGTCGTGTTGATGAACGCCGATGGTGATGGCGTTCCGCGGAAGGGGTCAGGATCCAGATGGGCCGACCTGGTGATCGGGAAGCCCCTGGAATTGAAAAGGGTGCGGGCGCTTGCCAGGGAACTTCTGACAGGCAGGGGTTTGTCCAGGTGAATCTGAAAGAGCACGAGATAGGCGTCCCTTTGGCCGAAAGGGTGAGACCCGAGCGGCTTGAAGACATGGTGGGCCAGTCTCACCTGCTGGGTCAAGGTTCCGCCTTTAGAAAGGGACTGGAATCCGGCCGGGTTTTTTCAGTGATTTTCTGGGGACCGCCGGGATCCGGAAAAACGACCCTCGCCAGAATGATCCAAAGATACTCCCGTTTGCCCTTCAAGACCTTTTCCGCGGTGACCTCCGGCGTGAAGGATCTGCGAGAGGTCCTCAAGGGGGCGGAAGTGGAGAGGTCCGTAAGTGGTCATCCCACCCTTCTTTTCGTGGATGAGATCCACCGGTTTCACAAGGGACAACAGGATGCCTTTTTGCCGCATGTGGAAAGCGGGCTGATTATCCTGGTGGGAGCCACTACCCAGAACCCCTCGTTTGAAATCATCCCCCCACTCCTGTCCCGGGCCCGGGTCATGGTCCTCAAACCATTGGAAAAGGAGGGTCTGGAAACCATCTTGAGCCGGGCACTAAAAGACAGGGACCGGGGTCTCGGGAAGTGGAACCTTGAGGTGACGCCGGAGGCCCTGGAACACCTCATCAGTATTTCCGAAGGGGATGCCCGGGTGGCCCTGAACAACCTTGAGATGGCCGCTCACTATGCCCTGGAGACAGACGCCAAAGAGCGGCTCATTGATCTTCGCCTGATGGAGAGCGCCCTGGACAGAAAGGCCCTGCCATACGACAAGGATGGCGAAGAACACTACAACCTCATCTCGGCCCTTCACAAGAGCATGCGGGGCGGTGATGCGCAGGCTGCCGTCTACTGGCTCTACAGGATGCTCATGGCCGGGGAGGATGGACTGTTTGTGGCCAGGCGGATGATCCGGTTTGCCTCCGAGGACGTGGGGCTGGCCGATCCACAGGCCCTCCAGGTGGCCCTTTGTGCTTTCGAGGCCTGGCGAAAAGTGGGGCCGCCTGAAGCCGAACTTGCCCTTGCGGAGGCGGCCGTCTACCTTGCCGCGGCTCCCAAGAGCAATGCCCTCTACCTGGCGGAAAAGGCTGCGAAGGCAGAGGTTGGGCGGACAGGGGCGGAGCCGGTGCCCATGCACATCCGAAACGCACCGACACGGCTCATGAAACAGCTCGGATATGCAAGGGGATATCGTTACCCCCACAACTACCCCGGGGCTAGGGTGGAACAGACCTATCTCCCCGACCGTTGCAGGAACCGCCTATTCTACCGGCCCACCGACCGGGGATTTGAAAGGGAGATCCGGAAGCGTCTCCTGTTTTACAGGAAAAATTAGCAGGCTTTCTATTCGAGCCGGTTTCAAAATGTCCAATTTTGTTCGAGGTCAAGAAAGGCGAAAATTTTATCCACAGGAATATATAGGATATTTCGAGGATTAAAATTCGAGTCTGACGCAGAGATCGGGCAGAAGGGGGCGTTTTGAAACTAGCTCATTCGTACACCTTTTCCTCAAGGTCACCTGAGCCCTCTGCATCGGCCTCAAAATCCCGGGCGGGACCGTTCCCCTTCATAGAACGGTATTCCCGGTACCACTCGTTGGCGATGATCATGGACATAACTTCATTCGTCCCAGTCCAGATGGATGCCAGACGCAGATCCCTTGAAATCCGTTCAATGGGGAATATGTTCGTGTACCCGATGCCTCCCATCACCTGCATGGCGTGATGGACCGCCTTCTGACAGGATTCCGTCACGAAGCGCTTGGTTTCCGATACCATTCGCCGGATGCGGTTGGGGTCGGCACCCCGGTCCACGGCCTGGGAGGTGGCATAAACCATGGCCCTGGAGGCATCCAGCAGGGTGGCCGCTTCAGCCACCTGGAAGCTCACACCCTGGAATTCATTGATGGGTTTGCCGAAGGCCTTTCGCCTGGTGGAATATCCGGTGGAGATGTCCAGGGCGGGGCGTGCCGCGCCGATGGTCATGGCGGCGGTTCCCAGCCGCTCGGGGATCATCATGGTATTGAAGACCGCGTAGGCCCCGTTCAGTTCGCCCACCACATTTTCTTTCGGCACCCTGACATCCTTGAAAACGATTCGGCCCGCGCCCCCGCCGCGGCAACCCATGAGGCCGTAGAGGTACTTGGTTTCCACCCCCGGCACCCGATCCACAATGAAACAGGTGAGGGCCTTGTGGGACGGGGCCTGCGGTTCGGTGCGGGCGTAAACGAGGAAGAAGTCGGCGCCTTCCGCGCCCACGATAAAACGCTTCTGGCCGTTCAGAAGGAAATAATCCCCCTTGTCTTCGGCCTTGGTGGTGGTTCCGAAAAAATCAGAGCCGCCCCGCGGTTCCGTCAAACATTCGGCTGCAAAGAGTTCTCCTTTGAGAAGGGGTTTTACGTATCGCTCCTTTTGATCATCCGTGCCGTGGAGAATAATGGCATCGCAGACCAGTTCCGCCCCCACACCGAAAGTGCAAGCGAAGATATAGCCGAGGGTCCCGATTTCCTCCATGACCATGCAGGTCGTGGTCCAGTCCATGTCGCGCCCACCCCATTTTGCAGGGTAACGGCACCCCATGAGGTGTCTCTTTGCGGCCTCCAGGAGAAATTCCTTGGGAAAGCGGATCTTGTCCTGGTCCATGTCCAGGATCATCCGGCGAGGCACCCAGCGAACCAGGTCCCTGGCATCGCGCCTGATTTTGTGCTGTTCCTCGGTCAATATGAAGTCAAACATGGCGATCTCCTCAATTCACGTTTTCCGGTTTCCGTCAGTAAAAACCCCATCACCTTTTGATAGGGCTTTTGAGTGGAAATGCCAAGAAAAAAATGAAACCGCATTGACATTACCCTCGACCCTCTGATAATTCTATTCTCCTTGTTTGTATCCGTTTTCGACCTAAAAAAAAGGGCCTCTCACGAGGTTCGCGGACGCGTTTTCAACGCTTCCATCAGGAATGAAAGGAACAGAAGTGGGTCTTATTCGCGGTTCAGCAACCTTTTCACGTTACAGGGTTACGGGTGGCCTGCCCGATGACTACGTGGAGGACTTCCCAAAGGGAATCCTCCGTTATGCCTTCAGAAATCTCGACGATCTCCCCAATGAAGAGAGGTCGACGGGATGGGTCAACATTCTGGACATGTTCGACAGTTCCTTCTCGGCCATGGAGTACTTCAAGGACCCCTACCTGGCCCTTTCTTGGCGGGTGGACGTAAAAAAAATCCCGGTCAGGGCCTTGCGCCAGTACTGCCTGGAGGCGGAAAACGAGGTGAAGCGACGGGAGGATCTGGCGTTTCTTCCGAAATCGAGGCGTGATGACATCAGGGAAGGCGTTCGTCTGAAGCTCCTGAAACGGGCTATTCCCCAGTCAAACGTCTACGATGTCATCTGGCATCTTCAGACGGGTGACCTACTCTTCGGGGCTACCAGCAACAAGCTTTGCGATGAATTCGTCGAAATTTTCCGAAATACCTTTGATCGCCTTCCCGCCCCCGTCTACCCTTATGCACAGGCACGGCTCCTTTTTGAAATGGCGGAGAAGGACCCCGGGGCGGTGGGTGACATAAAGCCCCTGGTCTTGGCTGAGGAGGCGTTTACATGAGCGTCATGGATGAAGTGCGCGAACATGAGTCGCTGGGCAAGGATTTCCTGATCTGGCTGTGGTTCAACAGTGAGACCCTCGGAGGGGGTTACGATCTGGGTGACGGTGAAGAAGTGGAACTCTGGTTTGAGGGGAAGATCACACTCAGGTCCGAAGGTGAGGGTTTCGCGGAGACGGTCACCTGCACGGGTGAGAATGCCAGGATACGGGAGGCGCGTTTCGCCTTGAAGGAGGAAAAGAAGGTGACAAGGGCCAAGATGCACATGAGAGCAGGCGATGATGATTGGTCCTTTGAATTGGATTCCACGTGGATGAATTTCCACGCCCTCAAGACGCCACGTGTCGTTAAAGACATGGAAGACGATCCCGATGCCCTGTTTTACGAAAGGATGTCCTTGCTTGAAAAACCCATTGCCATCATGGACCGACTCTTCTCCTTCTATCTGGAGGCGCGCATGTCCCCGACGTGGGAGGTGAAAGACCTGCCTGCCATGGTGAACTGGGTGCGGGAAGGCGTATCCGTCTGACGTTAAGGACGGTTTCCCTCCGCTCCATCAATCTTTGCTTGACCCTTAGTACATGTAGTCTTAAATACGATGTCGTATTAGGATTGAATAATGTCTGGTCAC
>CAYOIU010000215.1:0-7150 GCA_964404085.1 uncultured Desulfobacteraceae bacterium | reverse complement strand
TTCTGGCGCCTATAACTGCATAGATCTTGTTTCCGACCTCCTTGAGGCCGCGGGTAATGGGATGCAGCACGGCTACTCCGGTGCCGCCACCCACGCAGACAACACTTCCCAGCTTTTCGAGATGGGTCGCCTTGCCCAGCGGTCCGATAACATCCTGGAATTTTTCGCCAACATTGAGGCCCTTGAAGAGTGCGGTGGACTTTCCCACAACTTGGTAGATGATGGTAATGGTCCCTTTTTTAGAGTCCGTATCGGCCATGGTAAGTGGAATGCGCTCCCCTTTTTCATTCGCCTTCAAAATGACGAATTGTCCGGGTTTGGCCTTTTTGGCAATCAAAGGGGCGCTGATTTCATTCAGCACGACGGTTCCGTTAGCCATTTCTTGCCTGTTTAGGATTTCAAACATTGTGGACCTCCAAGATCTTTAGTAGAATTTGCTAAATGCATGTACCATAGTGCAAAAATAGTGTCAAAAGAAAAAGTTCACATGCAACACAAAATTGGGATAAAAGGGTCACCAGAATCCTGTTGCCAGCGCGTTGATGCCTTCCAACAAAGTCGGTTTAATAAACGCCATTAATGAAGCAAATCTGAAAAAGATTGTCAGGTTCGGTTCCCTTCGTTGCTCATAGGCTGCCGTTTGCGGCATAAACCAGCTTTTTACAAAGACATCACGGATATGCTATGGTGAAAATATTAATTGTCTCAGGAGAGAACATACAGGAATAGCCCAATGAAAAACATCAGAAACTTCAGTATCATCGCGCACATCGACCACGGCAAATCGACCCTGGCGGACCGTCTCATTCAGAAGGCCGGCCTGGTGGACGAGAGAAAATTCCGGGTCCAGATCCTGGACAACATGGACATCGAGAGGGAAAGGGGAATTACCATTAAGAGCCAGGCAATCACCCTCCCCTACGTCAACGGTGAAGGAGAAACCTTTGCACTGAATCTCATCGACACCCCCGGGCATGTGGATTTTTCTTATGAAGTTTCCCGTGCCCTGGCCTCTTGCGAGGGGGTCCTCCTGTTGGTGGACGCCTCCCAGGGCGTCCAGGCCCAGACGGTGGCCAACCTCTACGCGGCCATGGAACATGATCTGGAGATCATCCCTGTCATAAACAAGATTGACCTGCCGTCGGCGGATATCGAAAAGGTGAAAGAGGAGATCGAGGTGGACCTGGGCCTTGATTCCGACCTGGCTATCCTCTGCTCCGCAAAGGAGGGGACCGGTGTTGAAGAAGTCTTTGATGCGGTAACCGAACTCATCCCTCCGCCCCAGGGGTCAAAGGAGGATCCACTAAAGGCCCTGATCTTTGATGCCCACTACGATTCTTTCCGGGGGACCATTGTGAGCTGCAGGGTGTTTTCAGGAAAGCTGACTCCCGGGGAGACGATCCGGTTCATGTCCAACGACGCCACCTATAAGGTTGAAGAGGTGGGTCTCTTCAGGCTCGTGAGGGAGGCGAAAAAGGAGCTTTCGGCCGGTGAGGTGGGGTATATCATTTCCGGGATCAAGACGGTGAGCGACGTGCGTATCGGCGATACGGTGACGCTGGATAGCCGGCCCGCGTCTGAACCCCTGCCCGGCTTCAAGGAGGTGAAGCCGGTGGTCTTTTCCTCCGTCTACCCCATCTCGAGCGATGACTACCATTCCCTTTCCGAAGCCCTTGAAAAATACAAGCTCAACGACGCGGCCCTCGTATACCAGAAGGATTCCTCCGTTGCCCTGGGCGTGGGGTTTCGTTGCGGTTTTCTGGGACTCCTGCATCTGGAGATCGTGCAGGAACGGTTGGAAAGGGAGTTCGGACAGTCCCTCATCATGACCGTCCCCACGGTTCGCTACCAGTTTATTTTGACCGGTGGTGAAAAAATCTGGGTGGACAATCCAATAGATTACCCCGATCCGACGACCATTGACAAAGCTCTGGAACCTTACATAAGGGCTAGCATCATGATTCCGGAACGCTATATGGGCGTTGTCATGGATCTCTGCCTGGATCGGAGAGGTGTGGGCTCCCGTTTCAACTATCCGTCCCCCGGGAGGATCGAGGTGCAGTTCGATATGCCCCTTGCAGAGGTCATCTACGATTTCTATGACAAGTTGAAGACCGTGACGCAGGGGTATGGCTCCTTTGATTACGATCTCTTGGATTACAGGGAGAGCGACCTTGTGAAGATGGACATCCTCGTGAACGGGGAAAAGGTGGACGCCCTCTCCCAGATCGTCTTCCGGGAAAGGGGGCGGTCCAGGGCCCTCCAGGCCTGCGAACGATTGAGGGAAGAGATTCCGAGGCACATGTTCAAGATAGCCATACAGGGGGCCGTCGGAGGCAATATCATTGCCAGGAAGACCATTTCTCCATTCAGGAAGGATGTGACGGCAAAATGTTACGGGGGGGATATCACGCGCAAACGGAAGCTCCTTGAGAAACAGAAGAAGGGTAAGAAGCGCATGAAGATGATCGGGTCGATTTCCATCCCCCAGAGCGCCTTCGTGGCGGTCCTCAAATCGGAAGGCAAGTAAAATGGAAAAGGCCGGCCTTTACCTCCACGTCCCGTTCTGTCGGTCCAAGTGCCCCTATTGCGATTTCTATTCTCTGGCCAGCGGATCCCTGATCCAGGACTGGCTGGATGGAATTGTATTCGAAATGGAGCAATACCGGGGGCGATTCAGCCCCTTTGACACCATCTACTTCGGGGGAGGAACCCCCAGCCTGCTCTCGGAATCCCAGCTTGGCGCGTTAATGGAGGCGATCTTTCAACATTTTCATATGGATCCCCGATCGGAAATCACCATTGAGACCAACCCCGGGGACCTCACTGCTGGAAAGGTGAAGACCTTGAAAAAATTGGCCTTCAATCGCGTGAATGTGGGGGTTCAGTCGTTCAATGAAGGCGCACTTGCTTTCTTGGGCAGACGCCACGGTCCAGGGGATGCGGTCGAGGCGCTTTCAAGACTCAGGTCGACTGGGTTCGAGAATTTGGGAATCGATCTTATCTACGGATTGCCGGGCCAGACAATGGAACACTGGCTGGGGACCCTGGCGCAGGCCCTCTCTTTCAGGCCGGAGCACGTTTCCTGCTACCAGTTGACCATCGAAAAAGGGACCGCATTCTGGTGCATGAAGGAAAAGGGAAGTCCCATGTCCATGGGTGAAAAAAAGGAACGGGAGTTTTTTTTGGGGACCTCCGAATTCCTGGCGGGGAGGGGCTACATCCACTATGAGGTATCCAATTTTGCCCGGAGCACAAAAAATATCTGCAGGCACAACGAGAAATACTGGCACCATGTTCCCTACCTGGGCCTGGGCCCTTCCGCCCACTCCTTTCTAGGCGGCAGGCGGTGGTGGAATGTCCGGTCCGTAAGGAACTATTGCCGCGCCCTGAAGAGCGGCGGATCCCCCATCGCAGGACAGGAAACCCTTTCACGGGAACAGATGAATCTCGAATCCGTGGCCCTAGGCCTGAGGACCCTGAAAGGATTTGACAGGGCTGAAATCCGTGGGGCCGCGGCCAAGAAGAACCTCGAGGATCTGGGGGAGATGGGGTTTTTGACATACGACGGAACCCGGGTCGCACCCACAAGGGAGGGGTTTTTGTTCGCAGACCATTTGCCCCTGTACCTCAGTGAGTAGTCACCATGTTTTTTTTCATCGGCGGTGTACAACCCAAAACCTTCTTCCTGGATGACCAACCCGGGATCTGCCCCTCCTGCGGCCTTTTTGGAGCACGCATGAAACGGGTTGACCACTATTTTTCCCTGTTTTTCATTCCCCTTTTTCCGGTAAAAAAAGGAGAGCCGTTCTTGGAGTGTCCGAAATGCGGGGTTGTTTTGCGGGAGCCATACAGCGGATCCCCCCGGACGAGGCAGGGTCAACCGGACAGGTGCCCCAATTGCTCACGTCCCCTGGAGCCAACGTTTCAATACTGCCCCTTTTGCGGATGGACCATTCATTGATTGAAAATTCTGTGGCGTGGGGCCGGCTAAAGCATGAGCGGCTTGCCGCCCTTTTTCTTCTGTTTTCTCTTAGGCTTACGGATGGTTCGCCCGGTGAGCTCCAGATACTTTGCCAAGCAGCGCTTCATGCCTTTTCTCTCGCAGATTTCCTGTATGCCCCGTATATCGTGGTAGTAACCCAGTTGGTCATAGATTTCCCCTGAAATATTGAAGAGGGAATCCGATCGAACGAGCTTTTCATCCACCTCGAAACCCCTTGACTGCATGACCCGCGGTCCCGCAAAGATGACCAGGGCCCCGGGTTCGGCGATGATGATGTCGCCCAGGGCCGCATAACTGGCTATGGCACCGCCGGTGGATGGGTCCGACAGGATGGAGATGTAGGGAAGGCCATGTCGTTTCAGACGGTTGACGGATTCTATGGTCTTGACCATCTGCATGAGGGCCGAAATACCTTCATAGAGCCTGGCCCCCCCTGAGCAGCAGAGGCTGATGAAAGGCAGGTTTTCCTGGATGGCGTAATCCGCCGCCCTCCTGAATTTTTCCCCGAAGACCACCCCCATGGTGCCGCCGCAAAAATAGAAATCACTGATGGCCATGACGGCCTGGAGGCCGTGGATTCGCGCGCTGCCGACCACCAGGGACTCGTTGAAGGGGGATCGCCCCTTCTGTTTGGCCAGAAACTGGTTGTAGTGGCTCGTGATGCTGTTTTCTTCAAGCAATTGCTCGACAGTGAGGTTTCGATAGAGTTCATTGAACGATCCTCTGTCGGCCAGGCAGTCGATCCATCCTGTTGCGCCCAGGATATACGAATGGCCGCATTCCGGGCAGACGTTGAAATTGTCCAGAAGGTCCTTGAGGGGAATCAGTTTGCCGCACCCTCCCTGTTCCTTGCCACGACCGCCGGCACCACATTGTACAAATTCCGTGGCATCTTCTTTGGGCCGGATGTCTCCGTAATCTTCGCCGACTTCGATGGGGCCGGAGTAGTGGAGAATCTTGATGTCCGGCGGCGGCTTTCTAAAGGCCTTCTTGATGGGTTTCTCGAAGTACCGCCTGATGTCAAAGAGCGGACCGCCTTTCTTTGAAAGACCATACTGTTTTGCCGTGACTTCCCGCTTCTTGATGAGCTTGTTTATCCGGGACTTGGAAAGGTCCTTGATGGCCCTGGTCAAGAACTGACGTATGTTTTCCGCCATCTCCCCGCTGTCCTCCACGTTTTCCGGAGAGGGTATGACGCGGTTCACCACCCCCAGGTGCCTCAATTCCCTGGCCGTCGGCTTGAGGATAGCCAGGGCGTCTTCTATCCTCTCCGGATCTCTGAAGACGATGGATGCCATGCTCTCAGGGGGTGCCGTGGCATACAGCGCATCGTCCATCTGACCGCGAATATCCGTAACCTGAATGGCAAGGGCGCCTCCGCTGCCGCCCTCCCCGAGGATGAGGGATATGGTGCGGATGGGGATGGTCAGGAAACTACGTATGAGCTGGGCGATGAAGAATGCCTGGAACCTCTGGGCTGAATACATTGAAATATCAGCACCATAAGTGTCTATGATGGTGAAGAGATAGCTGTTTTCATGGTCCGCGGAACGTAGTTTTTTCATAATGCTCAAGATGAAGGAGTGATCATCCGAGGTGAGCATCCCGTAATTCAGTTTCTTGAGGTCCGTGGAGGTTTTGAGATCCTGGGGTGTCGGCTTCTGTTGCGCGACAACGGTCACGCTTTTGTCGAGAAATTCAGCTGAACCGGCCAGGAGGGATTCGCCGGAGCATTTGTAGTGTTCAAAGGCCGGAAAGAGTTTGGCAATGATATCCGACGCCCTGGGGCGGAATGGATGCCGCGTTCGCTTCTTGAAAATGTCCAGAATATTCTGTTTGGCCATGTTCGTTTTCCTTCTGGGCCGGGAACGTGTTCCCACCTCGGGATGCTTGTGGCCGCAGTTATTAGATTTGAGCCTATCACGCCTCTCAAAAATTATCAACCAGCCTGCCGTCCCGCCGGCCTTTCAGTTTTCGGAAGGCTTGACCATCTTTCTGAGCTTTTCGAAGAGGCGCGGAGGGGTCAGGAAGGCACGCGTCACGTAACCCATGATGCTGTTCCCCCAGTGCTTGAGAGGCACGTAATTGACTTCAGGTGACGCGACGGGACCCTTCACTTTGAAATAATAGACCAGCAGGGTCTTGTTTTTGCCTGTCAGAATATATCCCACGATGGGGATCTTGCTCACAAGGCTATCCATGGTTACCAGGGGCTGGACGTGTAGGTCGGCTTTAATCTGAGACCTGGTCAGATCCAGCCTTCCCCGTATCGCGGCATTGAAGACCGGGCTCTTCATAGCGAGATTTTCGGTATTCAGCAGGCCTCTCTTGACCACGAAATTGCAGCCGATTTCGTCGAAGTAGAATCCCTTCTTGGACAGATCGGGCGGCGGGCGGCGAAAGATCTTCTGGAGGCTCAGAAAATTCATGACCTGGATGAGGAGATTTGATTTGAGGATCTTGCCTTTCTCAATCAGCATTTCACCCTTACCGTGGAGGCCCGCGATTAGTGAAGCCTTGTCCCTGCCCTCGGTGGAAAGAACAGTGTCGGTAGTCAAGCGACCCTCTATAAACGGAGGCTTGTCTGAAAAACTGTCGATGAGTTCCCGGACCGGTTGTCGAAAGAACCTGATGTGGCTCAAAAGGGTGATCTGATCTCCCTGAGATTTGACGATGTCCCCTGCTGTTGTCATGGTGCCGTGTTTCATCCCGACCGTGCTGGATTCGAGGTGAAAGTCTCCCCGCTGGAAGGTGCACTGACCTCTCAAGGGGCCGAGTTTCATTTTCCGCCAAAGGAATCGAGAAACTTTGACCGATACCGCAAGATCTGTTTTTTCCTGCTGAAGATAGCGCCAGACGGCCTTAAGGCCTTTTGCCGATCCTCCGTCACGTTTTTCGGAAAAATCCGCCGTGTCCAGAAAATTGGATTGAAGCATCAGATTCCCCTGTAGGGGTTTACGCCCGGTCAGTTTCCCGTGAATCGCGACTGTGCTTTTCCCCACCTTGAACCCGAGGGAGGAAATGGCAATCTTTTTCCCTGAAAAAGTGGCCTTGAATCGTCCTTCCCTCAAAGGATGGGGCAGTACTTTCAGGGGCAGGTAGATATGAAGCGCTTCCAATTCTCCCGTTATGTCGGAGGAGATA
>CAYOIU010000214.1:0-7151 GCA_964404085.1 uncultured Desulfobacteraceae bacterium | reverse complement strand
CCTTGACCGTCCCGATGACGACCTTGCCCCTGGAGGCGGCCGAATCCCCGCTCAGAAGCGGCTTCAGGATTGCAAGGCCCCCCTTCATGGCCTGGGCAGCCATGAGCATCTCGGGAACGAAGAGGATCCCCTCGCTGAACTGCTTCCCCACCTCGTCCATTGCCGCAATCATCCCATCGTTCAGGATGGAATCGATATCGCTGCCGGCGTCAATCTCCGCCCGGGTCAGATCTTTTACCTTTGCTTCGTCAAACGCCAGAATTGCCTGAAAAATGCCTTGGATTGCCATCGTTTTCTCTCCTCCATTTGGTTGATGGTTTACTTACCTCTATTTCCCGTTTTTTCTGTTCCGTACGAACTCGGAAAGATCGGCCTCGACTTTGGGATCGATGTCCGGTTTTTCATAGGAAGCGAGTCGTTCGTTCAACATCTCGGAGGCCACTTCATCGAGCCTCTTGCCCCCGTCCTCCCGCCAACCCGCGTTGTTCTTCCGGTTCACCAACCCAGGCAGAAAAAATTCCGTTCGGCAGAGCTGAAAGGTCTTGGGCTGTGTGAGATACTGTCCACCGATTCCCACCTGCTTGATCATTTCCACATCGATGCTATCATCCGTTATTGCAACCGGTTGAATAAGCTTTCTTACCATGGCACAGATCTCTTCATCAATGAGAAATTTTTCGAAACTGGCCGATATGTAGGATCCTTGAATGCCGCCGGCATGAAGGACAAAATTGATGCCGTTTCGAATCGCTGTCACGAGCGCCAAGGTGGATTCCAGGGCCGCCTGTGCATCGGCGACATGGGCATCCGTCAGGCCGCCCCCGCTCCTGCTGGGCAGATGGTAGAACCGTGCCATCTGTGCGGTCGCTGATACCACCATGGAAAGCTCGGGGGCACCGATGGAAAGCCCGCCGGTCTTCATGTCCATGGCGGAAGACGTGGAACCGTAAATAACCGGTGCACCCGGCCTCACCAGTTGGCTTAAAACCACCCCTGCAAGAATCTCCGCATCCTGAAGTGCAAGGACCCCCGCGAGGGTCACCGGTCCTGAAGACCCGGCCATGATCAGGGAAGCGATGACACAGGCCTGCCCGTAGCGAGCCAACTCGATCAAGGACCCTGCCATCTCCTCGGAAAATTGCAGAGGGGAAAGGGAATTGATCAACGAGACGGTCACGGGCATATCTTTCAGTTTCTCTTTGTTCCCCCAGACCATTCCCGCCATGTCAATACAATCACGGGCACCTTTCTTTGATACCGGGCTTCCCATAAAGGGTTTGTCGCAAAGCACGATACTGGAAAAAATCATGTCCAGATGGGCGGTTTCTGCCGGCACATCGGAAGGCTCCACCATCATAAAGCCGTTCATGTTGATGGGTTTCGAGGTCTGGACCAGCTTGCAGAAATTGTCATAGTCATCCATGGTGGCCTTGCGCTCCCGACCGTCGGGTTGCGATACAAACGGAGGTCCGTAGGCAGGAAGCAGGACGAAATCATCCCTTCCGATTTCAACGGATTTTTCAGGATTCCGTGCCGTAACGCTGAACTTTTCAGGCGTTGTCTCGAGGGCCTTCCGCACATCCTTTTCAGTCATGAAAACGGTCTTGCCTTCCACCTTGAGGCCGTTTTCTTTGAAAATTGCCAGAGCCTCTTCATCATTGAAGGCAATCCCCGTATTTTGTAGAAGATCCATGGCGGCATCATGGAGCATGGTCAACTCTTCTTCGGTAAACTCTTGCATGCGATCATACATTTTTCTTTCTCCTTCATGTGAGGGGATGATTCTCCCCTTGTCCGTGGACTATTGTTCCTTATCCTTTTCGTATGCATTCAAGCCTTTAAAAGTTCCGTAAATCACCCATAACAGCAGGAACATAAGGGGAAACGCCGTGGCAATTGAGGCGGTCTGGATGGCCTTCAGGCTCCCCGTTCCTGCGAGCAGTGCAGCTACCGCGCCAAGGGCGATTCCCCAGAAGGCGCGCAAGTTTCTGCTGGGATTCTCGTGCCCCGAAGTAAACATGGCCAGGGACATGGCCGCAGAATCGGCACTGGTGAGAAAAAAGGTGCAGATCAGAAAGATCAGGAACACAGACAGAATGCCTGTCAGGGGAAGGTGCTGGGCGATTGCGAAAATGGCGCTCTCAACACCGTGGGCCTTTATGGTCCCGGTGACATCGTAACTGATGCCCGCACCGCCGATCACACCATACCACAGGAAATCTGCAATGGTGGGAAGGAGCAGGACCGCCGCAACGGTCTGCCTGATGCTGCGTCCCTTGGAGATACGTGCAATAAAAACCGAGACAAATGGTGCCCAGCTCATCCACCATGCCCAATAGAAAACCGTCCAGCTTCCCAGCCAGTTTCCTTTGACGCCGGGAGCGGTATAGAGACTCAGGGGGACAAAATTGAGCAGGTACTGACCCAGGGAATTCTCGGTGAGCTTCAGCAGGAAGAGGGTGGGTCCGAAAATGAGGACGAAAAACCATACCCCGATGAAGACAAACATGTTCAGGTCCCCCAGGAACTTGACGCCTTTTTCTATCCCGGTATACACGGCAAGGGTAAAGGCCGCGGTCAGGACACCGATAATGATGTACATGCTCCCGCTTCCCATCTGGACGCCATATTGATACTTCAACCCGCTGGCAAGCTGAAGCGCAACCAGGCCCGTTGTGGTGGCCAGTCCTCCGAGCGTCGCAAAGACGGCAAAGATATCCAACACCTTCCCCCACGCACCGTGTATTCTATCCCCCAGCACGTAGTAAAAGGCGCTTGAAAACCGGAAAGGCAGTTTTTTCGTGTAACAGGCGTGCGCCAGGGGAATCGTGAGGAGCACATAGATGGCCCATGCACTCAGGCCCCAGTGAAAAAAAGAATAGGTCATAGCATGGCTTGCGGCCGCGGCCGTCTTGGGATCGCCGCCAAAATAGGGCGGAGGCGTCATGTAGTGATAAGCCGGTTCGGCCGGGCCCCAAAACACGATCCCGGCGGCAATGGCTGAGCCGAAAAGCATACCGAACCAGGAAAAATTGGAAAACTCAGGCGTATCTTCCGGTAGCCCCAGTTTCATCTTTCCATACTTCCCACCCATCAGGGCAAAACACGCACCCACCAAAAGAAATGCCGTCAGCAGGTAAAGCCAACCCCAGTATTTGGTTGTCCATCCAAATACCGCATTGATCCCGGAACTCATATTCTTGGGGAAAAAGACCCCCCATATGAGAAAAACCACCACCACTGCAGCGGAAATCCAGAATACCATCGGATCATAAGATCTTTTGTCTTGATTACTCTGTGTCATCATCCCCTCCTCTCTTTACCGCCGACATATTTTTGCCATGGAAAAAAGATCGGTCCCCATCTTGAAGGTACGCTTTATTTCGCACGATACTCAGGAGGCAGGCAACTCGCAGGATGGCGGAGAATGATACTCAC
This sequence comes from uncultured Desulfobacteraceae bacterium, assembly GCA_964404085.1. Classification (GTDB taxonomy): domain Bacteria; phylum Desulfobacterota; class DSM-4660; order Desulfatiglandales; family Desulfatiglandaceae; genus CAYUCJ01. Next base: position 3,713 of record CAYOIU010000214.1, on the reverse strand, counting down.
GAAGAATAGTTGCGGATGACGCGAATGGCTTTGCCCATTTCGGTCCGTTCAATGGCATTGGGCGGGACCAGGGTCACAGACGCCTTGAAATTCAGCTCCTCCTTGAGCCGGGCGGTCACCTCCTTTTTCAATCCTTCCATCTCTTCGGGTTGGATCATTTCGCCCTGCTCCACCGTGATGTCCAGATGGGTGTAGGGGGAAGGGTGGCTGAGGACGATCTGAAATTCGCCCGTCACATGGGGGACCATGGACTCCAGCACCTGGGCTACACCGTTCGGGAAAACATTGATACCCTTGACGTGGAGCATGTTGTCCGCCCGGCCGATGACCTTGAACCGGGGTCCTGTCCTGCCGCAGGCGCACGGACCGACCCCCAGGATTTCAAAGAGGTCGGAGGTCCGGTACCGGACCAGGGGCTGGGCCTCTTTGGCCAGATGGGTCAGGACCATCTCACCGATCACGCCTTCCTCCATGGGGAGATCCTCACCGCTCCGGGGGTCGATCAACTGGAACAGAAGGGCCCCGGTACCCAGGAAATGGAGCTGATAGTTGTCCGCACAAACCGCCGCAAAATTGCACAGCACGTCCGACACGCCGTAATTGGCATTCTGGGCCTTCATGCCCCAGGTATCTTCGATCCTCTTCCGGTACGTGGGATTGTCAAGTCCCGGCTCCCCTCCGAAGAGGCCCATTTTGAGCCCCAGATCCCGCGGTTCGATCCCCAGCTCGTCGCGGACCACCTGTTCGAGATACTTGGGATAAGAGGGGGTTGACGACAGGACATTGATCCCCGCCTCCCGGATGACCCGAACCAGTTGGCGGGAATTCCCGACTCCAAAGGGAAAGACCGTGGCCCCGGTGGTCTCCAGGTTGATGTGATCCGTCAACCCACCCATCCAGAGCTGGTAGTTGAGGCAATGGACAACCCGGTGATGGGGCCGCAGCCCGGCCGACCAGAACGCTCTGGCGCCGCAGTCATGGGTCAGGTCCAGATCGGCCCTCGTAAGTGCCGTGTAAACGAAGCGCCCTGTGGCCCCGGAAGTACGGTGGACCCTGGAAACCTCTTCCACCTTGCTGGCCAGGAAGTCCCCGAAGGGCGGCCTTCGCTCCTGGGATTCGCGGAGTTCCGTCTTGGTGGTGAAAGGCAACTTACAAAGATCCTCAACCCCTTTCACTTCCTTGATGCCGACCCCTGCCTCGGCCCACTTTCGCCGGTACATCTCGCTCGTTGCCGCTACATATTTCAGCTGTTTGAGAAGCCTCTCCTGTTCGAGACGGTGCTGCTCACCGGCCGGCAGGGTCTCCATTTCCGGATTCCAGTACTTTCGTTCCACCTCACTCCCTGTTTTTCTTCATCTGGTCCAGCCGCCGTGCCACATACTTGGCCTGGTTTTGTGCCTGGGTACATATAAGAAGATGGCCGGCCTCGATCTCCAGTATCTGTTCAAAACCCGCATCGAGACCCTGATCGATGGCGATCCTGGACAACCTGAGGGCCAGGGGCGATCGTTCGGCAATCCTTTCGGCCATGGCAACGGCCTCTTCCATCAATTCGGCGTCGGGAACGACCTTGTTTGCCAGCCCGATCCGCTCGGCCTCGACCGCGTCGATGAATTCCCCTGTGAAAATCAGCTCCTTGGCCTTTCCAAGACCCACCAGTTGGCTCAGAAGCTTGGTGCCTGCCGTTGTCACGGTCAAGCCCACGCCCGTCTCCGGGAAACCGAACCGAGCGGTTTCCCCCGCAATACGAATATCACAGGACATGGCAAACTCGCACCCGCCCCCCAGTGCATAGCCGTTGACCGCGGCGATGAGGGGTTTGCCCAGCTTCATGATCAGCCGCTGCATCTCCTGGAGGCGATCCGTCTCTTCCAGCCAGGTCTCCGTGTCCTTCCCGGCCGCCGTCTCCTTGAGATCCTCGCCCGCGCAGAAGGCACGCCCGGCCCCCGTCAGGATGATGACGTTGGCTTCTTTGTCTTGACGCGCCGTTTCCAGATGGGCCATCAACGCACGGAGGAGATCCACATTGATGGCGTTCAACCGATGGGGCCGGTTGAGGGTGATGACCCCCACCCGTCCCTCGCGACGGTACAGTACTGTATTTTCGCCCATAGAGTCCCTATTTCCAGGAGGCCTGCATCCTGTCCAGTTCCTTCACAACATCTTCGGAAAGGGGTTTTGGCCTGTGTTTCATCTTTTCCAGGGTCACTTCCTGCAAACGTTGCTCGAATTTCTTCGAACCGGAGCTTTCCCACTTGCCCAGGACCTCCCGTTCAAAGATCTCCGAGTATTTGATGTCGCGGAAGTGATCCATCGTGTGTTTTTGCTGCAGGTAATGTCCTCCCGGACCCACTTTCTTCATAACATCCAATGCCAGGGTCTCCTCGTTTACCGGTATTCCTCGCATGTAATGCTTCACGGAATCGACGATCTCGCTGGCCAAGACCATGAATTCGGGTGAAACCATGACGCCGTGATCCATCCAGGTGGAGCAGTCATGGACCAGCCCGGATCCCACCGCCGCGGCTGAGAAGCATTGGAAGGCCACTTCGGCCCCGGCCTGGGCGTCGCAGAATTTGGCATCTGTTGCGCCTGCCGTGCCGAAAAAGGGCAGACGGTAGTATTGGGCCATCTGGGCCAGGCCCGCGGTCATCAGGCTGAACTCATTGGCCCCGTAGGAAAAAATGGTGGTCTTCATATCGATGATGCTTGTGAACGCACCATAAACGAACTGTGCCCCGGGTTTGACGAGCTGCGCCAGGACCAGACCGCTCAAGGATTCCGCACTAGACTGCACCATGGTGCCTGCAAAGGTGATCGGGCCTGATCCGCCTCCCGAGGTGCAGGGAAAGTTGATCAGGGGAATCCCGTTTTCGACCGAGTAGAGGATCTTGTCCACGGCCGGATCATAGTAGACGAGGGGAGAGATGGGTTCTGAATAATGTACGACAAAGGGCGCTTTTTCAAAATTTTCTTTACCCCCGCAGAGCAGGAGGGCCATCTCATGGATGTCTTTCACGCTGTTGGTATCCTTGCAGCAGAAGACGAGCGGTTTTTCACAGTATTCCATCACGTTTCGCGCTACCGCACGGTCGGCGATGTCCGCAGGGACATCATCGGCCATGCCGATGGTCATGCACCATTCAAAACTGGGGAGCCCGTCACAAAGCGCCGCCATCTCCTTGGTGTGTTCGGTCGTAAATCTTATGCGTTCATGGGTTGCGGGATCCATATAGTCCATGCAATCCAGGCTCGGCCCGAAATAGGACTTGTCCGCCTCAACAACCAGCGCCCTCTCGCCGGTGCGCTTGCCGAGAACCAAACGGTGCGGGGCCTTGCGTATGGCATCTTCCACCATCCAGGACGGGATCCTCACGCGGTCTCCCTCCACCTTTGCACCGCCACCCTCAAGGATCTCCACACCGCGCTTGTGCGTCATCTTGACACCGATGTGCTCCAGGACATCCAGAGTGGCCATGTGTATCTGTTGGATCTGGTCGTCGTTGATGACGCGCAGTTTCGGCTTGAAATAAAGTTCGTCCGTGTTCATTCCCATTTTCTTGTCCTCCTCTGTTTGCTGAAAAATCCGGATCCTGTCTCGCCCCCAAAAAAAGGCAAGACACGTGCCCCGTCGGAAAAGGTTTGAACTATTCCCAACGACTTACGAACCGGTTGTTAATAGAGCCAGTTTCAAAATGCCCCCTTTTGCCCGA